>DATLOL010000139.1:0-11408 GCA_035536275.1 Thermoanaerobaculia bacterium
CGGCCGCCGGAAGAGCAACGGCGGCCGAAGCGGCCGCCGCTCCACAGTTACGTGCTTTTACGGATCCGCTCCGCGAGCGCGGTCGTGGCCGGCTCCGGCTCGACGTCGAGCACGCGCTTGAGCGTCTCGGCGAGTCGCCGGTAGACTCGCATCGCCCCCGCGGGGTCCAGTGTTTTCATGAGGTTACGCGCCGCTTCCTCGTCGGTCGGATCCGCATCGACCAGCCGCTGCCAGGCCTCGGGGTCGTTCGACATGCGCGCGAGCATGGCCAGGCACTTCATATACAGCTCTCGTAAGCGGTCGCGCACGTCGTGGAACCATTCGCCGATGCTCGCATTCTCGAAGAAATCGCCGCGGTAGAGCGCCACCGCCCGCTCCAACCGTGCGGCATCGCGGGCGCGCAGCGCGGCGTTCGCGTCGCGCTCGAACGTGCCGGCGTCGTACTCGATGCCGGGCCGGATCACGTACGTGTCCCCTTTGGCCTCGACCCACTCGTTGCCGCCGAGCACCCTGCGCAGGCGATGCACGCTCACGTGAAAGTTGTTGCGCAGCTTCGCCGGCTCGACGTCGGGCCAGAGCGCGGCGCCGATCTGTTCTTTCGTAGCACCGAGAGGATGAGAGAGAAGGAAGAGGAGGAGATCGCGCTGCGAGCCGACGTCGAGGAGCGTGTCGCCACGCCAGACCTCGACCGGGCCGAGCGCGCGCACGCGAAGGACCGGCGCTGCGGCGATCTGCCCGATGCGGTCGCGCGCGAGCGCCACCATCTGGTCGTACGACATTGCCGCGCCCGAGGCGAGGATTACGCGGAGACGGTCGTCCCCGATGGCCTCGCGGATGCGCTCGTCCTTTTCGCGCTCCGCCGCCTCGTGGCGCCCCGGACGTGCGCCGAGGTGCAGCCAGGCCGCGGACGCGGCGGCGAGGAGTCGGGTGCCCGTCTCCGCGTCGCGCGTGTCGAGGAGCGCGAGACCGATGCCTTCGACGACCTGCGTCAGTCCCCACCGGTCATCGAGCTCGGTGTGGATGTCGAGGGCGCGGCGGAAGGAGCGGATGGCCTCGTCGAGCTTGCGCTCGCGCAGCGCGAGATGCCCGAGGACGGTGAGGGGGTGGGCGATGGCGGGGCGGTTCTGCGTGGTCTCGCCGATCGCCACCGCCTCCTCGAACGCGGCGCGCGCGGACTTCAGATCGCCGCGCGTCTGCGCCGCCAGTCCCGACCAGTACAGCGTCAACGCGAGCAGCGTCCCGCCGCCCTGCTGGCGCGCCCGCTCCTCCGAGCGCTCGAACGCCTTCTTCGCCGCCTCGTGCTCGCCCTCCGAGAACGCCAGCGCGGTGCCGAGGAGCATGTGCGCGCCGGGGACGTTCGCGCGCACGGCCTCGTGAATGCGCGGCAGCAGCGAGGGGAAGTCGCCCTGCCACACCGCGGCGTGTCCGGCCGCGACGATGGCACGGGCGCGAGCCTGTGTCATCCCGAGCGAAGTCGAGGGACTCCCTGAAGCGGGGGATCCCTCGACTTCGCTCGGGATGACACCACGCTCGAGTGCCGCCTCGATGCGCCGCCGCGCTTCGTGAAAATGTCCGCGCGCGAACCAGTACCAGTGCAGCGCGTACACGAGCCGCAGCTCCAGCTCGGGATCGACGGCGGAGTCGAAGATGCGGCGGATGCTTCCGATCTGTTCGTCGATGCGCCCCATCGCGTCGGCGTCGCCCGCCCCGGCGAAGATGCGCGGCTCGAGCTCCTCGACCAGCCCCACGTACCAGCGCGCGTGGCGCTCGCGGAGCGTCTCCTCCTCGCCCGACGCCTTCAGCTTCTCCTCGGCGAATTGATGCACGGTGTCGAGCAGGCGATAGCGCTGGTGCTCGAAGATCACCAGCGATTTGTCGACCAGCGCGGAGAGCAGCTCGAAGACGTTCTCGCCGCAGATTGCCTCCGCGGCGTCAAGGGTGAAGCTGCCGCCGAAGATCCCCAGGCGGCGGAGCAGGGCCTGCTCCGGCTCGGAGAGGAGGCGATAGCTCCAGTCGATGGTCTCGTAGATCGTGCGATGCCGCGGCATCGTGCGCGAGCCGGCGGTGAGCAGCTTGAAGGCATCGTCGAGGCGCTCGGCGATCTGCTCGACGGTGAGCACGCGGACGCGCGCGGCGGCCAGCTCGATCGCCAGCGGGATGCCGTCGAGGCGGCGGCAGATGTCGGCCACCACGTCGCTCCGCGTGAACGACGGCTTGACGGCGCGGGCGCGCTCCTCGAAGAGCTGGACCGCGTCGTCGATCGACAGCGGCGGGACCAGCCAGGTCTGCTCGCCGGTGAGCCCGAGCGCCTGGCGCGAGGTGGTGAGGATCTTCACGTTCGGACAACTGCGCAGGACGTCGTCCGCGATCTCGGCCGCGGCATCGACGACGTGCTCGCAGTTGTCGAGGATGAACAGCACCGCGCGATCGCGCACGGTGTCGATGACGACCTGGGCGACGTCCTGCGTCGGCAGCTCGCGCATGCCCAGGCCGACCAGGAGCTGCTGGGCGATGAGCTCGGGGTCGGTCAGCGGCGCGAGCTCCACCCACGCCGCATCGTCGAAACGCGTCTGCACGCGCTTCGCGAGCTCCAGCGCCAGGCGAGTCTTTCCGCTGCCGCCGGCGCCGGTGATGGTGAGCAGCCGCGTGTTGTCGAGCAGCCGCTCCGTCTCTTCGAGCTCGCGCGTGCGGCCGAGGAGGGGAGTGAGGGGAGCCGGGAGCGACCGCATGCGCGATGGATGATAAAACGGCGGGGCGACTTGACATGCACGCGTCGTCGCGCGCGTAATCTCTTCATGACACCGGACGTCCTGGACGTGTTGCGGAGCCACGGGATCCATCCGTCGGCGCATCGCGTGGCCGTCGCGCAGTACGTGCTGGCCACCGAGGAGCACCCGTCGGCGGAGCGGGTGTGGGCGCGGGTGCGGGAGCGCTTCCCGATGATCTCGCGGGCCACGGTCTACAACACGCTGAACCTGTTCGTGGAGAAGTCGCTCCTCCGCGAGCTGCATCTCTCGCCGGAGTCGGTCGTGTTCGACCCGAACATGGACCGCCACCACCACCTCATCGACGCCGACACGGGCAGCATCCACGACGTCCCCTGGAACCAGGTCGAGGTCTGCAACATCGAGGGCATCGGCGAGTACGAGATCAGCGACTACCAGGTGGTAATGCACGGGCGGCGGAAGCAGGTACAGTGACCTCCGTCCGAGTCTTCCACGATTTCGAAGAGGCCGAAGAAGCGGACGCCGATTACTACGCGCAGTTGACCCCCGAGGAGCGGCTGCAGATCCTTCTGGAATTGGTGGAACGCTACCGGAGTACGCTTGGCGAAGCTGGCGACCGATTTGAGAGAGTTCATCGCATTGTTGAACTCTCACGGAGTTGACTACCTCGTGGTGGGCGGGCACGCGGTGGCGTTCCACGGCCATCCGCGGTTCACCGGCGACATCGATTTTCTGATTCGCCCGACTCCTACCAATGCGCAACGGATCCTTGCGGCCTTGACCGCATTCGGAATGGGTGGGCTCGGCATCTCCGAGAGTGATCTCGTCGAGTCGAACCGGGTGGTTCAACTCGGGTATCCGCCCAATCGGATCGATCTTCTGACATCGATCTCGGGCGTCGATTTCGATACCGCCTGGCAAGCCCACGTGCAAACCGTGATGGACGATCAGCCGGTGCGGGTCATCGGGTGGGATGCCCTCTTGCGCAACAAACGCGCGTCTGGCCGGCGGCAGGATCTCGCGGACGTCGAGAAGTTACTGGCTGTGGCAAAACGCAAGAGCGGCGCGTGACGCGATGTCCAAACGCCGAAAACGGCTCGCCGCCCTCCTCCTGATCGCAACCGTCGCGGTGGCGACCTACATCGCCGCGAACGCTGGCCCCGCATTTCGCCACCCCGTCGTCGCACTGCGACTCATTACGAGTGACGCACCGGCCGCGCTGCCTGTGCCCGTGCGGGGAGTCAAACCCGCGCAGCTCGTGAACACGTGGGGCGCGCCGCGGTCGGGTGGGCGCAGCCATCGCGGCATCGACATCTTCGCGCGGCGGGGGACGGAGATCGTCAGCACGACATCGGGCATCGTCGTCACCGTAGGCCACAGTGAATTGGGCGGACGGATCGTGCGCGTGCTGGGGCCGGGCGGCTACTGGCACTATTACGCGCATCTCGAGCGCTTCGGCGACATGCGTCCGGGCGACGTGATCGCCGCAGGCACGGTCATCGGATACGTCGGCGACTCCGGCAATGCCCGTGGAACGCCACCGCATCTGCACTATGGGCTGTATTGCTTTCGCGGTGGCGCCGTGAATCCGTATGTTTTCCTGCGCGGGAGCGTGTAATCCAAAGCTGACCGAAACGAAAGCGTAGCGACCTTCGCTACCGGACGAGAGAGTCCCGGTTTCCTGAAACGAAAAGGAGAGGGTATGAAACGCTTCAGCCAGTGCGTGCTCGTGGTAGGTCTGCTGTTCGGGTTCCCGTCCTTCGCTCAGACACCGATCCGGTTCCTCGAGTTTCCGGCGCCCGGCTCCGTCCTGTGGAACGCGCCGGTCGAGACCAATCTGCCGTGCAACGGGCCCGTGCGCGTGACGCTGAGTAATTTCTCGACGACGCCGGAGTCGTTGGCGAATCCCAAACCGCTGACGGTTGCCGCCAACCCCAACATCCTCAACCAGACCCTCGGCCAGTACAACTGGGCCACCAATGGGAACACATTCGCCTTCTACAACACCACCGGCGGTCTTTTGACATACCGGGTGACCTTCACGTTCAGCACCCCGGCCGATCCGTCGAAGCTCCTCCTGATCATCGGCGGTCTCTTTTCCTCTTCGGTGGCCACGGTGTCGACCAACGTGACCAAAGTGGAGGAGTACATCACGCCCAGCAAGGATTCGTGGTGCACGACCACGTGCACCGCGGGCACGCCGCCGAACGTGATCTCCGGTCCGAAAGTGTCGAGCGGCTGGAGCACGACGCCGAGCTCGGATTACCGCAACTCCGCGTTCACGCTCCTTCGACTGCAGAGTACCGGAAACATCACCACGCTCACCGTCGACATCGACCAGGCCCAGGGCGATGGCCTCAACTTCGGGCTGGCGAACGTCTGTCAGCCGTGCGCCTGCCAGACCGCGCCGCGCCCCGATCCCGATTTCCAGCTCATGGCCACGCTCAACACCGGCAACACGTCCACCGTGCAGGTGGTCGCGACGACGGCACCGCTCCCCACGGGCGCCTCGTTCTCGTGGAAGGTCGAAGAGATTGACGCGGCCGGAACGGTGATCGGCCCGGTCTCGAACAATCCCCCGGCCTGGTGGCCGACGCCGACGTACAACAGCTTCAGCGGATACACGTTTCAGCAGAAACGCCGCTACCGGATCACGCGCGGGGTCTGGAGCGACTGCTACCCGTTCACGGCGATGACGAAAGTCCTATCGCTGTGCAGCAACTGTACGAACTGAACGCCACGAACAAACTGGGCGCCTACGCCGTCAGACTCGGCGTCGGCGCCTGCGCCTTCACTCGTCCGTGCCGACCTTCACCTCGTCGCCCACGACGTCGTTCACGTACAGCATCTTCGTCGTCACCATGGCCACGGCCAGGAGCGGCTCGGCGATCAGCATCCCGATCACGCCGAAGACCATGCCCAGCGCCGCCACCGCCACTACCGTGAGGATCGGCGGGATGGCCAGCCGCTTCTCCAGCAGCAGGGGAGTGATCACGTTTCCCTCGAGCTGCTGCACGATGAGGTAGAGGATCAGGACGTAGAGCGCCTTCTGCGGCGAGTCGAGCAGGGCGATGCCGAGGGCCGGCACGGCGCTCACGATCGGGCCGAAGAACGGGACGAACTCCAGCAGTCCCGCCAGCACGCCCAGCGCCGCCGCGCCTTCCACTTTCAGCAGCGCCAGTCCGCCGCCCGTGATCGCGCCGATCAGCACCATCGCCATCAGTCGCGCGAGGAGCCACTGTCGCAGCGTCTTCGACAGCGTGTCGATGTACTCCGTCGCGCGGTGCCGCTTGTCGTGGGGCACGAGGTGGAGGATTCCTTCGCGATAGAGGCCGGGCTGGGCCGCGACGTACATCGCGATGAAGATCACCAGCACGAAGCCGCCCACCGCGCCGAAAATCGACGACACGATGGGGAAGAGGAACTGCAGTGAGCCGCGCACTTCCTTTCCGAGCTGCGCGCGCAACCCTCCGCTCTGTTCCTGCTCCTTTCCCTTCTGCTGCGGACCGTCGGGCTTCGGCTGCCCCTGCTGCTGCGGTTGCTGCTCCTGTTTCTGCGGCGGCTGTTGCACGAGCGACTTCGCGGGAGTCTGCTGCAGCCAGCGGTCGGCCTGATCGACGAGCTTCGGCAGCTCGGTCGAAAGCTGGCGGGTCTGATTGCGCAGCGACGGCGCGAGCAGCGCGCCCAGTCCGACCAGCAGTCCGAGGACGACGACCACCACCAGCGGCGCGGCGATGCCGCGGCGGATGTGAAGCTTTTCGAGAAAGTCCACGGCACGCGACAGCGCCAGTCCGAGGAGAACGCCGAGGAAGGTGACGATGAAGATCGCGTGAGCGATCCAGAGAAAGCGCAGCGCGATCAGCAGCCCGAAGACGATGGCCGCCACCCGGAACGCAGTCGCCGCGCGAATCTCCACGCTGGCGGCCGGAGCAGGAGCCGTGCCCGCGTTACGGCGCGCGGCGCAGCAGCACGCCGTTCATCGTCAGATACAGGGACGCCAGACGTTCCTGCGCCGCCGGATCTCCCGCGGCCAGAAGCGCCATCACCTCGTCGCGCTGGCTGGCGTATCCGAGGAGCGCGACGCGCGTGCGATCGTCACCGGCGAAGGGCTCGGTGTTCGCGAGCTTGGCGCAGTCGTCGAAAAACCGCCCGGCCTCCTCACTCGCGCTGGCGAAGTTGTTTCGCTGCACTTCATGGCTGGCAACGCCCAGCGCGCGGTGCAGAATCGACAGGCGGAGCTCCATCGACGTGCGGGTGTGGGTCTCCCGCAGGCGGCGCGCGGCGAGCCACTGTGGAACGAAGCCCGCCGCGAAGGCGAGGACCAGGAGCACGAGCACGAGGAGCAACCGGCTCGACTGTTTCGGCGCGACTTCACTTTGCATGCTCTCATGGTAGCCGGATTGCACTGGGACGCGGCCGGGTACGACGGGTGGCAATGGAACCGGTGAATCTGGTGTCTGCGCGCGAGGAGATCGCGCGGCGGGCCCGGCAGCAGGCGGCGCTTGCCGAGCTCGGACAGGCTGCGCTCACGCGCGCCGACGTCGGATTGCTCGTCGGCCAGACCTGCGCGGTCGTCGAGTGGGCCCTGGGCGCCTCCTACGTCAGCATCGTGCAGGCGCTCGGCAACGAGCTCTCGCTGCGCTTCGGCGTCGGCACCAACTCCTCGTTCAGCGGGTGTGGCGACGCGGGAGGCGAGCACAAGCCGCTGCTCCTCTGCACCCTCACCAACGGCGCGCCGGTCGTCTTCCGCACCGTCGTTGCCGATCCGCGCGTCAATCGCGAGCACCTCCGCAACGTGCACCGGATCGAGGCCGGCATCTGCATCCCCGTCCCCGGACGCGAGACTCCATTCGGCCTGCTCACCGTCTACAGCGACAGCGATCGACATTTCGCGGCGGACGAGATCGACTTCCTGAAAGCCGTCGCCGATCTCGCGGGGGCCGTGATCCTCAACGCGGACACCGAGCAAGCGCGCAAACAGGCCGAAGAGGATCGCGTGAAGAGCGAGGACCGCTTCCGCGCGCTGGTCGAGAACGCGGCCGAAGGCATCGCCCTCATCGACACGCGCGGCCAGGTCCTCTACGGCGGCCCGTCGACGCAGCGCGTCCTCGGATACGAAGACCTCGGCGGCATGAACCTCCTCGACCTGATGCATCCCGAGGACGTCGAGACGGCCCGCCGGAACCTGCGCATGCTCGTGGCCACGGAAGGCAATGAGCTGGCCTGCGAGCTCCGGCTGCGGAACGACAGCGGCGAATGGCGCTGGATCGAGGGGACGTACAAGAATCTGCTCTTCAATCGCGCCGTTCGCGCGATCGTCATCAATTACCGCGACGTCACCGAGCGCAAGCTGGCTGAGGAGACGCTCGAGCATCTCGCATATCGCGACACGCTCACCGATCTCCCGAACCGGTTCCTCTTCCACGACCGCCTCGAGCACGCCATCGAACAGGCCCGCCGCCGCATGAGCGGCGTGGCGGTGATGTACGTCGATCTCGATCGCTTCAAGGTCGTGAACGACACCCTCGGGCACAGCGCCGGCGATCGCCTGCTGCAGGTCGTCGCCCGCCGCCTCCGCGACGTCCTTCGCGGCGACGACACCATCGCCCGCCTCGGCGGTGACGAGTTCGCGGTCATCGTGCCCGAGATCTCACGCGGCGAGGACGCGGGCAGCATCGGACGGAAGCTCATCGGCGCGTTGCGCGATCCGATCATCGTCGACGGCCACGAGCTGCACGTCAGCGCCAGCGCGGGAATCAGCCTCTATCCGTCCGACGGCATGGACGTGGAGACGCTGCTCAAGCACGCCGACGCCGCCCTCTATCGAGCGAAAGACCTCGGTCGCAACACCGTGCAGCTCTTCGCGTCGTCGATGAACGCGCGCTACACGGAGCGTCTCGAGCTGGAGCTCAGTCTGCACCGCGCGCTCGATCACAACGAGCTCACGCTCGTGTACCAGCCGCTGTGCGATCGCGAGACGCGCAGCGTGCGCTGCTTCGAGGCGCTGGTGCGCTGGAACCGTCCGGGTCACGGCACGGTCAGTCCCGTGGAGTTCATCCGGCTGGCTGAGGAGACCCGGTTCATCCTCCCGATGGGCGACTGGATTCTGCGGACCGCGTGCGCGCAGCTGCAGGAGTGGCGGCAGACGGGACTCTCCGGCTTCCACATGTCCGTGAACCTGTCGCCGCACCAGCTTGCGCAGCCGCAGTTCATCCACTTCGTCCACGACACGCTCGAGCAGTACGACCTCGAGCCGGCCGACCTCGAGCTGGAGATCACCGAAGGTGCGGCCCTCCAGAATCTGGAGTGGACGCTCAGCGTCCTCGACCAGCTCCGCACCCTCGGCGTGCGCATCGCCGTCGACGACTTCGGCACCGGCCAGTCGTCGCTCGTCTACCTGAAACGGCTGCCGCTGACGACGCTGAAGATCGATCGCGAGTTCCTCCGCGACGTGCAGCGCGACGCCGGCGACGCGGCGATCTTCGACGCCATCGTGCAACTCGGGCACAGCCTCGGCCTCTACGTGATCGCCGAGGGCATCGAGACCCTGGAAGACCGCCGGCTGGTCGAAGCGCATGGCTGCGACGGGATGCAGGGCTATTACTTCGGCAAACCGATGGGTGCGCGTGAAGTTCGCTCCTGGCTGGCGGGATTTCGATATCCTGCCGCCGTAGCGTGACCGAAAAACGCGTTCTCATCGTCGACGACGACCCGGCCATCCGCCAGATCGTGCGCGTGCTCCTCGAGCGCGATGGCGTTCGCGCGGACATCGCCGAGGACGGCGAGCGGGCCACGAAGATGCTGTCCGACGGCGGGTATAGCGTCGTGCTGCTCGACCTGCTGATGCCACGCATGGACGGGCGCGACGTGATCGCATACATGCGCGCGAATCACATCGACACGCCGGTCATCGTGATCTCGGCCGTGGGCGACACGGCGACGGACCTCGATCCGAAGCTCGTGCGGGTGGTGATGCAGAAGCCGTTCGAGGCGCGCGATCTGCGCCAGGTCGTCGCGGCGGTGCTCGAGAAGGTATGACGTACGTTGCTCTCCTGCGCGGAGTGAACGTCGGCGGCCACCGCATGGTGAAGATGGACGCGTTGCGCGCGACGTTCGAGCAACTCGGCTACACGAACGTGCGCACGCTGCTGCAGAGCGGCAACGTGATCTTCGACGCGAAGACGAAGCCGCGCGATCTGGACGCACACATCGGCACCTCGGTCGTCCTGCGCACGCAGGCCGAGATCCGCAAGGTCATCGCTGCGAACCCGTTCCCCCAGGAGGCCGCCTCCGATCCGGGGCGGCTGCTGGTCGTGTTCCTCTCCGCGGCACTCCCGTCCGAGGAGCCGCTGCGCAAGGTCGTGGCGGAGGGGGAGAAGTTCGTGGCGAAGGGCAAGGAGATCTACATCTACTTCCCCAACGGCGCCGGCCGCTCGAAGCTCGCCGAGACGCTCACGGAGAAGAAGCTCGGCGTGGTGTGCACGGCCCGCAACTGGAACACGGTCGGGAAGCTGGTGTAGCGCTACGGCTTCTTCTGCTGCATGTACATCTGATTCATGAGAGCGGCATATTCGGCGAGCGGTTGCAGGCCGACCTTCGTGCGCAACGCATCGACGTTGGCCTCGTCCTCGATCGGGAACGGGACCATCTTCCCGTCGACCTCGCGGAACTGCGTGCCGTAGACCTGGGGCCGTTTTTCCTGGACGCGCATGCGGTCGACCGAAGTCGCGAAGAGCGAGCCGTGGAGCTCTCCCGCGTCGACCGCGCCCTGCATCACATCGATGTACTGCGCGAGCGTCGCGGCATCGGCGTGCTGGATGATCGTCCAGGCCGCGGCGGAGCCTTTTTCACCGACGGTCGATTTCCCCGGCCAGCCGCGCGCGGCGATGATCTCGCGGACGCGAATCACGTTCTCGCGATCGACGGTCTCGGCTTCCTGCTGGAGCGCCGGATCGGCACGGTTGGCGATCCACCGCCGGCGCACTTCCTGATCGCGGTCGCGCAACTGGAGCAGCTCCGTGCACAACTGCGGCTGCTTCACGGCGGCACAGTCGGCGTGCGGCGGCGGGGCTGGTGGCGCCGTCGCACACCCGGCAACGACGGCTAGCGAGATGGCGAGCCACTTCTTCATGACTTTCCTTCCAGCACGGACAGGATGTTCCCCGCCGGATCCTTGAACCAGGCGATGGTCGGGCCGTTCCCGCGCATGATTCCTTTCCCGTCCGTCTTCAGGTCGGGCAGGTCGTAGGTCTCGAAGCGCACGCCGCGGGCAACGAGTTGATCGACGGCCTGGTCGACGCTCGGAACGAGGAAGTTCAACACCGTGAACGTCGCCGGCGCATGATCGGGCTTCGGATAGATGAACACCGACGCGCCGCCGGCCAGCCGCATCTCCAGCCCCTCGGCCGACTCCTCGACATTCAATCCGAGGACGTTGGTGTAGAAGTCCTTGACCTGAGACACCTCACGCGCGGAAAAGCTCGAAAACGTCTTTGCATTGCCTAACATCGGTACTGCTCCCTTCAGCAGCAAGGTCAGGCAAGTGATGTGCCCTGTGGAAAGAAACCCGACCGGGAGGCCTCCGGCGGGCCGGCCCGGCCGGCAGCGCTCATCGACACCCGTGCGGCTGCCGAGAGCGGCGTTCAGTGGTCAGGCGTGCGGTCTGGCTAGGCCAACCAGCGC
>DATLOL010000140.1:0-11764 GCA_035536275.1 Thermoanaerobaculia bacterium
GGAGGCTGGCCTACTCATCGTCTCTGGGCGGTGGGGCACGAGGCTCATTCCTGGTGCCCCACCCGCCCAGGTCCCTCGACTACGCTCGGGATGACAGGTGGTTGACTACTCAGAGCTTCAGCCGCCGCCGGACCTCCGCATATCGGGGGTCCTTGCGGAGGGGCGCGAAGCCGGGGGACACCGTCACCGCGCGCACGAGGAACAGGCGGTGGTCGAGAGCGCGATCGAGCCAGTGAAAGGCGCGGTCGAAGTCTCCGAGCGCGGTCCAGGCCAGGGCGATGTTCGACGCGGCGACGGTCTCTCGCTCCGAACGAGCCTCCAGCTCCCGGAGAATGCGCAGCGCTGCCTCGCGCTCGCCGGCGCGCGCGTACGCCCACGCCTTCATGGCCAGGAGTTGCGACGGCTCCGCGCCGAGGTCGAGCGCGCGCTGGAACATCTCCACGCCGCGCCGCGGCTGGCCGCCGTTCGTGAGCACCATACCGAGGTGGAGATTGACCGGAACCAGATTGGGGTGCACCCGCGCGGTCTCTTCCATGTGGCGCACCGCCTCGCCGTTGCGGCCGGCGCAATCGAGCGCGTATCCGAGGAGACAGGACCACGTGGGCGCGAGCGGGTCGATCTCATGGGCGCGGCGGATGTGGTCGACCGCCTCATCGCCCCGTCCCGTGAACAGGAGCAGATAGGTGTACTGCCCGTGCGCCATGTCGGAGTTGGGATTCAGTTCCAGCGCTCGCCGGAACTCGTCCTCAGCGCGCTTCCAGTCCAGCTCATGGAAGTAGACCTGTGCCAGGGCCGTGTGCGCGTCGGCCGAGCCTGGGTCGACAGCGAGTGCGCGCGTCGCCGCGGTGCGCACTTTCACGTACACCGCGTCGACCGGAACGTTGGCGAAGCGTGCGTAGGCGAGCCAGGTGTTGGCGATGCCCGCCCACGCCGCGGCGAACTCGGGATCGCGCGCGATCGCGCCGCGGAAGAACTCCTCGGCCCGCTCGGCGTTGACGAACATCCAGTAGCGACCTTTCACATACTGGTCGTACGCCTCGAGATCATTGGTGAGACGGCGCGCGATCTGTTCCTGCGCCGGCCGCGAGATCGCCGGGACGATCACACGCGTCACACCCTCGGCCACGCGATCCTGCACCGCGAAAAGATCGTGCGAGGGCTCGTCCATCTGGCCGGCCCACAGCGGCTTGCCGTCGCTGGTGCGCAACAGACGCACGGTGACGCGCATGCGCCTGCCGTCGCGGTGAATGCTCCCATCGACGACCGCGTCGACGTCGAGGGCGCGTCCGGCGGCGAGCGGGTCCTGATCGAGCTTCGTGAATCTGCGGATGGAGCTGGTGGGCCGGATCACCACGCCGGGCATGTGACTCAGCCGGGTGATGAGCGTGTCCGCCATCCCCAGCTCGAGCGCCTCGTCGCGCTGCGCCGCGGCGATCGGCTTGAACGGTAGCACGGCGAGCGAGCGGATCCCGACCGGTGCGGGTACGGGACGGTCGCGTTCGCGGAGCAAGAGGAAGCCCGCGACGATCAGCGCCGCGACGACCACCGCCGCGGCGGCCCACGGCCACGGCGAGCGTCGCGACTCGGAGAGGGTGATCGTCGTCCGTTCTGCCTCCTCGACGACGGTCTCCGTCGCCGCGACGGAGGCCTCGACCGGCGCGGCGAAGTGATAGCCGCGTCCGGGCACCGTCGTCACGTACGCGGCGCCTTCCGGCCCGAGGGCCTTCCGCAGCGTCGAGACCTGAAAGGTGAGATTGCCCTCTTCGACGCTCGTCTCCGGCCAGAGCGTCGCCATCAGCTCGTCCTTGGGCACCACCTCGCCGGCACGCTCGACCAGTACGACCAGGAGATCGAACGCCTTCGGGGTGACGGCCACCAGCGCGCCGTCGCGCAGGAGCGCACGGCGGCGGCGGTCCAGAACGAATGGACCGAACGCAAACACCTCGGGCTCGGGGCCTGGTAGAGCGCTCATCTCAGAAGATCTCAGAGATTCTAAGCGCCTTCTCAGGACTTCACACGCCCTCCGGACCGATCTTCGGCTCCGTCAGGAGGAGTCGATGCGACGCACGATCACCGTCACAACCGAGCGCATCCGGAGAGTCACCGTCCGGCGCCTGCGCACGCCCGCCGCGGACGAGACGACGCCGCAACCGATCACAATCCCCGAAGAAAAACATCCCGAGGAGGAGAAAGAAATGAACAGGAAGAAACTCATTGGCGCATTCGCATTCGTTCTGCTGGCGGCGCTTCCCGCGCGCCCGCAGGGTCCCCCGTTCGTCACCGGACTGCAGTTGCCGACCAAGGTGGCGTTCACGCGGTTCGGCAATCTGGTGGTGGCCGAGGCGGGAACGCCCGCGAACAACACCGGGCGGGTCTCGCTCGTCGACCGCACGACGCGGGCGCGGCGCACGCTCCTGGAAGGTCTCCCTTCAGGCATCAGCCGCGCGGAGGAGCCGGGCAGTCCGTCCGGACCGTCGGGCGTCGCCGTGCAGGACCACACCGTGTACCTCACCATCGGTGTCGGCGAGGGCGTGCTGCCCGGGCCCGCGCCCGGTACGGAGCAGCGCAATCCCACCATCGCGTCGCCGATTCTCGCGTCGCTCCTGTCGCTGCGGTCGAGCGTTCCGCTGGATCGCGCGGCGGGCGGCTTCGCGCTCATTCCCGCGGATCACGCGCGGCTGAAAGCGGGCGAGAGCATCACCCTGCGCAACGCCGGCGGTGAGGAACTGGTGGTGAAGCTGGTCGCGGACTTTCCCGACTACGTCGAAGAGCCGCGGCCCGACTTCGCGGCGAACGTCCGCGCCGGCAACCCGTTCGGCGTGACCGTGCGCGGGCAGACGCTGTACGTCGTCGACGCCAGCCTGAATCTCGTCCGCCGCGTCGACGCGAACACCGGCCAGACGACGGTGCTCACGACGTTCGGCAAGGTCGCGAATCCGCTGCCGATGGGCGCGCCGGTCATCGATCCCGTTCCGGACAGCATCCACTTCCGCGGCGACGATCTCGTGGTCACGACGCTCACGGGCTTCCCGTTCCCGGCCGGCAAGGCCGAAGTGCGGAAGGTGAACGCGACCAGCGGTGCAAACGAGACGCTGGTCTCGGGACTGAGCACGGCCATCGACGTCGCGCCCCTGGGCTCGGGTCCGAACGATCCGCTTCTGGTGCTCGAGTTCTCGACGGCGATGCTGCAGCAGTTGCCGGGACGTTTGCGCCTCGTGACTCCTTCCGGCACATCCACCACCGTCGCGGAGGGACTGCCGACGCCGACGAGCATGGCCGTCGACGCGACGACGGGAGAGGTGTTCATCACGCACATCTTCCCGGGATTCATCACCCGCGTGAATGCCGCGGCCTCGCTGCCCGCCGCGCCGCCGACGGCGGTCGTTCCGGTCGTCGCGCAGCTCGCGGGCGCGTTCCGCACGCACTACACGACGTCGATGCAGATCAGCAATCCGTATCCGTTCGCGATCTCGGGCCGCGTGGTCGTGCATCCGGCCGGACTGGCCGGCGGAGCGGGCGATCCGTCGACCGCGTATACGCTCGCGCCGTTCGAGACGCGCTCTCTGACCGGCGTCATCGCCGACGGCAGCGGCTCGGCCGACGTGCTCGCAGCGGGCGGCGCGCTGCCGGTCATCGTCACGATCATCACCGAGACATCCGGCAACGCCGTGCAGATTCCGATCGTCACGCCGGACGAGGCCATCGCGGCGGGCCTGAGCGGCACGCTCATCACGCCGCCCGATCCTGCGCGCCACCGGTTCAACATCGGCATCCGCACGCTGAACACGGGCGCGGCGCTGACGATGCGCGTGCGCGACAGCTCGGGCGCCGTCGTGGCGACGGTGACGCGCGCGTACCCGGCGAACTTCTTCCAGCAGTTCTCGTTCTCCGAGCTGTTCGGCGTCGCGCAGGGTGCCAATCACTCGGTGTCATTCGAGGTGACGGCCGGCAGCGCCATCGTGTACGGCGCCGCCGTCGACAACGCGACCGGAGCGATGACGCTGCAGGTGGCGAACGGCGGCTGACCTTCCGAGTCCCCTCTCCCCGGAACGGGGAGAGGGTGGCGCAAAGCGCCGGGTGAGGGGACGTGCACCGCTACGCTGGATTGCCCCTCACCCTGGCCCTCTCCCCGCGCGGCGGGGAGAGGGGACTGTTCATTCATAACGCGCGTCGACGAACCACTCGCTCGACTCGCTCTGATAAACGCGGTAGACCGTGCCCCCGTCGAGCTCGACGTCCCAGTACTCGCGCGCGGCGGGGGCCTCGGTCCACCAATCGGATTCGACACGCCACGGTCCGGAGTAGGTGCGCACGGCGCCGCACACGTCGCCTTCCCCCTTCACGGACGCGATCTCGCTGCCGTTCAGGAACACTTCGACCGGCATCGGCGGACGGAAGACGCGCACGGCGAGGAGGCCGCGGCTCTTCTTGGGCTCGAGGCGTTTGTCGGGCGGCGGGGCCGGCGCGTAGTCGGCGATGCCGAAGCGCTCGGGCAGGTGTCCGTCCGTGGCCAGGGCCATCCCCACGCGATCCTCGCCGAGGAGTGCGACCAGTCTCGCGACGGTGGTGGCGAGCTTCTCCGGCGAGAGCGCGGCCGGACCGAACAACGAGAGCTGTGCGCGTCGCGGACGATCGGGATGGGCGATGATCGTGAAGCCGGTGACCGGCGCGCCGGGCGCCGCTTTCTCGAGATCGAGGCGCAGCAGCGTGAGCATCGTCTTCACGTCGCGCGTCGGCGCGGGGAGCTCGATCGCGCGCGCGGCGTAGCCGTCGGGATCGAGGTTCATGGTCAGCTCGAGTCGCTTGCACGCGAAGCCCTGCATCTCCATCCGCGCGGACAGGCGATCGAGGGCGGAGTTGGCGATGAAGAGGAACGGCTCGAGCGCGACGAGCGGCCACTCGAGGTCCATCCCTTCGCGGAAGTCGGGCGGCATCGGGCGGGGGATGAGCGGACGGGGATCGATGCCGCGCGCGGCGTAATGCAGCTCGCGACCGAGGTCGCCGAGGCGCGCGGCGACTTCGGCTTCGGGTAGGTTGGCGAGCTGGCCGATGGAAGTGAGTCCCCAGCGGCGCAGCGTCGATGCGGCGTCGATCTGCGGCGAGAGACGCGTGAGCGGCAGCGGCGCGAGGAAGTCGGACTCGTGTCCCGCGTCGACGATGACCGGCGACTTCGGGAGCTCGGCGGCGACGCGCGCGGCGAGCTTGCTCGCGGCGATGCCCACGCGCGCGGGCAGTCCGACGCCGTCCGCCGCACGCATGGCCGACCTGGCGAGATCGAGCTCGTTCTCGAAGTGACGCGTCATCCCGGCGATGTCGACGTAGACCACGCCGTCGCCGGCGTCCTCGACGCGCGGCGAGAAGGTCTCGGACACCTCGAAGAGCGCCTCCTGCGCGGTGCGCTCGCATTCGGTGTCGCGGCCACGCGCGATGAGCTTGGGCAGGATGGATCGCGCCTGCGCGAGCGAGAGTCCGGGACGAATGCCTTTCGTCCGCGCGCGCCGCGTGGCCGCGACGACATGCGCGGAGTTGCCGCTCCCCTCGACGATGGCCACGGCCTCGTTGAGCAGTTCCGGCTCGCTCCGCAACCGCGCCGCGAGCGCGAACATGGGGACGTAGAGGCAGGCGATGCGGGTCATCGCGACGCTCCGCGTCTTGTTGTCGGTTGTCGGTTGTCGGTTGTCTGCGGTGCATCGCCTGAAACCGAAGCACCACAGAGAACTGACAACTGAGAACCGACAACATCGGGCGCCTCCGGCACGAACAGCTTCACCACACTGCGCCCGCCCGGTTTCATGTGCCGGTGCTTCTCGAGCGTGAGGGTCATCTCCACGCCGATGAGGAGACCGCGCCGCCACTTCGCGCGTCCGCTGCTTCCTTTGACTACTGCCTCGCTGGCCGTGCCGGTGACGGGATAGGGGCTGGAGACGAGCATCGCCGTGCGGCTCGTTTCCGCGGTGCGCGCGAGGCGCACCCACGCGGCGTCGGGCGCGCGACGGCTCTTGATCGGATGCAGACCGAGGTCGATAACGACGAGCTGGAAGCCGGTGGCGACGATCAACTCCGCGCTCATCACCGCCTCCTTGACCGTGCGCGGCCGCACCCACAGCAGCCGCCTCAGATCGACTCCGTTCTCCTCGGCCAGGCGCGGATCGAAGTGATCGCCGAGGTCGATGAGGGCGGCGGACTCGCCGACGGAGGTGGAGGAGGCGAGGGCGGCCATGGCGATGGAGAAGCGTCCGGCGGCGCGGCGCGACACGAGCTCGAGGAGCTTGCCCCGCTCGAGACCGCCGCCCAGGAGCGTATCGAAGGCTTCGAGGGTGGTGGGGATGCGCGCGAGCTGCTCGGTATTGTTGGCGGCGCGACGGAGCAGCTCGGCGCCGCTGCGCACTCTCGCCGCGACGCTGGCCTCGAGCGTCGCCCGCACCTGCGCGAGGGCGGCACCCGGCTCCACGGGCGGCGGAGGGGGGACCAGGGTGGGGGCGGGGCGGCTCGCCGAAGAGGGATCGAGGAGTCCGAACTGCCACGAGAGCTGCGGAGCGGTTGCCGCCACGGACCTAATCTATGGCGGTAACGCAACGGTAATCAAGGTGGGGAGATGTTGCCTGCTATGCGAGTCTTTATGAGGGCTGATCGCGGCTATGTTGCTGGTTTCACGCGAGTTGCGGCAATGCGATGGTCTCTTTCTAGACATGCCCGCTCCACGGCGTAGAACAGTGCTTCGGACCGGCTCGGGCGCCGCTCCACAAGCAACCAGGAACCAGCAACCAGCAACGCGTCTGCGCCCTCAGACGCCGATGCTATAATCCGCGCGGTTTCAGGGTACTTTCCCGCATGGACGCCAAGAACGACTCGACCATCGTCGAGATCTTTGGTCAGACATATAACGTTCGTGGGGACGGGGATCCTGATTATTTGATGGAGCTTGCGCGGTTTGTCGATTCCAGGATGCGCGAGGTGGCGGGGCAGGTTGCGACCGTCGATCCCATGAAAATCGCCATCCTGGCGGCTCTGAACATAGCCGACGAGTTTTCGCGATACCGGAAGAAGCGGGAGGATGCCGCGGGAATCTGGATCGAGAAAACGGAGGAAATAACGGAACGCCTCAGCAAGGTAATCAGCTGAGCATTCAGCAGTTGTTGTTTAGTTTCGGAGACCCTGCAGAGTTCGTGATGCACGATCAAGCCCTGCAACCGTACTTCTTATCTCGGGTTAGCTCGCGTCTCGGGTCGCGTGCACACCTTCCTCCCGACCGGGGAGCTCAGAAGGTAGCTGAACGACACGAGTAGGGCGCCCACCTGTCTCGTACAGGTTCAGGTAAGAATCTTCACACGGCTCAGGCGGGGTACTCCGAAATTCTCCTCCCGACAGCGCGGGCCTCCCGAGAGCGGAGGACGTTTTGAACATCATCCAAGTTTTGATTGCGCTGGCTGCAGGCATCGGCCTCGCCATCGTTGTGATCCTCATCTGGGCGGCGGTGTACCGCAAGCGCGCCGACGCGCTGCTCGCCGAGTCGCGCCGCGAAGGCTCGCGCATCGTCGAAGACGCGAACAAACAGTCCGCGGCCCGCGTCAAGGAAGCCGATCTGGAGGCCAAGGAAAAGCTCCTCCTGATGCGCTCCGAGTTCGACAAGCAGGCGCAGCTGCGCCGCGACGAGATCAAGTCCGTCGAAAAGCGCCTGCAGCAGAAGGAAGAGAGCCTCGACAAGAAGACGCAGCAGATCGACTCTCGCATCACCGAGGTCGACAAGCGCGACCGCTCGCTGAACGACCGCGAGAAGCGCGTCGAGGCCAAAGAGACCGAACTGCACGAGCTGGTCGAGGCCCAGCGCCACAAGCTCGAGCAGGTGGCCGGCCTCACCGCCGAGGAAGCGAAGCGCGATCTCATCCGCGGCATCGAGAACGAAGCGAAGATCGACGCGGCGAACATCATCAAGCGCATCGAGTCCGAAGCCACGGAGCTCGGCAACCAGAAGGCGAAGAAGATCCTGGGCATGGCCATCCAGCGCATGGCCTCCGACTACGTCGCCGAGAACACGGTCTCCGTCGTCGACCTCCCCAGCGAGGACATGAAGGGCCGCATCATCGGCCGCGAGGGACGCAACATCCGCGCGCTGGAGCTGGCGACGGGCGTCGATCTCATCGTCGATGACACGCCCGAGGCGGTCATCCTCTCGGGCTTCGACCCGATTCGCCGCGAGATCGCCCGCATCTCCCTCGAGCGCCTGATGCAGGACGGTCGCATCCATCCCGCGCGCATCGAGGAGCTGGTCGAGAAGGTCCGTCAGGAGCTCGATCAGAAGCTGTTCGAGGAAGGCGAGGCGGCGGCATTCTCCCTCGGCCTCACCGATCTCCACCCCGAGGTCCTCAAGCTCCTCGGGCGTCTCCGCTACCGCACGTCATACGGACAGAACGTGCTCGTGCACTCACTGGAAGTGGCGCAGCTCGCGGCCCTGATGGCCGTGGAGCTCGGCGTGAACGACACCATCGCCAAGCGCGGCGGCCTGCTGCACGACATCGGCAAGGCCATCGACCGCGAGATGGAAGGCACGCACCTCGAGCTCGGCCGTCAGGTGCTGGAAAAGTACGGGGAGAAGCGCGAGATCATCCACGCGATGGAGTGCCATCACGGCGACTACGACCCGACCACGGTCGAGGCCGTGCTGGTGAACGCGGCAGACGCGCTGTCGGCCGCGCGTCCGGGCGCGCGCCGCGAGATCCTCGAGAACTACGTGCACCGTCTCGAGCGCCTCGAAGCGATCGCGAACCAGATGGAGGGCGTCGCGAAGAGCTTCGCCATCCAGGCAGGGCGCGAGCTTCGCATCATCGTCAACTCCGAGAAGATCACCGACGAACAGTCGATCTGGCTGTCGAAGGACGTGGCCCGGAAGATCGAATCCGAGCTGCAGTATCCGGGGCAGATCAAGGTGACGGTGATCCGGGAGATGAGAGCCACTGAATACGCAAAGTAGGCTTCGAGGCTCAGAGGCACAGAGGCTCAAAGGAGTCTCGTGTTCCTTTGAGCCTTTGCGCCTTTGAGCCTTTGAACCTTGATTAAAGTCCTCTACATCGGCGACGTCGTCGGCCAGCCCGGGCGGCGTGCGCTGCATCAGAAGCTCGAGACGGTGGTCGGCCGGGACATGGTCGACTTCGTCATCGTCAACATCGAGAACGCCGCGGGCGGGTTCGGTGTGACGGAGGCCATCATCGACGAGCTCTCCGAGCTGCCGATCAACGCCTACACCTCGGGCAATCACATCTGGGACAAGAAGGACTTCGTCGACAACTACGAGCACTACCCGCACGTCATCCGGCCGGCGAACTACCCGGCCGGCAATCCCGGCACGGGGAAGGTGATCCGGCAGACCGCGGGCGGCGTGAACGTGGCCGTGATGCAGTTCATGGGCAACGTGTTCATGCCGCCCATCGACAACCCGTTCTATTGCGCGGACAAGGAGCTGGCGGAGCTCGGCGACAAGGCGAAGGTCATCATCGTGGACATCCACGGCGAGGCCTCGTCGGAGAAGCAGGCCTTCGGCCGCTATCTGGACGGACGCGTCTCCGCCGTCGTCGGCACGCACACGCACGTGCCCACCGCGGACGAGCGCATCCTCCCGGCCGGCACCGCGTATCAGACCGACGTCGGGATGACGGGGGCGTACGACTCGGTGATCGGTTTCCGCCCCGATGAGGCGCTGCACCGTTTCCTCATGAACACGCCGCGCAAGCTCGAGGTGGCGAAGCGCGACATCCGCCTCTCCGGCGCGCTCATCGAGATCGACGAGACCACCGGCCGCGCCGTGAAGATCACGCGCGTGCGCGAAGACGTAGGTGAGTGATTGCGCCTGGCCGTCGTCGCCCTCGGACACGTACACGCTGAGGACCTGGCTGCGCTGACGACGCGCTTCGAGCACATCGAGCAGCTCGTGCTCGACGTCCCGCCGCGCGATGAGCTGGCGAAGCACCGCACGGAGCTCAACCGCGCTCTCGATGCGGCGAGCACGGACTGGGTGCTGATCGTGCGCGAGCGCGAAGTCGTCGACGACGTGCTGGCGCAGGAGATCGCGGAGGCCATGAAGGCGGCGAAGGCGTGGGGCTTTCGCATCGCGTCGATCCCGTACTACGCCGATGCGCCGCTGCGCATCGGGCGCGACGACGGCGAGCTGCGCCTGATGCATCGGCGCCACGTCCTTCGTCGCGGAGAGCTGCTGGTGCAGGGGACGGTGGTGCGCCTTGCGAACGCGCTGCGCTCGGTGACGTTCGCGACGTCCGAGGAGCACCGGAAGCATCTGGCCGAACGCGCCGCGCCGCACTCGTCGGTGCGCCGTGCGTTGCTGTTCCTTCGTTACGCGATCGCGACGCGCACCCTCGACCGCAACACGCTGCGCTACCTCTGGGTCGAGTCTGGATTCGACGCTCCGAATAACTTATAGTCGCGCGCGACATGTTCGGCCGGGCCGCTCTTCTCGCTCTCCTCTTCTCTCTTCCGCTCTTCGGACAGGGCTTCACGTTCGAGCCGATCGCGCCGACGGACCAGTCGTTCGTCGTCCTGCGCATCCGATCCTTGTGGCGTGACGGCTGTCGTCCCGAGAAGGAGCAGATCACCCGCAACGGGAGCTCGATCGTGGTGCGGTATGAGACTCCGCGCGGCGTCGGCTGCGCGACCGCCATCTATCCCTGGAACGAGGCCGCGCCCCTCGGCGTCCTGCCCGCCGGCATCTACGACGTGAAGGTCGAGGTGGACGACTACGACGGACTGATGACGATGGCCACGCTGAAGCTGGTCGTGACCGAGGCCGAGCCGGAAGTGCCGTTCGAGCCGCGCATCGCCAGCACGGCGGGCGGGACGCAGGTCACGGGTCCGAACCTTTGCGGAGACATCACCGGGCCGGGCGAGGTCGCATTGTTCGTGGACGGCGTTCGCATCCCGCACACGCTCGACGCCTGCGTGCTGAAGGCGACGCTGCCTCCGCACGCGGCGGGACCGGTCGACGTGCGCGTCACGACGCAGTTGCGCACATACGAGACCGTGAACGCGATTCATTACGTCGATCCCGCGGCCACGCCCGATCCGGCGCTGTACGAGCGCGTGCTGGTGCCGGTGCTCTTCCGCGGACCGGGCGCGTTCGGCTCGCAGTGGGAGACGGACGTCATCGTCGACGCCGACGCTCCTCTCGGCGTCCTGCCGGACGTGTCGGCGGCACTGCGAACGAACACGTCGCTGTGGACCCTGTTCGGGGATCGGCCCGCCGGGCTGATCCTGTTCCTTCCGCGAGGAAGGGACGTGCGTTTCAGCAATCACATCCGGGACGTGTCGCGCGATGCGACGCAGTGGGGGACGGAGATCCCGATCGTGCGTGAAGGCGAGGCGCGGACGCAGATCGTGCTGCGCGACGTGCCCTTCGACCCGCGCTACCGGCTGCAACTGCGCGCGTACAGCCTGGACGGAGTCACGACGCCGGTGTTGGTGCATCTGCCGGATCAGGGAAATCCGCTGACGCTGCGCGGCCCCTGCACCGTCGCGCCCTGTAACAGCAATCAGCCGGCGTACGGCTCCATGGACCTCCGCGCGGTGCGCCCACTGCTCAGGGGGAAGCACACGGTGATCGTGGAGTACCCGGTCGCTCAGCCGCCGCGGGTCTGGGCGTTCATCACGGTGACGAACAACGAGACCCAGCACGTCACCGTGATCAGTCCGCAGTGAGTGGAGCGGCGGGCTTCAGCCCGCCGTTTTCCATCGGCGGGCTTCAGCCCGCCGTTTTCCATCG
>DATLOL010000141.1:0-29131 GCA_035536275.1 Thermoanaerobaculia bacterium
GTGGCCAAAGACGTATCCGGCCCGAACGTCGATACGACCCAGGCCGGAGTCTTCGTCGGCAATCCGAAGTACATGTCGCCCGACCACCTGGGCCAGCTCGATGAAGGCGAAAGCCTCGACGGGCGTGCGGACCTCTATTCGCTCGGGGTCGTGCTGTACGAGATGCTCACCGGCGTCCCGCCGTTCGTCGCCGACACGCCGCACGCGTATCTGTTGAAGCACGCGTCCGAGCGTCCGAAGTCGATCGCGGAGACCAACCCCGCCGCCATCGCCGCGCCCGAGCTCGAGGCGCTGATCTTCCGGGCCCTGGAGAAGGACCGCAACAAGCGTTACGCGAGCGCTCGCGAGTTCGCGCAGGCGCTCGACCGCATCGCCGCGGGACTGCCGGACACGCCCGGCGCGCCGCCGCCCGTGCCCGTGGAGCTCGAGGCGGTCACGCAGAAGACGAACGTCAATCGGCCGCAAGTCGTCACCGTCGCGGCGACGAAGGAAAGCGCGACCGCCACCGTCGCTTCGTCGCGTCCCGCGGCCATGGTCACGCTGGATCGCGTCAGTTCCGGCGAGGCCACGGTGGAGAACGCGGAGGAACCGAAGCGCCGCATCCCCTGGGTGCTCTACGCCGCCGCGCTCGTCCTCGGGCTGATCGCCGTCGCGCTCTGGACGCTGAAGAAGCCGAAACCCGACGACGTCGTGACGACGACGCAATCGACGCGTTCCGTCGAGGCGTCGACGATGACCGCGACGACCACCGTCGCCGCCATCGAGCCGATTCCCTCCGCGCCCGGACACCTTGGCATCAACGCCTATCCCTGGGCGAACGTCACCAGCGTCCGCAATCTCGACAACGGCGAGTCGGTCGACATCGGACCGAACGTCGTCACGCCCGCGGCGCTCGATCTCGCGCCGGGACGCTACGAAGTCACGCTCTCGAATCCCGATTACCCGAGGCCGATCACGCGCAGGGTCACGCTCGCGGCGGGCGCCGATGCGCCGCTCTGGGTCAACTTCACCGACGGCAGATCGGCGAGTGTGCCGGACTTCGGAGGCGCGCAGTGAGACGCGCTCTCCTCCTCCTGCTGTTCGCCACGAACGCGTTCGCGGCCGAGAAGTGGATCGAGAACTACAACAAAGGCGTGGAAGCGGTGAACGCGCGCCGCTACGCCGAGGCCGTGCCGCTGCTGGCCAAGGCCATCGCGGAGCGGCCGACCGAAGGCACCGAGCTGAAGGTCAGCACGACCATCATCGCCGCCTACACGCCGCACTTCTGGCTCGGCATCGCCAGGTTCAACGTCGGCGACGTCGACGCGGCGCTGCGCGAGTGGCGCATCTCCGAGGAGCAGGGAGCCATCGCCCGGACACCGTATTACTCGCGCATGAAGGACTGGGTCGCGCGCGCGCAGAGCGAGAAGCAGTTGCAGGCCGAGAAGGCCGCCAGCGGCGCGAAGAAGGCGGCCGACACGGCCATCCGTCGCGCGGTCGAGGTGCAGGGCGACGCGCTGAGCGCCGGCGGCGATCGCACCGAGGCTTATCGCGACGCGCAACGCAAGCTGCAGGATGCGCTGTCGCGCTTCCGGAGCGCGGGGACGAACGTCGCCGCGTACGAGTCGGTGCAACAGAGCGCCGAGCAGGCCGCGCAGAGCTTCGGTGAGGCGGCCGAGGAAGGAAAGCGCATCCGCGCTGCGGCGGCCAATCGTCCCAAGCCCGCGCAGGTGCAGCCGCCGCCGAAACCGCTCGAGGTGGTCGTGCCGTTCGACGACGAGCCCGCGCCGCCGGTGAAGAAGCCAGAGCCCAAGCCGGTGCCGCCTCCGGTCATCGTGACCGAGACGGTCGCGCCGGTCGTCGAGAAACCGAACCCGGTCACTCCCACGCCGGCGCCGATCACAGTTCCGCCGCCCGCGCCGCCGAAAGCCGACGTCACGCCGGCCTATCGCGCGTTCGCCACGGGCGATCTCAACCTCGCTGAGACGCTTCTGAATCGCATCCTGGCGAGGACGCCCGCGGCCGAGGCGTATTTGCTGCGCGGCTGCGTGCGCTACACGAAGGCCATGCTCTCCCGCACGCCGGACGCGCTGCTGCTCGCCGCGACGGACGACTTCAGGGCCGCGCTGGAGCGCAATCGCGCCTTGCGGCTCGATCGCCGGGTCTTCTCGCCGAAGCTCGTGGAGCGCTTCGAGCAGGTGCGCAACGGACGTTGATGGACGTCGCGCGCGCAGCGGAACGCCTCGCGCCGTACGCACGTCCGACGCCCCTCGTCCGTTCGCTCCTGCTCTCCCGCGATCTCGGTTGCGAGCTGTGGGTGAAGAACGAGACCGTCTCGCCCATCGCCTCGTTCAAATGGCGTGGCGCGCTGAACGACATCCTCTCCGATCCCTCGCCGGTCGTGACGTCGTCGACCGGTAATCACGGCCAGGGCGTGGCCTGGGCCGCGCGCGTCGCCGGCGTCGCCGCGCACGTCTTCCTCCCCCTCGGCGCCAACGCCACCAAGCGCGCCAAGATCGAGCTCCTCGGCGCGACGATTCATGACACCGGACACGATCTCGACGACGCGAAGGCGCAGGCGACGGAGTTCGCGCGCGCGAACGGCCTGCGCTTCATCGACGACGGCGAAAGCGCCGGCGTCATCGCAGGCGCGGGGACGGTGGGACTGGAGATCGCGCGCGAGCTCGCGGACATCGACGTCGTTTACGCGCCGATGGGCAGCGGCTCGCTGGCGTCCGGTGTGGCGATGGCCATGCCCGGCACGCGCGTCGTCGCCGTGCAGGCGAAAGGCTCGCCGGCGATGGTCGAGAGCTTCCACGCACGCCGCGCGATCGAGCGCCCCATCGACACGATTGCCGAGGGGCTCGTGTGCCGCGTGCCCGCGCAGTTCGCTCTGGACGCGTTGATCGCGCACGTGGCCAACGCGGTCACCGTCTCCGACGACGAGTTGCTCGCCGCCCTGCGCCACATGATCCTCGGAGCCCAGATCCTCGTCGAGCCGTCCGGCGCAGCCGGCCTCGCCGCCGCCCTCCGCGACGACGTACGCGGCAAGCGGGTGGTGGTGATCGCCACGGGAGCAAACATCACAGCGGAGGTGTTTCGGGGGCTGTATGCCTGACGTGCTCCTCCTCGGCGACCCGCGCCTCCGCGAGCGTTCGAACGAAGTGACGCACTTCGACCCTCACGCCTTCCGCGAGCTCGCCGCCGCCCTCGACGCCTTCCGCAAACAACACGGCTTCGGCCGCGCCATCTCGGCGCCCCAGATCGGCATTCCCCAGCGCTTCATCGCCGTCAACCTCGGGCGCGGAACGTTCTTCGTCGTCAACCCCGAGGTCACATGGCGGAGCGGCGAGACCTTCACGATGTGGGACGACTGCATGAGCTTCCCCGACCTGCTGGTGCGCGTGGAGCGCGCGAAGTCGCTATCGCTGCGCTACGTCGACGACGCCGGGAACGCGAAAGAGTGGCAGGAGCTCGACGCCGCGGCGTCGGAGCTCCTGCAGCACGAGTTCGACCACCTCGACGGCGTACTGGCCGTGGATCGGGCGATGGACGGCCAGTCGCTGGTGATGCGGCGCGAGTACGAGCGGAATCGCGCGTACTTTGACGCGCAGGTGGATTACGCGATCGTGCCCACAATCGGTTAACTGGTTGCTGGTTACTGGTTACTGGCGAGTCGTGGCTCGACAGCTCCATGCAGCGCGAGCAACCAGCAACCAGGAACCAGCAACGCGAAGCTACCTCGTGAGCTCCACTCCGCTCGCCACGAACGACACTTCCTTGGCCGTGCCGTCGGGGTTGCGGGTCAGCTTCGCGCCTTCTTCCTCGAGGTGGTCCGCGTCTTTCTTCGACAGCGTCTTCACCACCGTCACGCCCTCGGCGCGTGCCGCGGCGCCTTTCGAGTCGAGGGGGACGAAGAAGCCGTAGTCTTTGAACGTCACGCGCACGGCGGGCTTGCCCTCGGCGGCGAGCTGCATCCAGCAGCCTTTGCGCTCGCAGGCCGTGGTGACGGTGCCTTCGACGACGACGGGCGTCTTCGTGTACGCATCGGGATTGGCGAGCACTTCAGCGAGCTTGACGCTCTTCGCGTCGCGCGAGATGGCGGCGCCGCGGGTGATGGTCTCGGCGGCGAAAGCAGTGGTGGCGAGGAGCAGGAGCGGGAGGACCAGGCGTTTCATGTCGGCGCTATTATGCCCTGCGGATTGAGACGACAGGTTGACGAGCGCATCCGCGCGCGCTGGGCCGCCCCCGACGACGACCTCCGCGCGGCGGTGCGCGCCGAGGAGTGGACCGGCCACAACATCCCCATCACCGCCACCGAGTCGACCCTCGGCAGCGGCTCCGAGCTGATCGGCGACAACCGCCGCACCGTGGCCATCAAATCCCTCGTGCGGCGCTCGCTCCATCGCGACAAGATCCGCGTCCTCGACCTCGGCGCACTCGAAGGCGGTCTCTCCTTCGAGATGGCGCGCGAGGGATGGAGCGCCATCGGCGTCGAAGGCCGCGCGGACAACTTCCGGAAGGCCTCGCTCATCGCCGAGTACTACGCGCTGCCGAACCTTCGCTTCGTGCAGCGGGACGTCAAGCAGCTCACGCGCGCGGAGCTGGGCGTGTTCGACGTCATCCTCTGCTGCGGCCTCCTCTACCACCTCGACGAGCCGGTCGCGCACCTGCGCCAGCTCGCGACGCTGCTGGCCGGCGACGGTCTGCTGTTTCTCGACACGCACGTCGCACCCGACGCGCACGCCGCGCGCTACGGAACGCACGAGCCATCGCTCTCGGAGCCGGTGACCTTCGTCGATGACGGCCACGAGTACGAGGGGCGCTGGTGGAGCGAGCCGTCCGCGGGGGATCTGCGCGAGCGGATGTGGTCCGCGATCTCGAACGCGCGCTCGATGTGGCTCTCGCGGCGGTCGCTGATCCGCGCGCTGTGGCACTCGAACTTCCACGAGGTGCACGAGCTGTACGGGATGTACGACATCGACACGGAGTTCGCGTTGCGCGATCAGTTCTCGCGGCTCTACCTGGCCTGCCGCAAACGCTGGTAGCTCGACTCACGTATTATTCGGATAAATGCGTGTCCCGGCCCTGGTGCTCTCTCTCCTCGTCTCTTCCTCTCTCTTCGCGGCGGCAGTCGAGGTCGCGGTCACGAACACGAACGACTCCGGACCGGGATCGCTGCGGGCCGCGATCGAAGAGGTCAACGCCGCGCCGTGGTTCGATCCGCGGGTCATCTTCTTCAGCATCGCCGGCCCGGTGCCCGCGGAAGGCTTCTTCACGATCCGGCCGCAATCGCCGCTGCCGTACATCGCGAAGTACCAGGTGTCGATCGATGCCGCGCGTCAGGCCGGCTTCACCGGCAACACGAATCCGAACGGCCCCGAGGTGGTGATCGACGGGAGCGACGCCGGACTGACGCCGGGACTGAAGTTCGTCCGCGCGCCCTACGCCTTCGTCCTCGGGCTCGGCGTCACGAACTTTCAGGGCAACGGGATCGTCGTCGATGGCAACTCCGGCACGCAGGTGATCGGCTGCACGGTGACGAACAACGGCGCGAACGGCATCCTCTTCATCCGCCACGGCCTCTCGGCGATCAGCGGCAACGTCGTCACCGGCAACCGCGGGAACGGCATTCTGCTGCGGGAGTCCGTGGGGCTCGTCTCGAGCAACTTCATCGCCGACAACGGCGCGAGCGGCGTCGACATCGCCGCGCCGATGGGCGTGCACAACAACACGATCACCCGCAACGCGCTGCACGGCATCCTCGTCAGCGCCAACTACCGCGCCGAGCTCCTCGGCAATCGCATCTTTCGGAACGGCCTCTTGTCGATCGACTGGCACAGCGACGGTCCTGATGCGATCGATGCACTCGACTCCGACGCCGGCCGGCCGAATGCGCCCATCCTCGCCTCCGTGCGCGAGGCCCGTCCAATGGGCGACCTCGAGATCAAGGGGCAGTTTTACGGCAAGCCGAATACGCAGGTGGCCGTGCAGTTCTTCGCGTCGCCGCGCCGGCAGCAGTTCGGGCTGGCCGAGGCGATGGAGGTGCTCGGTTCGACGCGGGTGACGACGGATCCTGATGGGTTCGGACAGTTCACGTTCGTCTCACCGCGCGGCGGGCCGGTCTTCGACGGCTGGGTGGCCGCGGCGGCGACGGCCGAGGAGGGGACATCGGAGCTGAGCGCTTCGGTCCCGCTCGACGTGGCGTCGTTCGACGTGACGACGGTCGCCGACTCCGGGCCGGGCTCGCTGCGCGATGTCATCGCGCGCGTGAACCAAGCCGCGTGCAGCGCGGAGTCCGTGTGCGCGATCGACTTCCGCGTGCCCGAGGAGGAGCTCGTCGACGGTGTGGCACGGGTGAGTCCATCGACGCCGCTTCCGGCGCTGACGCAGTCGCACGTCTACGTGAACGGCGCCTCGCAGCAGTGGTACGCGGAAGGGCGCGTGGAGATTGGCGGAACGCTGCAGATCGGCAGCGAGTCCACGCACGTGACGCGCGTGCAGGTCGCGGACGTCGCGATCCGCGGCGGCGAGGGTGACGGCGTGCGCGGCTTCTCGTCCACACCGTCCGGCATCGCGCTGCTGCGCATCGACGTGAGCGAGAGCGCGCGCGGCGTCGTGCTCACGGGTGCGCGCGCGATCACGCCGCACCACGAGGCGGCCGTGGGGACGATTGTGCAGTCGAACATTCACGACAACCGCGGCGACGGCGTGTGGCTCGAAGGCGCCGCGTATTTCGTGCAGGCGACGGTGCGCGGCAACGGCGGCACGGGCATCTTCGCGGCCCGCGGCGCGGCGGTGCGCGTCGTGAGCGCGACCGTCACCAACAACAGCGGCGCCGGCATCGCGGCCGCGACGGACGCAGTGGCGCTGTACAGCGACTCGCCGTCGTTCGCCAACGGCGGCATCGGCATCGATCGCGCGCGAACGGACGACGTCCCGGAGATCTTCTCCGCGAAGTACGACGACTTCACCGGCTTCACGACCGTGCGCGCGCGCTATCCGAAGCAGCCCGGCACGTACGCCATCACCACGCCGCCCAGCAACTGGCTGGTGGACGTGCGCTTCTACCGCAACGGTTCGGGCCGGAGCGAAGGCGAGCAGCCGCGCCAGCATCGCGTCGAAGGGTTCGAGGGCGACGTGACCGTGTTCGGCGTGAGCGGCGTCTCCCGCGGCGACTTCGTCACCGCCACGCGCAACGTTCTGTACTGCTACTGGGAGTTCGGCTGCGCCGGCCTGGACACGTCCGAGTTCAGCAACGCCGTGCGCGTGGAGTAGCCTTGTGGGATGACCCGGTTCGCCGGCGCGCCGTTGCGCGTGCTTCCGTTCGAGCGGTTGCTCTTCGCGAGCGACACGCTGGCCGTGGGCACGCACCGGCTCCCCGCCGATGATCCGCGCTTCGAGTCATACGGCCCGACCAGCGCGCACCTGATCGTCTTCCCGCGCAATCACACCATCATCGAGCACGCGGGCGGCGCGCGCTTCGTCGGCTCGCCGGCGGTCGCGCCGCTGTACAACCGCGGGCAGGAGTACCGGCGGCACCGGCTCAGCGCCGAGGGCGATTTCTGCGAATGGTTCGCCGTCGCGCCGGAGCTGTTGCGGGAGATCGTGGGACGCGACGACGACCGGCCGCTGCGCGCGCCATTCGTGCGCGTCGAGCCCTCCGACTACCTGCGCCAGCGCGGTGTGGTCGAGCATGTGCTGCGCGGCGGGAGCGACGCCCTCTTCGTCGAGGAGACGATGATGGCCGTGCTCCGGCGAATCCTGGTGGAGGACAGGCAATCCTGCCTGTCCCCTCCGTCCCGACAGGCAGGATTGCCTGTCCTCCACGCCGCCGAGATCGTCGGCCGCACCTTCAAGCACAATCACTCGCTGACACGCATCGCCCGCGAGGCCGGCACGTCACCGTTCCATCTTGCGCGCACATTCAAGCGCGTGATGGGCACGACGCTCCATCAGCACCGTCTGGCCGTGCGGCTGCACACGTCGCTGGCGATGCTGCGCGACACCCGCGACGACATCAGCACCATCGCCCTCGACCTCGGATTCACCGACCACAGTCACTTCACGGTGTCGTTCCGGCGACGCTTCGGCATCACGCCCTCCGCGTACCGGCGCGGAGCAACTTTTTCATAGCGGGCACGCGCGGAGACGGCGTATCTCGTGGTCATGCTGACCACCATCCTTCTCTTCGTACAGCTCCTGGCCCAGACGCAGATACAGACGGGCGAAGCGCTGATCGCCCAATCGAAGTGGTCCGAGGCGCGGCCGGTGTTCGAGGAGGCGACGCGGGCGAACCCGAACGATGCCGCCGCCTGGGCCGCCCTCGGCCTCGTCCACTTCAACCTCGGCGCGATCGACTCAGCGTCCGCGGCGTACGAGAAAGCGATCGCACTCGACGCCACCTCGGCGCGCGCGATCGTTGGCGTGGCCCGCGTGGCCATCGCCCGCGCCGACACGAAGACCGCCATCGCCGGACTGACACGGGCCCGCGACGCCGGCATCCCCGTCCTGCAGTTCGTGCGCACGAGCACGGGCTTCGACGCGCTGGTGAAGAAGGACGCCGAGTTCGCGCGCTTCACCGAGTCGCTGCGGCCGTGCGGCGGGCCGGAGTACCGCCAGTTCGACTTCTGGCTGGGGACGTGGGACGTGTTCAATCCGGCCGGACAGAAGATCGGCACGAACCGCATCACGTCGACGAACGACGGCTGCGTCGTGTACGAGGACTGGCGCGACGCGCGCGGCGGCACCGGCAACAGCTTCAATTTCTACGAGGCGAAAACGAAGCGCTGGCACCAGTTCTGGGTCAACTCGAACGGCAACGCAATGCCGATCGCGGCGTCGCCGGACGGAACCCCGATGCCAATGAGCGGCGGCCTCGTCGACGGCGCGATGGTCCTCCAGTCGCCAGCCGGCGTGAAGCCGCTGAACCGCTGGACCTGGTCCCGCGTCGAAGGCGGCAAGCTCCGCCAGCACGCCGAACAATCCGACGACGACGGCAAAACGTGGAAGACCGTGTTCGACGGGACGTATGTAAAAGCGAAGTGAGCGCCCGCCTATCGTGCGGCGCTCCAGATCGAGGTGACGTCTTCCGCGAACTGCGCCAGACGTTTTCGCGTGTAGATCATTTCGATCGTGCCGTCGTGATGCAGGTCGACGAGGCGTTTCAGATCGCTCTTGCGGTTGTACCAGCCACGCCCGTCGGTGACCCCCAGTACGTACGTGTGGTACGCCTTGGCTTGTTTGATCTTCAGGATGTCGCCGAGGAAATCCGTGAGCTTGCTTCCGGTCGCCTCGTAGCCTTTCACCTCGACGACGATCGTGGGCCGATCGCGGGAGGGAATGGCAAAGTCGCACTTCGCGGTAACGCCGTTCGGAGCGACGAAGGTGACGCGTGGCTCGAACGGAATGCCGGCGTTTTTCAGCACCGACTCCACTTCGTCCTCAAGCCCGCGGCCGCGACTCTGTCCCGCGATGGCGCGTCCGCGTCCGAGTTTGTAGCGATCTACGAGCACGTCTCGACCGTCCAGTTGCGCCCGATCTGTTCGCGAATGAGGGCAGGCATGCCGATTTGCACGAGCGCCGCGGCCATTGCTTCGGGTTCCTTCCGGGCGCGCGAGCGAAGCGCTTTCCAGTCGCCACTCTGGACGCCGAGGGCGCCGCAGATTTCGTGAGCCATCGGTTCCTGGCCGCGGCCTGTCAGGAGCCGGAAGACGTCGAGTGCGATTGATTGCTCGCGTAGCAGCGCCGCCAGATCCGCAGCCGTGATCTCAGGACCGATCGTGCGAAGCCGGTCGACGATGTGCGGAATCGCCTCGATGACCCGACGCGATTCGTCATCCTGCCATTCGGAAGGAAGGTCGGCGAGCGCCGAGAGCAGAAGGTCGACATCGACCTGTTCGAATTTCATTCGCGCCCGATGATCAGATACTCCGCAACGACTTTGCGCGCGTCGGCGACTCCGGCGTGCGTCCCGAAGTGATAGCGGTGCTCGCGACGAACGACGTCCACTTGGTGTTTGTAGCGACGCATGAGGGCGACGAGCGTTTCCAGATCGGGATAGCCGTTCGACGAATAGGACAGGACGAGCGTGTTCTCCGCGAAACGCCGGAACATCCGGTCGAACGCGTCCGCCGCCGTGCTGCGGTACGAGAAGGGCGTGAAGCGCTTGGCGATCTTTTTCACGCGCGAGGTTTCGAGAATCTCCGTTCCCGGCTCGCGCCAGTAGGATGCGAGACCTTCGAGAAAGTGATAGCGCTTGATGTAGCAGTTGTCATCGGCACGGGGCACGTAGGGCGGATCCATGTAAACGAGATCGGCCACGTCCGCGGGTGCCTCGAACGCGTCGCCGCGAAGGGCGCGATTGAGGCGACCGTTGTCGAACACGAGATCGTTGAAGACCGCGACCGATTCGACGAAGTGCTCCTGCAACGACAGGCGAAGGTCGCGCCGGCCGTCGTCGTAGTTGCCTCCGTTGACGGTGAAGACGCCGCGAGGTTGCCGTTTCAGACACGCGCGCGTGACGCTCGCGAGCGCGATCGCGCGGCACTCCGGTCCCGGAAGCTCGTCGAGATTGGACCAGAAGACGTCCAGGAACCGAAGATCCGCGGGCTCGAAGAAGATCCCGGTGAACGTTTTCTCGATGAACGTGCCGCGGTCGCGCCGCGTGCGGCAGAGCTGCGCGACTTGCGTGTCGTCGAGGCGAGCGTCGCTGTTCGCGATCGTAGCCGCCGCGAGATTCTGCGCGAAGTTCAGAAAATCGTTGGCGACGACACGCTTGTTCATCGCCTTCATCAGGTATGCGACCGACCCGGTGCCGGAGAAGAGGTCGAGTGCCGAGTCGAACTCGAGACCGGCCAGCGTCTCCCAGATCCACGGAAGGAGCTTGTGTTTGCTCCCCATGTACCGAAGCCGCGGATACGCGCGAGCGCGCTCGGGGAAGACGATTTTCTGGACGGGTGGCTCGGCGAGGGCGAGAGACATCTGCAGTGCCGATGGTCGCATGAATCGGGCACCTCCTCAACGATGACGCTACCTCGGCCGAGGCATACACGAACGTTTCGCTACATCGCGTAGATATGTCCGCCCAACCGGTACACGGCTGTGCGCTGAACCCGACACTCCCACCACCCGCGCCGCGCGTTCTCTCTCGGGAACTCGCGGAAAATGCGTGGCACCTCCTTCGCCCATACCGGCGCCCAACTAATTGAAGGAGGGGTCCCCGTGATCCGGATTTTCTATCGTGTGTTGTTCGTGCTGTTTCTCGCTGCTGGTGCGTTGCAGGGTGTCGCCCAGAACACGGATGTCTCGGTGTGGGTCGTCGACTCGGAGCTGTCGGAATCGACGGTGAATGATGGCGACGACTCGGTGGTGTTCGATTTCGAGGAGGACATCGGGTGGGGGCTGTCGTTCAATCGACACTGGACGCGCTCCTTCTCGACCGAGCTGTCGCTGCAGAAGTACGGCGCGGAGATGAACGTCACGCCGGAAGGGGAGGGCCAGGTCGACGTCGGTGATCTCGAGGTCACCTCGCTGACGCTGATGGGGCAGTGGCACTTCCGCCGCGACTCGCGTTTGTCACCCTACGTCGGCGCGGGCTTGTCGCTCATGCGCGGCGAGTTCGAGTTCGCGCCCGACGTCGTCGAAGATCCCGCGCCGGAGCAGATCACCCTCGAGCGCGAGATCGGGTACGCGCTGTCGTTCGGCGCGAACGTGAACCTCACCGATCACCTCGCGCTCACCGGCGAGATGAAGTTCACGCCGTGGGATGCGCGCGAGAGGGACGGGCTGCAGCTCGACGAACCGGTGGAAGTCGACCCGGTCACGTTCTCGGCGGGCGTGCGGTTCCGGTTCTGATCACCGCGAGGGAAACCGCGGATGTGCGCGCAGCGTGGCGAGCAGCGGGTCGTTCTGCAGGAGCCGCCGGTACTGGCCCGGCGGCATCTCGGACGCGGCCCGCTGCAGTCGCGCGATCGCGTCCTCGGTGCGGCCGGTGGCGGCGAGCAGCGTCGCCAGCGAGTACGACGACACGAAGCGCTCGCCGGACAGTTGCTCGAGCCGCGCGAGTGTGGCTCGGGCAGCGTCCATGCGTCCGGCGGCGGCTTCACTGAGTCCGACGCGTACGAGGCTGCGCGGGTCGCGGCCCAGCTCCCACGCGATCATCGCCTCGCGCGCCGCGTCGTCGAAGCGCTTCTGCTTCAGATACGCGCCGGCGAGGACGTAGTGACCGAACGCGAAGTTGGGCTCCAGCGCGAGCGCGCGGGTGCATTCGGCGACGGCCTCGTCGAGGCGGCCCGCGTCGGCGTAGACGCCTCCCAGCTCGGCGATGATGATCAGGCTGAGAGGATCGAGCTGCTCGGCGCGGCGGATCTCGCGAATGGCCTCGTCGTAGCGCTGCATCTCCACCAGACAGCGGCTGTACCACTGATGCGCGGTGGCGTAGCTCGGGTTCAGCTCGATGGCGCGCTCGAACTCCTCCGCCGCTTTCTTCAGATCGCTGCCGAAGTTCATCTCGAAGTACGCCAGCGACGTATGCGCCTCGGCCAGACTCTCGTCGAGCTGCAGCGCACGCGCGGCGGCCTCGCGCGCCAGAGGCAGCACCGTCGACGGCGGCGCCTCGTTGTAGATCGATTGCAGGATGTAGCAGTCGGCCAGCCCCGCGTACGCGAGTGCGTAGCCGGGATCGCGGGCGATGGCGTCGCGGAAGTAGCCGATGGCGCGCTGGAACGCGCCGCCGGTGCGCTTGTTCAATTCGTAGCGGCCATGGAGGTAGAGGCGATAGGCGTCGCCGTTGCCGGTGTGCCGCCGCGCCATCTGCTCGCGCGCGGCGCCGGTCAGCTCGAGCCGCAACTGCTCCGCGATCTCGCGCGAGATCGCGGCCTGCGCCGTGCCGAGGTCGTCGAGCTTCGTGCGGACCTGCTGGCCCCACAGGTGGCGGCCCGTGCGGCCGTCGATCAGCTCCGTGCTGATCACCAGCTCGTCGAGCGGCTTGATGATCCGGCCCGTGAGCACGGCCTGCACCTTCAGCTCACGCGCGGCCGTCTGCGGCGGCGTGTCCTTGTCCTTGTAGCGGAACACCGAGGCGCGCGACACCACGGCCAGGGTGGGCACGCGTGACAGGTCGTTGATCAGCGTCTCGGTGATCCCGTCGCTCAGATATTCGTTCGCGGGGTCGTTCGTGTCGTTGGCGAACGGCAGCACCGCGAGCGACGAGATGGGTCCATCGGGCGCGGGGCGGCGGACGATCATGACGATCGCCGCAATGATCAGGATCGCGATCGGTACGGCGAGCCACCACCAGTTGCGATTGCGCGGTCGCGGCGGCGCCGGAACATCCAGCGTCCCTGTGCCGCCGGCGAGCGCGCGGAGCGCGAAGGCGAGATCGCCCGCCGACTGGAACCGCGCCGCCGGATTCTTCTCCACGCAGCGGTGGATGATGCGATCGAGCTCGTACGGTACGCGGTGGCCCGACTCGGTGAGCGGCGGGAGGTCGTCGCGCAGGACGGCCGTCATCGTGTCGATGGCCGTTTCGGCGCGGAAGGCCCCGCGGCCGGCGACGGCTTCGTAGAGGATGCAGCCGAGGGGGAAGAGATCGGTGGCGGGCGTCACGGTCTCGGTGCGGAGCTGCTCCGGCGACATATAGCCGACCGTGCCGATCAACGTGCGGTCGCTTTCGAGCTCGAACGTGTCGAGGCGCGCGGTCGGCTGCGACTCGTCGAGCGGCGCGGAAGGCGCGGGACGCGAGCGCGCCAGGCCGAAGTCGAGGATCTTCACCCGTCCGTCGTCGGTGATGAAGATGTTCTCCGGCTTGAGGTCGCGGTGGATGATGTTCTTCGCGTGCGCGGCGGCGAGACCGTCCGCGATGGCCGCGCCGATCTCCACGGCCCGGCGCCACGACAGCGGGCCGCGGTTGAAGACGGCGCGCAGCGTCTCGCCCTCGAGCAATTCCGTGACCGCGTACGCAAAATCTCCTTCCTGGTCGAACTCGTACAGCGCGAGGACGTTCGGATGCGAGATCGCCGCGACGGCCTTGGCCTCGCGAGCCAGGCGCGCACGCGCGTCGGCGTCGCGGGCCAGGGTCTGGGGCAGCACCTTGATGGCCACGTCGCGCGCCACTCGGACGTCGTGCGCGCGGTAGACCTCTCCCATCCCGCCGGAGCCGAGCGGTCCGATGATCTCGTACGCGCCGAGGCGGGTACCGGGTGTGAGGTGCAAGGGCGAAAGGATACCGAAAAGCGCCGTCAGGGCCGTGCGGCACGGCGTCGCTTCCTGCCTTCCGTCACCAGCTCATACGCACCGCGCCCGTAGGTCGCCGCGACGATGCGTCCGTCCGCGGTCACGTCGAAGGACGTCACCACTACCGGCGGCATCCCGTCCCCCAGGTACTGCCACTCGGCGATCACCCCGGCGTCGAGCACGAACACGCCGATGTCCGTACCGGCGTAGAGAACGTGGCGCGACGACGGCGCGATGAGCAACGCGTTGACCGGGACGTCCGGCAGCCCGTCGCTGACGGCCTGCCAGGTGGCCCCTCCATCCGTCGTCCGATGGACGTGCGCGGTGCGGTAGCCGGAGAACGCGATCCATGCGACGTTCGGGTCCAGCGGATCGACCGTGATGGCCTTCACATGGCGTTGCGGCAGCGATCCGGTGATGTCCGTCCAGCTTCCGCCGGCGTCGCGCGAGCGCATGACCTGGCCCCTGCCCGAAGCGGTGTAGATCGTGTTCGCGTCGCCGGGCGAGAGGCCGATCGCGCTGAGCGTGTCCGCTCCGCCGCGCGTGAGATCGATGCCGCCCCCGAGCGACGTCCAGTTGCGTCCGAAGTCCGTGCTGGCGAACAGTCGCCAGGTCCCGAAGTACAGCGTGTTGGTCCGTGGATGGCGCTCGAACGGCGCGATGAACTTGATCCGATACGGCTCCGTTTCCTCGAACGTCGCGTTGTTCGCGCGCGTGTCCAGGTATGCGTCGCCGTGTTGCGAGAACGCGAAGAGGTTGCCGTAGACGTAGTTCGTGATCAGGGTCCCCGGGTTGCGCGCGTCGAAGAGGATCGAGCCGTAGTCGCCGGTGATCAGCTCGCGCCACTCGCCGTTGCGCCGGCGTTCCAGCCCGTTGTCCTGGGTCCCGAGGAAGAGCACCGCCGGATCGGAGGGATGCGCGGCGATGCCGTAGGCCTGGACGAGGGAAAGCGTCCCGGCCAGCGAGGTGAAGGTCGTGCCGCCGTCGGTGCTCTTGTAAATGCCGCCGTCGTTGCCGAGGTAGAGCACGCGCTCGTCGGACGGCGAGAAGACCAGGACGTGCTGGTCGATGTGCGTCAGCGAGCTCGCCGGATCGAACTCTCCCTCGGCACTGCGGTTGGTGGTGATGTTGCGCCACGTCGCGCCGCCGTCGGTGCTGGTGTGAAGATCGCCGCCGGGATAGCCGAGGTAGATCTCGTTGCTCCTGGACGGATGAGCGACCAGGAAGGAGGAGCGGCCGGCCGGCAGCGTGGGCGCGATCTCGCTCCACGTCATCCCGCCGTCATTGCTGACGTGAATGCGGGCCTTGCTGTCCATGGACGAGTGCAGGTACACGCGCGATGGCGAGGCGGGGGAAAAGGCGAAGGTGAAGTGGGGGAACGATCCTTTCCCCGGGACCACGGCGACCCACGACTGGCCGGCGTCGGTCGAGCGATAGAGGCCGGAGCCGCCGCCGGCGCTGTCGCGCCGCGGGACGCCGAGCAGGAACGTCGAATTCGATCCCGGTGCGGCGGCGAAGTCGCTGACCAGGCCGCGGAAGAGGGTGGTCCAGGAGAAGCCGTCGTCGTCGGACCGCAGCAGGCCGCTGGAGAAGACGCTGCCGCTCGCGGCGTCCTGCAGCGAGGTCTGCGCGACCCAGAGCCGGCCGGCGTCGGACGGATCGACGACCATGCGGTTGGCCTTGCCGCGCGGGGCGAACGTCGGATCGTCGACGACCTGCCAGGTCGCACCGGAGTCGTTCGAGCGGAGCACGCCCGTCCCCAGGAAGTCGCTGCCGCTGACGGCGTACACGACGTTCGGGCTGGACGGCGCGAAGGCGATGGCGCCGACGGAGAGATCGGAGTGGCCGTCCGAGACCGGCGTGAAGGTCAGGCCGGCGTCGGTCGAGCGCCAGATGCCGCCGCTCGACGAGCCGGCGAGCACGATGTTCGGATCGTGCGGCGCGATGGCCACGCTCTTCACGCGTCCGGTCGCGGTCTTCCACGGCCATCGCGTTTGCACCGGGAGCGGTCCGATGGCCTGCCAGCGCGGCGCCGCGGTCGCGGTGGCGTTCTCGAGAGCGCCGCGCATCCGCTCCCGCTCCCGGACCTGCTCGATGGCGTTGCGCCGCGCATCGGCGGGGATGTCGCCGAAGGGAAACGCGCGCTGCTCGAACAGCCATTTCTCTCTCGCGCCCCCGTTCCCCATCGGATCGATGCGCGGCCGGAGCTCGGGCCGGACACAGGAAACCGTGAGGAGGAGTGCCAGCGCAATGGCTGTTTTGTGCATGGCGGGTAGGGCCGGAGTATAGCCCGCGAAACAAAAAGGGCGGCGTTAGCGCCGGCCCTTCGATCCCCATCGATGTGAACGTTCTAGAATGGCGTTAGGTCCCCCGACGGGGTTGGGGCGTCTCCGCACCGATGAGACGGACCCTCCGACCAATAATCGATGCGAGCTCGCGTCTATGTTGTTGGTGCCCGCATCCGCTCGCTCTCGCGCGAAATGACTCCCGAAGAAGCCGATCGTCTAGCCGCGGTCAACGATCCCCGGCTCCTACCTCTTCTTCGCGCAGAGAAAAGTGTGTTTGAGGAGGCCATGGCGTCGGTGATCGTGAAAGTCGCACTTCCTCTGATCCGGACGAACCTGGCGCGATTCGTCCGCGGGCGCAACGGCCTCTCGCCCGACGACGTGGAAGACATTGCCGCAACCGTCCAGATGCGGCTCGTAACGAAGCTGCGCGCGACGGCCGGGAGCGAGGACGAAGCGATTCAGAACTTCGACAACTACGTGGCTGCGCTGACGTCGAACGTGTTCAATGATCTGATGCGCCGGACCTATCCCGCGCGCGCCCAACTGAAGAGCCGGATCCGGTATTTGTTCCGGACCGAGCCGCGTCTCCACACCTGGTCCGTCGGGGGGCGAACCGTCTGCGGCTTGAAGGAATGGCCGGAACCATTGACTGCCGCCACGGCGGACAGCGTCGACTTCGATAAGCTGCCGAAGGAAGTGTTCAGCGGCGCCGATTCCTCGGCTGCCGTCGTCCGACTCTTCGCGAGCATCCGGATGTCCCTGCCGCTCGACGATCTCGTGAATGTTCTCTCGCGGGCCTGGAACGTCAGCGATCACGTTCCGCTCGACGCGGCCCCGGTGACCACCGCCACCGTGTCGCCTGCGACCGCATTCGAGACCCGGCAGTTCCTGCGAGCGCTCTGGCGCGAGATTGTCCAGTTGCGCCCCATGCACCGGAAGGCACTGCTCCTCAACCTCAGGAGCCCTTCAACGCCCAATGTCGTGGCGCTCTTCATTCTCACCGGAATCGTCGGTGTCGACGACCTGGCGGCGACCCTCGATATGACGCCGGAGGCATTGGCTGCGATCTGGAAGGAGCTCCCCCTGGACGACCTTCGTATCAGTTCGCTGCTGGGTACGACACGCCAGCAGGTCATCAATCTCAGAAGATCCGCTCGCGAGCGGCTGATCAGGCGCATGGCGGTACGATGAATCATTCTGATCCGAAGGAATTGCCCCCTGCCGATACGGAGCGCGGGCATCTGTCTGCCGAGCTGGTCGACGCGGTATGCCGCAACACGTTGCCGCCGGCCGAGCTCCTCGTCGCGCTACGGCATCTTGGCAGTTGCCCACTTTGCGCGTGTCTCGCGGCGCAGCTCCGGCCCGTCGGGATGGACCTCGAGCGGACACTCTTCGAAGGCTCGGCGTCCAGCGAACACCCGGACCTCAGTCACCTCACGCGGTACGTCGGCAGAGATCTCGACGAGGCCGACCGCGAGATCGTGGCGACGCATCTCGATGACTGCAGCGTATGCCGCGCGGAGCTCGACCGTGTCCGTGCGGCGCGAGCGCGTCGGATGCGCCACAGGCTCGCTGCCGTCGGGTCCGCGCTTGCCGCAACGATCGCGTTGGTTCTTTACCTCAGTCCGATCGAGACTCGGGTCCGGACGTCCCCGCCAATCGACCGTCAGGTTTCTGCTCGGCGGTCATCAGCGCCGGCGCAGCCCTCACCGCCTGTCGAACGACGACAGCGTTATGCGCGCGGCTCATGGGCCGACCTCATGGAACGTGTCGCGGCCCGCGGTCGGCTGCCCGACGCCGCGATTCTCACCTCACTGCGACCACCTGGCGACGTTCTTCGTGGTGGGGCCGGCGAGGCTGCGCAGGCTTTTGCTCCGGCCGGCGAAGTGATCGACGACACGCGCCCCTTGTTCACGTGGTCCCCCCAGCCGCGAGCTACCTATGTCGTGGTGGTGTTCTGGAACGAAGAGGAGGCCGCGAGGAGTGGCGTTCTGAGGGAAGCGCGGTGGCGGCCGGGCCGGTCCCTCACGCGAGGTCGTACCTATTTATGGCAAGTGGAGGTCACCACCGACGATGTGACGACGGCGCTGCCGGCACCTCCGGCCCCTTCGCCGCTCTTCCATGTACTCAGCGAGACAGCGCGACGCGAGATCGCGGACGCGGTACGGGTGCATCCCGACGATCACCTTCTCCACGCTGCCCTCTATGCGCGAGCGGGGCTCGCGCGTCAAGCCGCTGCCGCATTCCAGCGCGCTGTTGCGTCAGGGGATGCACGGGCTGCGACGATCGCGCCTCCCGCGCGGGTTGACGCGAATTAGCGACTCGCGCGGATCGCTGCCCTGCGCTTACTCGAGTGATCGGGAAGCCACTGCTTCCCCCGAAGGTGTCGCGCTCCACGACGCGTTGCCGAGAAGGATGAACGGAGCCCAGTAGTAGGGATGCCGCGTCCTGGGGTCCTGCAGGAGCTCGAGCTGCGCGGCGCGCAGTGCCTGCGCCTTGTGCACGCTCGGATCGCCGGGTCGAGCCTGCAAGGCGCGGTGGAAGCTGATCATGAGGAGAGCCGTGCTGCTGCTGGAGACCCTCCATCTCGCGGCGACCGTCGACCGAGCACCTGCAAGGAGGAACGACCAGGCCATGCCCACGACTCCTTCTCCGCCCACGCCGCTTCCGGCGCTCTCGCACGCCGACAACACGACTACATCCGCCGTGAGGTTCATCTTCGCGACCTCCCATCCTTCGAGCCAACCGTTATCGGTTTGTTCGTCGGCGACACCGAGGGCCAGGCGGGAGTAGATCGGATTGGCGTCGTCGAGCACACCGTGCGTGGCGAAGTGGATGATGGCCGCTTCCGGCATGAGGGCTTTTGTTTTCGCTTCCGTCGCGTTTTTACCCTTCAGCACGATCGCGCGTTCCCTCGCGTAGAAGTCACGAAGCGCCTCTACTTCTGTTTCCGCATCCGGAAGGGCTCGAAGGTCCGGACGGGTGGAGCTCGTGACGTCCGTCGCCGTTTGAAGATCGATCGTCGGATTCCCGATTGCGAGCAGGCGGATCGCTCCTCGGCTTCCACTCACGCGATCGTTCAACGTCACAAATGCGGACAGGGAAGGGGCATAGACCACGGCGCTTCTTTCGATGAGCATGCGATTGCGCGAATCGATGAGCGCGGCGAAAGGGACGTCCCAGAGGAACTTGTCCGGAATGATCACCAGCGCATGCGCCATACGAATGACGTCGTCGATCGGCCCCAGGAGCAGCGCATACATATCGCGCGCGTGCTGGCGCCATCGCAACATCCGCGTGGAGACGCTTGCGGCCAGGGTAGCGACCCGCTTCTGCAGCACGGCGCGGCCCACAGGGACAGTCTGCACGCGGACCAACGCCCGGCCGGAGGAGTCGCGCCGAACCGTGAAAACGTAAAGCTGATCCTCTCCCACGAAAAACTCGATGGCCACCGCACCCGGCGGCAGTTTCGCCGCCAGCCGTGGCAGATCCTGTGGCTCCACTCCGCGTCTCGTCTGGCGACGACGCTCCAGACTATTGCGTACGCCGTCCTCGAACGATGCGTACACGGCACGCGCTTCCGCGAGCCCGCTCTGAATCACTGCCGCCGCGTCGGCCTGTCCGGTTCTCGCTTCGGCCAGCCTCTGTTCCCATTGCGTGACTTCACGCTCGAGGCTGGCGAGTGTCGCGCCGTGTGTCCGGTCGATGTCGTCCAGGAGCCCGGGCCGACCATTGGCGATGATGTCGGTCAACACGCGAGCTCTTCCGCTCTCCAGAAACGCCAGCGCACCGGAGACATCGGCGCGATCGAGACTGATCTCGGCTGCGACTTCGTAGCAATTCGCTGTTTCTGCGCCGCTCTGGACCTGCTGTTGTTCGCTTCCGTGGACGCGCGAGGCGATCGACTCGCGGAGGTCGATGGCCTCCTCCGCGAGCGCCAGGCCTCTCATTGTGAAGCCCAGCCGGCGGTAAGCCTCGGCCGCCGTCAACAGTGCAGAGATCTTCTGCGGAGGATAGAGCGACGCTTCGGACTGCAAGCTCTGAAACGCGAGACTGAGCGCCGCCGCGGGGTTGTCGTACTTCAGGTGATAGCCGGCAATGTCGTGGAGGAACGCTGCATTGTCGGCCTTGAAGTAGCGCGCCGACTGTCGTGTGAGGCACTCCGCCTCCGCGAGGTTTCCGGCGTGCGCTTCCATGATTGCGAATGAGCGCAGCGTATTTCCGAGGATCGATGGCGTCACCGGCCCGGCCGTCGAGATCAATGCTCCCGTCGCGTCACGCGAAATCGCACGAGCGAACAACGATCGCGCTTCATCGAAGCGCTCCGCGTCGACGAGCGCCGCAGCCGCCCGGATGACGAGCGCCGGGTAGCCATAGAGCTGATGCTGCCTGGCCAATTCGACCGCACGCTGGTTGTGAAAGAACCCTCGGTCAAGGTCCCGCTGGCCAAAGTAAATTGCCGCCAGGACGGTTTCCGCTCCCATTTGACCGACGTGGTCATGCGTTTCACGCGCGAGCTGAAGTGACGCGTCGATATGACGTCGCGCGGATATATAATCACTCTGCGAATTCGCGGCGATGTTGGCCAGGCTGTAGAGAGCGCGGATGCGGATCGTCGGATCTTCAGCGTGCTCGCCCTGCGACGCCGCAGTCCGGTAACACTCCATCCTCTCGTTCACGACGGACGCTCGACGGGAGACCCAGTAACGGTTGGAAGCGAGCCGGCCGCGGTTGTACCAGGCACGAGCGAGCGCATCCGGGTCGCCGCTCCGGGTAGCGAGAACCATGCTCTCGTCCCATTGCGCTGCAGCGATCGTGTGATCGTCTTCCACGTAAACGGCCAGTCCCGAGGCAAGAGACTCCGTTGCAGCGTCGCCGGCTTCGTTCGCGATCTGCCGGGCCAGCGTGGCCGCCGTTCGTGCTTCCGCGAATTTGCCGCCGTTCAGCAATTCGAGCGCGCGGTCATAAAGTGCTCGGGCGAGTCCGGAAGACAGGTTGCCGGAATTTTCAATGAGCATCTGGTCGCGTTGTGCGGAACTGGCGGAGACAAGGGCCTCGGCCCGTTCGCCGTCGACGAAGGTGATTCTGTCGACCGTCCATGCGTCGCGAACCCGCAACAAATGAATGCGAAGAGGGACGATCTCGGTACCCCTCCACGACGTGGCGGTCGAGGTCTTGCGAAGCGCGACCGTCGCCTCGACTGTAGCGGCCGTGGGAGTGGATTTCTCTGCGGTGATCACCACCCCTTCCACGACGACGCACCGGACCCGCAACACGTTTTGAACCCGGCGATCGAAGGGGCCCAGATGCCCTCCGCCGGACCGAAGGTGCTGCGTGGACTCGCCCGCATATGCGCTGAAAAGGAATTCCCGAACGACGTGTCCTGGTGGGCTCGCCAGGACCTCGGCAGAGCTCAGGCACATCAAAATGAGCAACACAGCCAAATGCCTGAAACGAAGAGCGCTTAGCGGACTCGGGACGGAGATTTTCGACGGACCAGGACCGGGCATATCAACCATATAATACTCTTCGCACAGTAGCTGACGGCTGCTCCCTCCCCCTTCCGGACTGACGACTTTCGCGACGCGCCGGCGAAAAAACCAATAAACCGGCTGAATCCTCGTCCATTAGACCGACAAGTCCTTTCACGTTCGGTCGGGTAGACACTCCCAGAGGAGAGCTGCATGAAATTCTCGTTTGCGCAAGCAACGCTGGTCCTGGTCTTTGCCGTCGGTGTGTTTGCGCAGGACCATCCCAATGGTGCTCGCGGGTTCAAAGCGGAATCCGTGTATCAGACGAGCGACGTGGACAACGTCAACCTCTTCAACGGCAACCTCCTGGTGACCGTCCCGCTGGGGCAGACCTATCACGTCGGCGGGAATCTCTCCTACTCGCTCAATCTGGTCTACAACGGCCAGATGTGGTCTTACCGGAAGTTCCTCCGGTTCGCGACGGCGGTTCCGGGATCGCAGTCGAACGTTGCGCTCGGGTGGCAGCTCACGCTGGGAGAGCTGACGGCGCCGGCAACCGTTCCCAGAGCCGGCGACAACGTCACTCAGTACGACATCGGAGAACCGGGTCCCTGGACCTTCACCTCTCCCGACGGCGCGTCCCATCCCTTCATCGGCGGAATCCATCCCGAGGAGAGCCGGGCCACGACCGCACCCGCCACACGACAGGTACCCGTTCTCGGCTACACGACCGACAACACCTACATGCGGCTCCATGGAGGCGACTGGGAGCTCATCGACGATCAGGTCGACCTCAAAAAATGGGCGGTGCGAGTCACGGTACAGATGCCAACCGGTCTCTCGTACCGGTTTCGCTCGCAGAACACGATCGCGTCGAACGAACGCCCGGTCTATGCCCCCGGCGCACCAACCGTGATCACGTCGCGCTACTTTCTCGAGTCGATCAGCGACGCGTTCGGCAACCGTGTCGAGATCCGCTATTACAGCTCTCCGAACGTGCGTGACGACATCCGCCCGCATCTGGCTACCATTCGGGAGATCGCCGAGTTCCCGGCCGGATATCCCAACAGTGGATCACCCCAGCGGACGCACCGGATCTACCTCGAGAACGTCCAGTGGTTTCGGCCGAACATCGAGGCCGATAACCATACCCTGACGCGGTTCGTCGTCAAAAGAGTGGAGCTGCAGACATGGCTCGGTCCGAAGACGTATGAATTCGACACCGAGCCGGCCGCAGTCGTCGCTCTTCCTTGTGAGTCCGAGCACGAGCCGACGAAACAACCGCCGGATGTCGATTTCCAGGCGAAAGCGCACCTGCTTCGCGCCGTCAAGCTGCCGGACGGCACCTCCTACTCGTTCACTTACCAGCAACCCGACCCAAGCTTGTGGGCAACCGGGGGCCCCTGCAACCCGTTCGCTGGGCACATGCTCAGTCTCACGCAGCCGACTGGCGCACGGATCGATTACACCGTCGGCGTGCGTCAGTTTCCACAGGTCCTTCCCGACGATAACGGAGCCCCGGCCGGTACCGCATTTCAGAAATTCTTCCGCGACTACCATAGTCCCTGGTACACGTCCCTGGCGGTCAAGACCCGGACCGTGACGAGCGGCGACGATCTGACGAAGTGGACCTATGCCACCTGCAAGGGCGCGCCGATGCAGCATCCCAATGAGCGCCGTTGGCAGGAAATGACGGTGAAGGTGGACGGCCCGGACGGTCGAACGCAACACTATTTCTCAGTCGACCTCTCCACCGACACAGACTATCCGGGCAGACTGTCAGAGTACGGCCTACCGTTCACGCGCGGCCATCCGTTCCCTCTCGATCCGAGCTACTTTCTCTCCACTGAGATCCTGGACGGCAGCTGCGACGCGTTACAGACATCGCAGTTTTGTGCTCCGTGCGACGACAAGGTGGTGCAGCGCACGTATGTAAAGTATGAGCTCGACGACCACATCGACTTTCCCCTCACGACCGCGACCGAAACGGGCACCGACTTTCATCTGAACTCGCGCCGGGTCGGCACCATCACCGTGAGACGCAGGTTCGATGAATCGAGCCGAAAGTGGGTCGACGACAAGAGCTGTGGAGAGGCAGGCAACCAGCTCTGTTTCACGAAGGTCGAACAGGGCGAGTACGACGGGCTGGGCCACTATCGAACCGAGACGCGTTTCACGTCCGACATCCCCGACAACGGGAACGCAGTGAAGAGCGACGGTTTGACGCGCGTCACCAGGACGAACTACGACGCCGTTCAGGTGAGTGGTCACACACCCGCCGTCTATAAATCAGATCCGGCGTTCACAAATGATCCAGGCCGTTACATGGTCCCGCCGACGCAGGAACGATGGCAGCTCGACTTCTACGACAAAACCACCGTCCAGGAGACGCTGGACGGGCTGGCGGGCACCGAGATCACCACGGCCAGGGTCTGCCTGGATCCGGGCACCGGTGTTCTCACGCGTAAAAAGACCATCCGCGCGAACGACACGAATCTCGACGCCGTCGCGGCGTTCGGGCATGACGCGCAGGGAAACCTGCAGAAGGAGTCGTACCACCTCGTCCCGAAGGAAGATCCCGGGCAGGAAGGCTCTGCATGGTGCAGCGCGCCGCTTCCTGATGCAGAAGTGTCGATGTCCCACGTGTGGAGTCATGGCTCGTTGTCCGAGAGCTCTTACGACAATCCGTTCGTCAGGACGCTCAAGCTCGACATTCACCGGCCGACCGGACTGCCCGAGAGATCGTACGACGCGATGGGACGGGCGACCGAGTATGCATACGACGCAATGGGACGCATCACGCTCGTCAAACCACCGTCGGTGGGAGACGCCGTGCAGGCATCGTCGGTCTATGAGTATGACGTCCCGGGCCTCCGGGCCACGGTCCGTCAAGTGGACGGTGCCACCGTGCTCACCGAGACCCATCATTACTACGACGCCCTCGGGCGTCTGATTCAGAGCCGCCGCCGCACGCCGGACGGCTGGGTCACGACAGCGAAAAAATACGACCCCATGGGACGCGTCGCCACGCTGACCGTTCCCGTCTTTACGGATTCGCCCGCGTTCAGCAGGACCTTTGTTGCGCGGGGTGCCAGCAGTCCGCCTCCGGTAACGACCTTCACGTACGACCGCCTCGGGCGAGCCAAAACCGTTCTCGCGCCCGACAACAGCGTGGTCAGAACCGACTACGTCGAATCCGACGTCCGGCGTACGGTTCGCGTGGCAACCAGGCACGATAGTCCTTCGACCCAGGCCGCTCAGACCGACGTCACCACCATCGAGACGTATGACGGTTTCGGGCGTCTGGTCTCGGTCCAGGAGCCGCCCCTGCGAGCAGGTGATCCGGTCGGCCCCGTCACGCGGTATCTGTACGATTTCGGCGACCGGCTGACGCGCGTCATCGCAGGCGAGCAGGAGCGGATTTTCACCTACGATCGCGCGGGCCTGCTCGAGGAGGAGGATCACCCCGAGACCGCGCTTACGAAATACACCTATGACGCACGGGGGCACGCTCTTACGAAGAACATCGGGAGCGGTGTCAAGCTCGTTTACACCTACGACGGCGCTGAGCGGCTTACCAGGATTTCGGACGGTCTCCGTGGCAAGTCGCTCAAGGATTTCCACTACGACAGGTTTGAACAGACCGAAGAGAAAGGACGGCTGATCGCACAAAGCCGTCACAACCATTTCTCGCCCGGCCAGGCCTCGGTCGTGACCGACCGGTTCACGTTCGACGGCGTGGGCCGGGTCAAGACCAGGAAGACATCCGTCTCCCACGGATCGGCGCCGGCGGACGAGTTCGTGCAGACCTTCGATTACACCCCGCTCGGTGCCCCTTCGAAGATCAACTACCCGACCTGTACGACGTGCGGTCCGAATGGACAAAACGCCCGCGGCATCCCCCTGACGTTCAAGGATGGCCTGCTGACGAACATCGGCGGCATTACGGCGGAGAACGCCGGCGCCGGGTCGAACGGCATCGCTTATTCAGCCTCGGGGTCCGTGTTCAAGGTCCAGCATGGCCTCAGCGACGGACGTCCGGGCGTGCTCGACACGTTCACCCCCGATGCTCTCGGGATGGCGCGACTGGAATCGATCGAGTTCACGGGCGCGATCGACTGCGCGCTCATCACCGCGGAGCCGGCTGACACGACCGTGGACCGCGAGGGCCGTGCGGCGCTCCAGTTGCGCGCCGTTGAGGGCGCGCAAATTCAGTGGTATCGGGGACCGCAGGGTACGACCAGTGCGCCGCTCGCGTCGACGGACGGACGGCTCCTTACAGATCCGCTGCTCGAGACGACGGAGTTCTGGGCCCTGGTGAGCATCCCCGGCGGCACCTGTAAGCAGTCCACTCGTACGATTACAGTCAAGGTCTGCGTTCCGGCGTCGGCGTTGCCGCAGAAGGTTAGCCACAAAATCCTGATCAATGCGCCGTTGCCGTTGACCGTGACCGCGGACGGCACCAACCTCCGATACGAATGGTCCTCGCGCCTGGCTCCGGCCGGCGAGTGGACGCTCTTCGGAACCCAACGTCAGGTCGAATTCAAGCAGGGCAGTCCCGGCCGGTATGACGTGATCGTTGTGCTCACGGCACCGGGTTGCGGCTTACCGCTCACGGTCGAGATCGCGCAGGTGGACGTCAAGGCGCCGACACCGTGCGACGCCGAATTCCGGACCGTGCTGGACCCGAAGGTGACGGTGAGCATGCCGAACGGCCGCCGCCGTCTCGTCGCCGAGTTGGAGCTCCGCGAGGGCGCTACATACCGGTTCGACTGGTACGAGGACGGTGTGTTTCAGCACAGCGACACCGCCGGCAATGTCTCGACGTACGACATGGTCATCCGCGAGAAGGACAAGATCGTCCGCGTCGAGGCGACGACCACGTGTGGAACCGAGACATCGCCGAAGGTCATCAGCGAGAGCTACGGCACCGTCCATGGACGCTGCACCGCGCCCGTCGTCGAAGTCGATCCCCCCTCCCTCGTGTTTTCCAACGAGACGGTGTTGCAAATCGGCGCGACGAGCAATCGAACCGACGTCACCTATCAGTGGTACCTGGGCGAGAGTGGAAATACGGACATGAAGGTCGCCGAAGGAACTTCTCCGACGGTCTTCGTGCCGGCGCGGCCGGAAACCTATTGGGTACGTGTCACGGTCGCGAAATGCGGAGCGTTCACGGACTCCCCGGCCATACCGGTGGCTTCGAACCGATGCGCACCCGTGCGCCTGCTTCGGCAGCCGCCGGACCGCGAGATCCGGGCCGGCGATTCCACGGATCTGTTCGTCGACGCGACTGCCCTGCCCCTGCCTCTCGGTCATCGGTGGTACCTCTACGGCGAGCGCGGCGTCCATCAGGAAATTCAGGGCACCGAAGCGGGAAACGCCACCTTCAGAGTCACGCCGCTTCGCACCACGGACTACCTCGCTGTCGTGACGAACGGTGCCCACCGTCTCCACGATGCAGCCTGCTACGACGAAGCGAGTACTCGCCGCGCGCGGGTGCACGTGACCTCGTGCGCCGACATCAACGTGACGTCTCAGCCGCAGGATCGATCCGAATATCCCGGCACGGCGGTGACATTGCGAATCGATGCGACTGCCGTCATGCCCCTGAGGTATCAGTGGTACGGCGGCAAGAGCGGCGACACGCAGAACCCGATCGCGGGCGCCACCGGTCCAACACTGAATGCGACGGACACCGGAGACTACTGGGTGCGCGTCGGATTCGACGATTGGAACCTCTGCGCGATCGACAGCCGCACTGCAGGTGTCGTGTTCTGCACCACACCGACCGTCAGCGGTGGAACCCGCAAGAGCACTGTGGCGGGGCAGACGCACGTCCTGGTTGCCGACTATCAGGCGGACCGGCCGACCTTTGCGTGGTACGCGGACGTTCTCGACGACGAATCGCGCCGGTTGCCGTCCACGACCGAGGTCGCGGAGGTCGCACCTCTCGCGACCACGACCTACTACGTCCGTGTCTCCAACGCATGCGACGCGCTCGATCCGGCATCGGCATTCGCCACGTTCAAGGTCAGCGTCTGTCCGACCGTGATCGTCCATCCATTCGCTGCGAAGACGCTGGTGGTGCGCAACACGAAAACCTCCGTGTCACTGAACGTCAACGGTGCTGACAAGATCGAGTGGTTCGTCCACCTCGACGGCGCTGACGGCGACGGGACCGTCTTCGCGACCGGCACGTTGCAGACGGTCGAAACTCCGCCGATCACCGGCAAGACCCACGTCTGGGCCCGGGTCCATAACGGCGAGTGCTGGCTCGATACCACGGCAGTCATCATCGACGTGTGTTCGGGGCCGACCGTCACGTGGGGCACGAACCCGGACAAAGTGACCCAGGACAGCCGGCACAACATCACCGCCGTCGCCGATCCGGCCACAGCGGCGGTCGACTTCTACGAAGGTCCCGCAGGCGACCTCGCGGCATCGGTGGTGGTGTATAGCGGCAACGTTTATCCGGCCACGTTCCACACGACCAGGAAATTGTGGTTCCGCGCGACCCAACAGGGCTGTTACGCAGATTCGACCCAGCTCACGGTCGAGGTGTGCGTGCCCGAGATCAAGGCGCAACCACAGTCGGTCATGATCGACAAGACTGCCAACCCGAACGCAACCGCGACGCTCACGGTCCTGGCGACGCCGAGCACCGGCATGCTGCCCACTTACCAGTGGTACGTCGGCCAGCCCGGCGTCACCACCACGCCGATCGTCGGGCAGACCTCGGCCTCACTCACTGTCTCCCCGACGTCCGAAACCGCCTATTGGGTACGCGTGACCGGCTGCGGCATCTCCCGCGACAGCGTAGCGGCCACCGTGTCGCTGTGCGCGAAGCCGGAGATCAGGACCCAGCCGCCGAGCCGCACGCTCGTCTCCGGATCCTCCACGGTGCTGAGCGTCGACGCCGTAGGGACGGATCTGACGTACCAGTGGTACCGCGGCGCGAGCGGGGATGTCTCGTCTCCGGTCAACTCGACGTCCGCGTCGCTGACCGTCGAGCCAACCGTGACCACGGACTACTGGGTCAAGGTCTCAGGGCGATGCGGCACGGTGAGCAGCGCCACGGCGAAGATCAGCGTCAAGCCGACGATCACGCTCCAGCCGGCCGGCGGCTCGGTCATGCCCGGCTCGAGCAAGACCCTC
>DATLOL010000142.1:0-22745 GCA_035536275.1 Thermoanaerobaculia bacterium
CTCGCTGCGCTCGCTCGGAGCTGAATGCGCTACGGGGGCTTAGAAGCGCCGGCTGACGCCGGCCGCGACGAACCACTCCGGGTACGCGTCGCCGGCCACGTCGAAGCCCGCGGAGACGTCGAGCTGCAGGTTGCGGCCGACGATCCAGGCCACTCCGGCGTCCGCGATCGCCGAGGTCTCGCCATCGCCCGCGGTCAGCTCCACGTCGACGAACGGGAGCGCGTTGCCGAGCTGCTTCTCCAGGGTGACCGCGAAGATCGCTCTCGCGCCATCACCCTCGACGACCGAGAAGCCGACGTTCGGCGTGAGCGAGAAATCCGCGCCGAGGTCGATGTCGCTGACGAGGCGGGCCTCGCCCTCGAAGCCATCCGTCCCCAGGTCGCCTTCACCCGAGGGCGGCTGGACTTTGGCGATGAGCGAGAGCGGCATCGCTCCCTCGGTGAGACGGAGCTTCACGCCGGCACCGATCGGAGCGACGTCCGCGTCGCCGTCGTGCAGCCCTACGAGGTCGCTCTCGATCCGCAGCTCGAGCCGGTTGCCGAGGCCGAAGCGCAGCAGCGTGGGGACGGTCACGCTCTCATCTCCCTGCCGGTCCACGCTCAGTCCCGCCTCCACCTGAAAGACGCCGGTGCCGACCGTGGCCGCGCCGTCGGCGAATCCGGGGCGGTCGGCGACGATCGCTTCTGCCTGCTGGGCGAGCGCCGAAAACGAGAAAACCGAGAGCATGAACAACAACGCTGTACGCATGTGCCGATCATATCGGACGACCGTTCGGTTTCTTGTTGTAACAGCCGGACCCGGATGCTACCGTGCCGCCGGGTTCAATAAAGCCGTACCGAGGTCCCAATTGAAGACGTTCACGCTGCGTCAGCGGCTCCGCTACGCGTTCGATAACACTCTGTCCAAAGGCACGCCCGCGCTCATCGCGTGGCTGGCGATCCTCACCATCGCCTTCCTGGTCGTCGCCTCGATCCTGCTGGTCCTGCTCGGCGCGGCCCCGAAGGCCGACGGCGGTGCCGCCCTCTCCTTCCCGGAGCTGATGTGGCACAACCTCATGCGCACGCTCGACGCGGGCACGATGGGCGGAGACACGGGATCCGTCGGCTACCTGGTGATGATGCTGCTGGTCACCCTCGGCGGCGTGTTCATCGTCGGCACCCTCATCGGTCTCATCTCCAACGGCGTCGGCAACCAGATCGACGAGCTCCGCAAGGGCCGCTCCCTCGTCGCCGAGACCGATCACATCGTCATCCTCGGCTGGAACGACCGCATCTTCTCGATCGTCGGTGAGCTGATCCTCGGCAACGAGCATCGCAAGCGGAACGCGATCGTGGTCATGGCCGACCGCGACAAGGTGTCGATGGACGACGAGTTCCGCGAGCGCGTCAGCGACGCGAAGACGACCAAGATCGTCTGCCGCCGCGGCAATCCGATCGACCTCGCTGATCTCAAGATCGTGAATTTCAACGCCGCACGCGCGATCGTCGTGCTCTCTCCCGAGGGGGACGAGCCGGATGCGGAAGTCATCAAGACCATTCTGGCCGTGACCAACCATCCGGAGCGCCGCGAGCAGCCGTTCCACATCGTCGCCGAGATCCGCGACCGCAAGAACATCGAGCCGGCGAAGCTGGTCGGCCGCGACGAGGCCCAGCTCATCGAGACCGGCGAGACCATCGCGCGCGTGGTCGCGCAGACCTGCCGCCAGACCGGCCTGTCCGGCGTCTACACCGAGCTGCTCGACTACGGCGGCGACGAGATCTATTTCAAGCGCGACTCCGCGCTCGACAACCTCTCGTTTGCGGACGCGCTGTTCGCGTGCGAGTCAGGCACGGTGATCGGCGTCAAGACCGCCGCAGGGATCGTGCAGCTCAACCCGCCGATGACGCAGCGCATGGCGCCCGGCGACCAGGCCATCGTCATCGCCGCGGATGCCGCATCGATCCGATTCGCCAACGGCGCGCCGAAGCTCGACCCGTCGCTGCTCGTCGAGCGGCCCGTCTCCGTCACGCGCCCGGAAAAGACGCTGCTCCTCGGATGGAGCTCGCGTGCACCGATCATCGTTCGTGAGCTCGACAACTACGTCGGCGAGGGCTCGCTGATGACCGTCGTGGCCGACTCGCCGAGCATCGACGAGGCCATGGCCGCGCTGCGGCCGCAGCTCCACCGCCAGGAGCTCGACTTCCGCCGCGGCGACTCCAGCGACCGCGCCACCATCGAGAGCGTCAACCCCGAGCAGTACGAGCACATCATCGTGCTCTGCTACTCCGACGACCTCCCCGTGCAGAAGGCCGATGCGAAGACGCTCGTGACGCTGCTGCACCTGCGCGACATCGAGGCCAAGAGCGGCGCGAACCGTTACTCGATCGTCAGCGAGATGCTCGACGTGCGCAATCGCGAGCTGGCCGAGATCACCCAGGCCGATGACTTCATCGTCAGCGAGAACCTGACCAGCCTCCTCGTGGCCCAGGTCACCGAGAACCGCGAGCTGCGCGCCGTGTTCGACGACGTGTTCGACTCCGACGGATCAGAGATCTACCTCCGCCCCGCCTCGGACTACGTGGCCCTCGGCAAGCCGATGTCGTACTGGCACGTCGTGGAGTCGGCGCGCCGCCGCGGCGAGGTGGCCATCGGCTACCGCGTCAAAGAGACGATCCGCGTGAATCCGGCCAAGAGCGACAGCGTGTCGTTCGGCGCCGAAGACCGCGTCATCGTCATCGCAGAAGACTAGAACCCGAAGATTGCCGCGCTCACCCGCGGCAAAAGAGAGAAGGAGAAATCATGAAGATCAGGAACATCGCAGTCGCCGCCGTTGCCACGCTCGCCCTGAGCCTCCCGGCCATGGCCGACGAGTACTCGTTCAAAGTCACGAACAACACCGACACGAAGATCACTAAGATCCTCGTTTCCGAAGACGGCAAGAAGTTCGGCTTCTTCGACATCGGCGCCGGCATCCCGGTTGGCAAGACCGTGACGCTGGTGTGGGACTCGTCGACCGACGGCGAGAGCTGCGAGCAGTACTTCAAGGCCGTGTTCTCGAACGGCGAGCAGTCCGAGGCGCAGCAGTTCGACTTCTGCGAAGAGGACGTCGAGCTCGAGTTCGAGTAGGACTCCCTTTCGAGGCTGTCCGGGTTCGCCCGGGCAGCCTCTTTTTTCAATGAGAAAACTCGCCCTCGCCCTCTCTCTCTCGCCGTCGTCACGCCGCTCGCTGCCGACGCGCACCGGGCGAAGGCATCAAATATCCCTGACTTCCTGCAGACCGAGTCCGGTGCGGGGTTCGCGAACAAAGGCTCGCAGTACTGCGCGCCGACCGCGGTCTCGAACTCGCTGATGTGGCTCGCCGCGAACGGCTACGAGGACCTGCGTCCCGAGGGGTCGGCGCGCGAGGCGCAGATCGCGATGATCCGGGAGCTCGCGGGGAGCGACTCCATGGGCACCTCGCCGACCATCGGTACGAACGCGGCGCAACTGATCCGCGGCGTGGAGAGCTACGTCACCGCGGCCGGATACACGATCGCGGAGCTGTCCTACGAAGGATGGCGCGCCGTGGGCGAGGACTACGAGTACAGCGAGCACCCCGCCATCGAGGACATCAAAGCCGCGATCGCAGACGATCAGAGCGCCGTCTGGCTGAACGTCGGCTGGTACGAGCACGACGAGGACTCCGGTGACTACGCCCGCAAAGGCGGGCACTGGGTGACCGTGGTGGGTTACGACGGCGACGACCTGCTGATCCACGATCCCGCGCCGAACGCGGGCCCGCGCTTCCGCACGCAACAGATCTCGCTCGAGGAGATCGCGGAGGGCCGCCTCACCGGCAACGAGCGCAACCTCCCCCGCGACGCCGCGGGCTACTACGAGGTCGGCGGCGAGATGGCGGTGAGCACGGGCAAAATCTGCATCCTCGACGGCGCGGTGTTCCTGCGCCTGGAGTAGGACGGGCGGCGGGACGCCGCCTGCTCAGCCGGCGAGGACGCCAGCGTTCCATCAGCGGACCGCCGCCGTCCCGGCGACTGAGCAGGGAGCGTCTCGCTCCCCGTCCCCTATTTGACGCTCGCGAGGATCGCCCGCACCAGTTCCTCCGGCACGTCCTCCGCGTCCGGCCGCGGCGCGCCCTCGGCGGCGGCGGTCATCGCGATCGTCATCCGGTAGGTGACGAGATACGCCACGCACGACGGGCAGACATCGAGGTGATGCTCGAAATCGGCGAGCGTTTCCGGCGGCAGCGTCCCTTCGAGATAGCCGGTGAGGAACGTCGTGATCAGATCGTGGCAGTTCATCGCGTCACAGGCCTCATGTACGGGTCGAGCAGCGTGCGCAGCGCCTGACGCGCGCGATGCAGGCGGATCTTCACGGCATTCGGCGTGACTCCCAGCGCCTCCGCCGCCTCCTCGGTCGAGAGCTCTTCGATGTCGCGCAAGAGCAGGACCTCGCGATACGTGCCAGGCAGCGTGTCGATGGCGTCACGCACGATGCCGCACAGCTCCGTGCGCTCGAGGATGGTCTCCGCCGTCTCGCACCATTGCTCGTTCGGCGGAGTCTGATGACCGTCCTCGCTGAAGCGGGGCAGATACTCCTCGATGTCTTCCTCCGGCCGGCGCCGCTGCGTGCGCAGGCGCATCAGGCAGGCGTTGATGACGATGCGGTGCAGCCAGGTGGAGAGCTGCGCGTTCGCGGCGAACTTGCCGATGGAGCGGAAGGCCGCGACGAAGGCGTCCTGCACGGCGTCGCGCGCGTCTTCCTCGGAGCGCATGAAGCGGCGGGCCACCCGCAGCAGCGCGGCCATGTGCATGCGCACGAGGGTCTCGAATGCGGCGGAGTCGCCGCCGCGAAGGCGGGCGACGAGGGAAGCATCGGCGGTCATGGCGCGCTCAGGGGAATCAACGCGCCGCTGATGTGCGACGCCGCGTCCGAGAGCAGGAAGAGCAGCGACTCCCCCACCTTCGACAGCGGCACCAGCTTTTCGCGCGGCATCGCGCCGCGCATGGCCGGCGTGTCCAGCGCCGTCGGCAACAGCGCGTTGGCCGTGATCGGCGTGCCGCGCAGCTCCTTCGCCGCCAGCTCGATCAGCACGTTCAAGCCACTCTTGGCCACGGTGTACGCCACGTTGCCCGCCGCCTTCGACAGCGACGCCTCGGAGCCGATCACGACGATGCGTCCCGCGGAGTCGCGATCCATCACCGCCAGCGTCTCCCGGACCGCGACAAACGCGGCGGTGAGATTCAAGGCGAGCATGCTCGACCAGGTGTCGTCGGTGGTCTCGGCGATCGAGCCCGGCGCGTAGCCACCGGCCAGATGGACCAGCCCGTACACCGGCTTTCCGATCGACCGCACCGCGCTTCGCACGGACGCGGGATCGGAGAGGTCCGCCTTCACGCCCCCCGCTCCACTCCGCGACAAGGCAATGCACTCGTATCCGGAAGAGAGCAAGGGGACGATTTCCGATCCCAGGCCGCCGGTCGCGCCGGTGATGAGCAGGGTACGCATCGTGCGTGTGAGTATCGCTCACATTCCTCCGATGCCGCCCGGGCGCGAAACGTTTCAGCGGAATGCGTCACTATTCACTGGAAAACCGATCAGGAGGACCTCATGAAGCGACTGATTCTCATGGCTCTCGTTCTTGGTACCGCCGCCCTCGAAGCGCAACCGGTGATGGTGCCCACACTGCAGGTCTGCAACTTCGGCAATGCCTCGGGCACCGCCAACGTCTATCTGAGCCGCCGCGACGACTTCAACACGGCCGGCACGATCGACATCACCGTGGCCGACGTCGGCTGCGATCCGAATTCGAGCAGCCCGTATCCGACGGGCACGATCTCCATGCGCTTCCACCTCAGCGAGTCGTCGATCTCCGACCTGCAGTCGACGCTCATCGAGCAGATGACGACGTTCGGCAAGCACACCACCACGACGATCATGAACGGCCGCTGCACGGCGAACGGCGGCACGGTGCCGTGTCACTTCTGGCTGATGCTGGTCAACAACAAGGTGAGCTCCCTCGACACGCCCGCCGACGTCGTGAGCGTGCTGGTGGTCGACAAGAACGGGATCAGACTGACGTACGGCACGGGGCCGGTGAAGACCGGCGACATCAGCGTGACCGAGTACTAAGCAGCACGTACTCAGTCCGCCCACACGGGGGACGAACGAAGGGCCTCCGGCGGGCCGGCGCGGCCGGCAGCGCTGCTTGGCCTAGCCAGACCGCACGCCTGACCCACTGAAACGCGGCTCTGGGCGGCCGCACGTGTTCGACCAGCGCTGCCGGCCGGGCCGGCCCGCCGGAGGCCCTTCGTCGTCTCTCTGTGGCTTGACTGAGAGCGTGCGCCTAGTCGGCGTCGACGAATTCCATGAGCGCGGGCTGGGTGACGCGCATGACCGCTTCCTGCCGGAAGCGGCGGCGGTATTCGTCCGCGACGGCGCGCACGTCCTCGTCGAAGCGGCGGCCGTAGGGATGGAGGAACTCGAGGACCAGCGTCTTCTCCTCCGTCCCGCGCCAGCTCCCGGTCGCCGTCCACATGGTGAACCCCTCGGGGAATCGCGGCGTCACCACCTCGGCGACGAACTTGTCGATGTCGGCATCGGTGACCTCGCCGCCGCCGGGGATGGACAGGCCGCAGAAGAGCCGGTCGGAGACGCCTTCGATGCCATAGCGCATCGGCGCCGAGGCGCACGCGGAGAGGAGCAGTGCCATCGCGATGACGGTGCGCCGCATGTGCGGATTGTACGGCGCATCACGGCCCGAAATCGAACCTCGTTTCACCGATCCAGCGGTAAGCGATCCAATAGCCGGCGAGACCGAAGGAAACGAGTCCGCCGATGCACAGTGCAAGCGCCGGCGCGACCTCGCGGTCGAATGTGGGAACCGGCTCCCGCTCGTGTTTGCGTAAGGACACGACATAGGCGACCAAGGCGAGGAAGACGCCCGCGATCACGTCGAGGACATAGTGCTGTTTCGTGAACAGCGTGGACAACGCGACCAGCGCCGCAGAGACAATGGCGACGGTCGATAGATCGCGATGAACGCGCCGGCATGTGAGCGCCGACACGAACGAATGCGCCACGTGCAGTGACGGAAAGCAATTGTAGGGCGGGTCGGACGAATAGAGGGCCCGCAAGCCCCATACCGCGAATCCCTCTCCGACCACTCGGTCTGGCCGCGGTGCCGCGGTGGGATAGATGACGAAGAAAAAGACATATGCGGTGATCCAGATCAGCAGATACGCGTAGACCGTCCGCCGGATGTGTTCTTCCTGTCGCACCACGAAGATGGGAAGGAGGATCAGGAACGCGTACAGCGCTCCGTAGATCAGCGCCCAGAAAGGGACCAGCGGCAGCGCACGATCCACCGGCAGCTCGGGACGATATCGAGTGGCGGACGGCAGCAATTCCGGAATGAAGATGTACAAGGGGACCAGCGCGACCAGAAGCACCATCGGGAGGGACACGCGATACGGGCGCGCGAGCGACTGGGTAACCAGGCTCCAGTGGAACGGCTTTGAGAGCTCGTTACTAGACATGCAGGTCGTCACGAGCGGCCTCGAGCAGTTTCTTGTGCAGATCGGCGATCTCTTTCAGCGCCTGTTTTGGCCACTCCGAGGACTGCATTTTCGCCCAGAACTGTGCTGCCTTGTCATATTGATCCAATGCGAAAGCTGCCGGAGGTCCGGCGAAGATACGGGTGAGAGCCGCGGCCGTCTTGAACTCGGCCGCGGTCTTTCGGAGCAGGTCGTCCGCCGCGCGAAACTCCGCTTCGTATTGTTTGTTGTTCGAGTATGGTTCCAGTGCACGGATCTCGTGATAGTAGTCCTGCAACCCGTACAGAGCCCCCAGGAGACGCGCGTATGCCTCGCGCATCTGATTCAATCGCCACTGCCGGTCCCACTCACCGCCGGTGATGTTGACTTCGATGCGTTTCTGCGTTTCGGTGACCGCCTTGATCTCCTGGAGAATCTGATCGAGTTTTTCCACGCGGGTGTCGAGCTTCGTGCCTTCCGTGGCCTTGGCCGTGGCACGCACTTCATGGAGGACTGTGTCGAGCTTCTCCGCTCGTCCGGTGAGCTCGCCCCTGATCTTGTAGATGCCCGTGAGCCAGGCCCCGATCGAGACGCCGAGGAGGCCTCCGAGCAAACTCGCCAGACCCTCGATGAGAAACGTCTGCGGCTCCGCCATCTCTGAGACCTCCGCCTCGATCTTACGCCCGCCGCCGCCGCGTGCGGTTATTCTGCGCCGCGTGCGATGCCCCGTCTGCGAAGGTGAGTCCTTCGATACGAACCGAATTGCGGGCGTGACCGTCCACCGCTGCCGCTCCTGTGGATTGCGTACGAGCCCGGTCAGCGGGCGCCGCGATACGAGCTATGCCGACGTCGACCTGGACGCCTATCTCCAGTCGATCGGTTCGGTGCGACAAGCTCAGGCCGAGGAGATCGTCGCCTTTGCGCGCGAGCACGGGGCGGACGGTGAGTGGCTCGACGTCGGCTGCGGTTACGGCTACGTCCTCGATGCGGCACGGGAGGCGGGCTTTCGCGTCCGGGGCATCGAGCCGAACGCCATCGCCGCTGAAGCGGCGCGCGCACGCGGCATCGGCGTGCACCACGGCCTGCTCGACGAATCGACGCCGCCGGCCGACATCGTGTCCACACTGGACGTCCTCGAGCACCTCGACGACATCAATGCGTTCGCCAAGCTCGTCAAGACCAAAGCGCGGGCGCTGTGGCTGATCAAGGTGCCGTCATCGGACGGTCTCTTCTTTCGCTTCGCCCATCTGCTGCGCATCCGCAGTGCGGTCGAACGGCTGTGGCAAACGCATTACGAGCACCCGCACACGGTCTATTTCGACCAGGCCACACTGGCGCGTTTCGTTCAGAAGCACGGTTTGGACATCCTCGGCGTGCGCCATCTGCAGGAAGTTCCCATCCGGACCGTGGTGCCGCGCCTCACCCTCGCCGGCGACATGCCGCGCTGGAAAGCGCGGCTGGCCGTGCCCGTGGCGTTCACGATCAACGTGATCGAGCGGCTGCGGCGGAGATCCGACGCGCTGCTGATGCTCGTGCGGGTGCGGTGACCGGTCATCTGGCACGAACACCGCGAGCCCCGCTCCTTCATGACGCGAAAGGCTGGCCGGTGTTCTACGGCGTGGTGCAGCTGATGGAAGCTGGTATGGCCGGAGCAATGCGCGCTGAGTCCGCGCTTACCGCTTCAGCGTAACCTCAGCCACCCGGCTCAGAGGAACCGGCTGATCCCAGTGGAGCGGAGAGATCGCATCGATCGGCGCGAACTCGATGTGCAACACGCGGCGATGTTCCGGTGCCCGGGACGGCGACGACGCATGGAGCAAGAGGGGGCGCATGATGACGATGGCACCCCGATCCACGCAGATCTCGAACGGCTCCGACATCGCCACGACGCCCGGGATGTCGGCGTCCGAAATCTTTCCGAGCTCGTGACTGCCCGGGATGACCCGCAACGGTCCGTTCTCCACACCGCTGGGGTCGAGATGGACACGCACGGCGAGCATTTGCTGGAGGACGGCGGATGGCGGTTCGACGTGCGGGACGCCGTTCTTGGATGACCACGGGCCGTAGCCCGCGACCTCGCGTTGTTCGCGAACGGCGATCATCCGGTCCTGATGCCAGGCGACGCGCCAGTTCGAGTCCGCGGTTTTATCGAGCAGCTTCGCGTTCACGGCGACGAGCTCGCGTCCCACCACGGACCACAGGTAGTCGCCGAGCTGCTTGTGCCGGAGAAGCTGGAGAACGGTGGGATGGTGGAGCAGGTCACGTACGCCGCCGCGTCCGCTCGCAACGGTCGGAATCGATGCGGCCAGGTGGTCGCACTGATCCGGCGTGAGCCGGATGTCCGCAATTGCGAAACCGCGACCTCGGAAATCGGTCATGGCGCATACTACAGTGACTCGGCCGATCTGACGACTTCAGCCGCCGGCGGTGCCGAAGTCGTAGAACACGCGGAACACATTGCCGTCCGGATCGGCGACGCTGAACTCATGCAGTCCCCAGGGCTTGGATTCGGGGGCCGAAATGATTCTGGCCTCCTTCCCCCGCCACCGCTCGTACAGCGCATCGACGTCTCCCCTGCTGTCGAGATTCAGCCAGATCACCACCGGCGCGCCATTGCCGTAGTCCCCGCGGAAGGTTGCATCGGTCAGAAACATCCGGCAGTTTCCCTGGGAGATCCCTGCGATGCCGCCGCCATCCGAATTGTTCCAATCGATGTCGAAGCCGAGGCGGGTCTTGTAGTACTCCAGTGCCGCGTCGAGGTCACTGACCGGGATTTCAGGGACGGCCGCGGGAAACTCTGCTTTCATCATTTCACATAGTATCTTCGGAGATGAGCGTGCGCATCCGTCCTTTGTGACGAATGTCAGGTAACGACACCCTCTGCTCCGTGTTAGCTTCAACGACAGGAGCGCCCCATGTATCACTTCATGCAGGTTGTCCACGTCTTCGCCGTAATCCTCTTCATGGGAAACATCATCACGGGCCTCTTCTGGAAGTTCCACGCCGATGGCACGCGCAACCCGGCCATCGTTGCCCACACCCTGCGTGGCCTGATCCGATCCGATCGATGGTTCACGGTTCCCGGTGTCGTGGTCATCACGCTCGCCGGCGTCCTGGCAGCAGTGCAGGCAGGGCTTCCGCTGCTGCGTACGGGCTGGATTCTCTGGTCGATCGTCGCGTTCTCGCTGTCCGGCGTGGCCTTCGCGTGGAAAGTGGCGCCGCTGCAGAAGGAACTGCTCCGCTTATCGGACAATTCAGAGGCGTTCGATTGGCCAAAGTACCGCTCGAAGTCACTGCAGTGGGAGCTCTGGGGACTGTTTGCCACGTTGACGCCGGCCGCCGCGGTCGTCCTGATGGTGTGGAAGCCGAATATTTAGGGATGCGCGCATTGCGTCGATCGCTTTCGGTACGCCAGGCCGGCCACGTTTATCGGTTGCCGTCTTCAGCCGACTTTGTTTTCGCCATGGAATCCCACCTCACATCATTGACGTGCGAACACGCGGCGAAATGGCCGGTCGCGATGGAGCCATTCGTAGAACTCGTTCTCGGCCCACCAGTTGTCGAACGTCTCCAGCCACAACTCGCGATCTTCTTTCAGAATGCCGAATTCGATCTGTAAGGGCATCGCGGAACCGTCGGTATAAATCGGCCGACTCCAACACAAAACGTGAGGACGAGTGGCACAGTAGGTCTCCATGGCACGGTAGCGACGGCCTGCAGCCGACCATCCACGGTTCAGATCACGACGTTGAACGAACACATTCAGCTCTGACCCGGCGACCGCACCTCCTATGGAGTGGGCGATGAAGTGGCCTTTGTCCCACGCTTTGCCAAAGGTCTTGTCAGTCGCGCCGAGCCATCCCCGTAAACGGTAATCATCACGATGTCTCGGATCGGGCGCCGATGTTCCAATGACCGCCATGACGCGCGACTCGAGATTCGGCTCGTCGGGGACGACTCCCGTAGCGACGAGCGTGTCCTGGTCATCGTATAGGTAGTCGAATGTTCCACGGGTGATCACACCGACGTTCACCCGGCGAGTCGGGTCGGCGGCCACGTAATGCTCGTGCCAGACGTGCGGCAGCTCGCTGCGCAGGAATTCCTTGACGGTCTCACCGTAACGGGCCGCCGCCGCAATCATGCGCAGGTAGATCTGCTCCACGTGAATCACAAATCAGCACTACTCGTCTGTAGTCCGGACTGTGACGCTCCAATCATCCTGCGCGTCCCGCGAGACCTCGACCTGCCACGGCTGGCAACAGACCGGACAGTCTTCCACGTACGACTGCCGGTTCCCACCGCTCTCGTCGAGAGAAAGCTCGACCGCCTCGCCGCAGTACGGACAGCTGGCCAGGATCGAATCCATGATTGCGAAATGTTAGCGTGTCCTGCCCGCGTGGCGCGCATCTTGTAGAACTCGGTATCAATGAACTGGCTGATCTGGCTCGCCCTCGCCGTGGTCATCACCGCAATCGCCGCGGTCACGGGCCTGAAAGCAAAGGGAACACGTCCCGTGGCCCACACACGCATGATGGGTGCGGGCCGCATCGCACTGCTCGTGATCGTCGCGATCTTCGTTTATATCGCCTACCGCGCCAGGAACGGTTGATCGGCGTCCGCAGCGGGGCCGCATCAACTGCAGAGAAGTCAGGCCGCGTGGTGCTGCTACTGAACGTTTTCGTCTTCGCGTTTGGCATCCGCCATAGCCTCAGGCTCGACGTCTTCCGCTGCGCGATTCAGACGGATGAACACGCCCCAGGCTGCCAGTAATGCCGCCGTCGCCACTCCTATTGAAGACGCGTTCCATAGCAAGCGCGGGTCTCCTTCGAGGAACCGTACAACGGCGACGAGGTACTTGATCGAGAGCGCAACCACTACGACGACGAGGAAACGAGACAGATAGCGTCGGACGCGTGTCGGCGCGCTGACCTGCGAGCGGCGCACCACTTCCTCCTCCATGACCGTCTGGGCGATCTCGAGAGCAACAAGAGCGATCGCGAGGATGCCGATGCTCTCAATAACCTGCGATACCTGTGTCGGGGATTGCGTTACGGCGTGCCAGAGCGTCGCGACAGCGCGAAAAACGAGTACCACGGCGGCTGCCGCGAAGAAGAACGAGATCGCCGAGTAGATCAAGGCAAACAGCCGCATGAGCCAAACCATCACTCTGTTATACCGCATCAGCCCGCACCGGCGCGTCTGTCGCTGTCGCGCGCGCGAGGCTTACGGAGCCACGTGGGTATGATCGAGCCGTGCGTTATACCGTGCGTTCCCGTTTTCGCGTGGTCCGTGACGACGATGACACCATCGTCCTGGGCCCGGGCAAAGCGGATCTGCTCGAGGCCATCGGGCGGACCGGGTCGATCCGCGCGGCCGCGGAAGCGCTGGGGATGTCGTACATGCGCGCCTGGACGCTCGTGCGCACCATGAACGCCGCGTTCCGGGAGCCGCTGGTGGAGAAAGAGCGGGGCGGGGCGGGACAGGGGGGCGCGCAGCTCACCGACGCCGGTGCGCGCGTGGTCGCGCTGTACCGGAAGATGGAGGAGAAGGCCGAGCGGGCGGTCGAGAAACTGTGGGACGAGCTGCGCCGCGAGTTGTAGTCGATATACTTTGTCGTAGATATCGCATGATGGCTCGCGTACTCCTGGTACTGCTTCTCACGGCGTCGCTGCAGGCGGCCGAGGTGCGGGTGATGGCGGCGGCGAGCCTCACCGATGCGCTGCAGGAGATCGCCCGGGGGTACGAGAAGACCTCGCGCGACCGGATCGTCTTCAGTTTCGGCGCGTCGAACATCCTGGCGCGGCAGATCGCGGCCGGGGCGCCAGCCGATCTGTTCCTGTCCGCCGACGAGCGTTCGACGGATCGCGTCGCAACGACGACGCGCGTGAGCGTGCTCTCCAACCAACTGGTGATCGTCGTGCCGCGCGGCGCGAAACTGAGGCCGCTGACGTCGATGAGTGCGATCGCCCTCGCCGAGCCGTCCAGTGTGCCCGCCGGCATTTACGCCCGCGAGTGGCTGCAGAAGCGCGGCCTCTGGAACGCGGTGCGGGCGAAGATCGTCCCCACCGAGAACGTGCGCGGCGCGCTGGCCGCCGTCGCCGCGGGCAACGCCGATGCGGCCATCGTCTACCGGACCGACGCGCGGATCTCGAACAAGGTGCGCGTCGCAGAAACGATCACCGACGGGCCACGCATCTCGTATCCCTTTGCGCTCCTCCGCGATGCGGAGCAGCCCCAGGCCGCGCGCCGCTTCCTGGCCCATCTCCGCAGCGACGCCGCACGCGCGATCTTTGTCCGGTATGGATTCGATGTCCTCCGATGACCTCCAGATCCTCGGCCTGACCCTGCGCACCGCGGCGGCGGCGACGCTGCTCATCGTCCCGCCGGGACTGGCCGTCGCGTGGCTGCTCGCGCGCAAGCGGTGGCCGGGGAAGTCGCTCATCGAAACTCTGGTCGCCCTGCCGCTGGTGATGCCGCCCGTGGCGACGGGACTGATCCTCCTCGAGCTGTTCGGTCGCCGCGGCGCAATCGGGTCGGTGTTGCCGTTCGACGTCGTGTTCACCTGGCGCGCGGTGGTGCTGGCGATGATGGTCATGTCGTTTCCGCTGCTCGTGCGGGCGGCGCGTGTGGCCTTCGAGGAAGTCGACGCACGGCTCGAGCAGATCGCCCGCACCCTCGGGGCCCGCGACGCGCGCGTCTTCGTCACCATTACCCTTCCCCTCGCCGCGCGCGGCATCCTCAGCGGCGTGCTGCTCGCCTTCGCTCGGGCGATCGGCGAGTTCGGCGCGACGATCCTCGTCGCCGGCAACATCCCCGGCCGCACCACGACGCTCTCCCTGGCCATCTACAACCACGTGCAGCTCGGACGCGACGCCGACGCCTTCCGCCTCCTCGGCATCGCCGTCGTGATCGCGTTCCTCGCGGTATGGACGACCGAGGCCTTTCTGCGGAGGCGCGTGTGAGCGTGGTGTTGCGGGAGGTCGTGCTGCCGCTCGCGCACTTCACACTGGAGGTGTCGCTGGAGCTCGATGCGCGGACGACGGCGTTGTACGGACCGTCGGGCGCGGGCAAGACGTCCGTGCTCGAGCTGATCGCAGGACTGCGCGCGCCGCAGAGTGGCCGCATCGAGTTGCACGGACGCGACGTCACCGATCTACCGCCGCGCCTGCGCCGCGTCGGTTACGTGCCGCAGGACGACGCGCTCTTTCCGCACATGACGGTGCGGCAGAATGTCTTCTACTCGCGCGGAGTGAAACCCGCGGCGCACGTCCTCGACGTCCTGGAGATCGCGCCGCTGCTCGATCGCGACGTCCGGCGTCTCAGCGGCGGCGAGCGCAAACGGGTCGCGCTCGCGCGCGCGCTGTTGTCCGATCCCGAAGTGCTGCTGCTCGACGAGCCCCTGTCGGGAGTCGACGTCGCGTTGCGCGATCGCGTGCTGGAGTACCTGCTGCGCGTGCGCGAGGAGTTCCCGGTGCCGGCGATTTACGTCACGCACCAGATGGCCGAGGTGGAGGCCATCTGCGACGAGATCGTGCAGCTCGAGCGCGGACGCGTCACTGGTCGAAAGGCAGTTGCAGCAGCGGCACCGGCCGGCCGTCGGCCGTGAGCGTACAGTCCACCGAAAACCAGCCGCCGATGTGCGCGTGCAGGTTGACCGGCTGCCCTCCGATCGGCGTCTGAGCACGGAGGTCGACGAAGAACGACAATCCGGATTGCTGCGCGACCAGCACTCCATCCACGAACATCTGCTCGTTGAAGACGCTGTTACGCACGCGCACTCGCGACGGGCCGACCTCGCCCTCCCAGACTTTCCGCGCGGACCACAACAGGGCGGCCATGAGTCCGAACCACAGGACGGCCATCAGGAAGAACAGAGCGCACGTGATCATCTTTGAACGCGAATTGTAGGCGCGCTCACGCGTGCGCGGGCTGGCGGTCCAGCGCCGGCAGCGTCACCGTGAAGCTCGCGCCGCGGCCGGGGCCGTCGCTCTCGGCGTAGATCTCGCCGTGGTGCAGCTCGATGATGTGCCTGGCGATGGCAAGGCCGAGGCCGAGGCCGGAGCGTTTGTTCGACCCTTCGGCCTGGCGAAGGCGCTCGAAGACGTACGGCAGGAACGCCGGCTCGATGCCTTCCCCTTCGTCCCTCACCCGAATGCGCAGGGTGCCGTTCGCGCGGTCGACGCGCAGGTCGACGTGCTTGCCTGGCGGCGTGAACTTGATCGCGTTCGTGAGCAGGTTGTGGATGACCTGCTGGATCCGGTTCGGATCGGCGTCGACGACGGCGTCGCGATCCTCGATCTCCCAGGTGAGCCGCACGTCGTTGTCCTGGGCCATCGGGCGCGCGGTCGTGAGCGCGGCCTCGACGATGTCGGAGATGCGCGTGGGCTGCAGGTCGACCTGGAACTTGCCGAGGACCATGCGAGAGACGTCGAGCATGTCGTCGATGAGGCGCGCCTGCAGGCGCGCGCTCGATTCGATCGTGCGCAGGGCCTCGTCGAGCTCCTGCTGATCGTAGTGGCCGCTGCGGAGGAACTGCACCCAGCCCAGGATGGAGGTCATGGGCGTGCGCAGCTCGTGGGAGAGCGTGGCCAGGAAGTTGTCCTTCGCGCGATTCTGGGCCTCGGCCTCCTGATAGCGCCGCTCCGCTTCGGCGGCCAGAGCGGCGGAGCGCTTCTCGGTCACGTCACGGAACGTGATGACGGAGCCGAGGAGGCTCGAGTTCTCGTCGCGCATCGGCGACGCGCAGAATTCGACGGGGAAGCTCGTGCCGTCCGGACGGTAGAACGCGGACTCAATCTCTTCGTAGGCAGGCTCGCCGTGGACGACCGCGTGCAGGCGGCACTGGGTCACATCGCAGGTGAGCACGCCGGGAAAGACCGGATGCACGAGCCCATGGATGTCCACGCCCGTGACCTCGGACGTCCTGCGTCCGATCATGCGGGCCGCGGCGGGATTGACGAAGGTCGTCGCGCCGTCCAGTCCGACGCCGAACACGCCTTCCGCGGCGGCGTTGAGAATCAGCTCGTTCTGGCGGATGAGGCGGGCCAGCTCGTGAGCCTGGCGCTTGAAGGCCTCGCGCTTGCGGAACAGCTCGATGAAGACGTTGACCTTCGAACGCAGGATGACCGGGTCGAATGGCTTGAAGATGTAGTCGACGGCGCCGAGCTCGTAGCCGCGGAAAACGTTCGTCTCGCTGCGGGAGAGGGCGGTGAGAAAGATGATGGGCGTGTCGCGGGAACGCTCGCGGGAGCGGATGAGGTCCGCGGTCTCGAAGCCGTCCAGGTCGGGCATCTGCACGTCGAGCAGGACGACGGCGAAGTCCATGTGCAGCAGATGACGGAGCGCGTCCGTGCCCGACTCGGCCATGACCAGGTTCTCGCCGGTGTCGACGAGGATCGACTCCAGCGCCAACAGATTGTTGGGCTGGTCATCGACCAGAAGAATGTTTACGCGTTCGTCCGTCATCCGCTGTTCCGGCTGGTCCAGTCTATCCCTCGCGGAGGCTCGTCAAAGCGAAGACCCGTCATACGCTGTTCCGGCACGTCCAGTCTATCCCTCGCGCAGACGAGGGATCTCTCGGAGCAACAGCAGCGCAGCCGCACCCGAGATCCCGCGTCTGCGCGCGGGATAAACTGAAGCGAAGATCCGTCATACGCTGTTCCGGCAAAGCTCGACGAGAAACGGCCCGATTCGGTTCAGAGGCAAAATCCGATCCACGCGCGTGGCGTCGATCGCCGCCTGAGGCATTTCGGGCGATTCTGCCGTTTTCGGGTCCTGCACGACGACGAAGCCGCCGCGCTGCTTGATGCGGGTGGCACCGCGCGCGCCGTCGGCGTTCGCGCCCGTGAGGACGACGCCGACCGAGCCCGCCCCGTACGCATCCGCGGCCGACTCGAAGAGCACGTCGATCGACGGACGCGAGTACGCCACAGCCGCATCGACGGAGAGGCTCAACTCGCCTCCCTGATCGACCATCAGGTGGTAGTCGGCCGGCGCGAGATAGACGTTCCCCGGATGGATCCACTGTTTGTCGAGCGCGTCGACGACGTTCAGCTTCGAATGGCGGCTCAGGAACGCCGGGAGCGCCTCGCCGGAGGTGCGATAGCGGTGCTGGGCGACGACGATCGGCACCGTGAAGTCTCTCGGTAGCGTGTTGAAGATCTGCTCGAGCGCGGCCATGCCGCCCATGGAGCAGCCGATGACGATCACTTCGTACTTGTGCGCGGCTTCGGCGAGAACGCGGCCGTCGGTCCAGGTGCGGATGCCGGGCGGGAGCTTCGGGGCGGCAGTCATCAGCGCACCCTCCGGTACAACTTCTCCTCCGCATCGACGACGTCGAAGTTGTCGGCCACGGCGGTGTATTTGATCGACTCCTTCTTGCCGAGGCCGAGGATGCCGAACATCTCCATGGACTGGAGGAAGAGCTGCTGCACGCGGTCCTGCAACGCGTTGTTGAAGTAGATCAGAACGTTGCGGCAGAAGATGACGTTGAAGTGGTTGAACGACCCGTCGGTGACGAGGTTGTGCTGTGCGAACACCACGTTCTCCCGAAGCGACGGCCGGAAGATCGCATAGTCGTAGCGTGCGGTGTAGTAGTCGGAGAACGTGCCCTTGCCGCCGCCGGTGATGTAGTTCGACGTGTTCTCCTGCATCGTCGAGAGCGGGAAGATCCCCGACTTCGCCTTCTGCAGCACGGCCTCGTTGATGTCGGTCGCGTAGATGCGGCAGCGGTCGTACAGCCCTTCCTCCTGGAGGAGGATGGCCATCGAGTAGACCTCTTCGCCGGTCGAACAGCCGGCGTGCCAGATGCGCACGAACGGATAGGTGCGCAGCATGGGCACGACCTTGTGCCGGAACTGCAGGTAGAAGGTCGGGTCGCGGAACATCGCCGTCGTGTTGACGGAGAGGTCCAGCAGCAGTCGCTCCATCGACTGGGGGTCGTGGAGCACCTTCTCGATGAGCCCCGAGATCGTGCTCAGCCCCTCGGCATAGACGCGCTTCCAGATCCGCCGCCGCAACGACGGCAGCGAGTAGTCGCGAAAGTCGAAGCCGTAGTGCTGGTAAATGCCCTCGGTCAGCAGGGCCACCTCGATCTGTTCGAGGTCCGCCTTGGCCTGTTCATCGATGATGGCTGCGGATGGATTGGCCATGAGTTACTGCTGAGCGGTAAGAGCAAATGGTGGGCCGAGGGCTTCGTCAGTTCACCCCGAGCGTAGTCGAGGGGTCAGTGGAGCCTTCACGTTGACTGCCCATTCGAGGGATCGTTGAAGCCTTCGCGCCAATCGGAACGATCAGCGCGAGGGCTTCATTGACCCCTCGACTGCGCTCGGGGTGAACTTCAAAAGCTATCGATACAACCAGACTCGGAGAAGACTGACCAGCTGCTGGGCGTCGATCGGTTTGGTGATGTAGTCGCTGGCGCCGGCTTCCATGCACTTCTCGCGGTCGCCCTTCATCGCCTTCGCGGTCAGGGCGATCATCGGGAGATTGCGGTACTCGTCCATGGCCCGGATGCGGCGCATGGCCTCGTAACCGTCCATCTCCGGCATCATCACGTCCATCAGCACCACGTCGATGTCGGCGTTGTCGCGCAGGGCGTCGATGCCTTCCTGGCCGCTCTCCGCGTACAGCACCTTCATCTTGTGGCGCTCGAGGAGTGACGTCAGCGCGTAGATGTTGCGCATGTCGTCGTCGACGATGAGCGCCTTCTTGCCGGCCAGCACGGGATCGGACTCGTGCAGCTGCTCGAGCATCTTCCGCTTCTGCTCCGGCAGGTTCTCCTCGACGCGGTGCAGGAACAGCGCGGTCTCGTCGAGCAGGCGGTCCGGCGAGCGGACGTCCTTGACGATGATCGCGTCGGCCATCCGCTTGAGGTCGTTCTCCTCCTTCCGCGACAGATCGCGCCCGGTATAGACGACGATCGGGACGTCGGTCACTTCCAGCTCGTTCTTCATCCGGTTGATGAAGTCGAAGCCGGTCATGTCGGGCAGCCCGAGGTCGAGGACCATGCAGTCGAAGCGGCGGACGCTGAGGAGCTCGAGCGCTTCCTCGCCCGTGCCGACGGCGGTGATGTCGACGTCGCCCTCGCCGATCAGCTCGACGATGGCCTGGCGCTGCTGGTCGTTGTCCTCGACGATGAGCAGCGATTTGTTCGGCCGCTCGAGGAAGCCCTGGATCTTCGCGAACGCGTCGTCCAGAGCGTCTTTCGAGACCGGCTTCTGCATCTGCGCGAATGCGCCGAGGCGCAGGCCGCGCGAGGTCTCCTCGTCGGCGGAGATGATGTGCACGGGGATGTGGCGGGTGGCGCGATCGTGCTTGAGACGATCGAGCACCGTCCACCCTTCCATGTCGGGCAGGGCGATGTCGAGGGTGATCGCGTCGGGGCGGTAGCGGGGCGCGAGCTGCAGCGCGGTTTCACCACGCGTGGCGACGATGCCCTTGAAGCCCTTCTCGCGGGCCATGTCGAGCAGAATGCTCGCGAACGCAACGTCATCCTCGACGATCAGCACCGTGCGATCGCCGGGGATGATGGTGTCGCGGTCATCGGGTACCTGCTCCTCGACGACGACGGTCGGCTGCTCCTCGGCGCCGCCCTTGGCCTCGCGCGACTGCCGGTCCATCGAGGTCTCGGCGGTGAAGTCGGGAAACTTGAGTGCGACGCGCTGCGTCTGCGGCTGGGTGTGCGCCTCCATGGGACGCTCGACGGAGCGCTCGCGACGTCCGCCCGGCGTGACGTAGGTCTGGGGCAGGAAGAGCGTGAACGTCGATCCGACGCCTTGTTCCGACTCGACCCGGATCTCGCCGCCGAGCAGGCGGGCGATCTCGCGGCTGATCGAGAGCCCGAGGCCCGTGCCGCCGAACTTGCGGGTGGTCGACGCATCGGCCTGCTGGAACGCCTCGAAGATGATCCGCTGCTTGTCCTCGGCGATGCCGATGCCGGTGTCGGTCACGCTGAAGGCGATGACGCTGGCCGCGCGGTCGAGGACGTCGTGCCCGGGCGTCCAGCCCGACAGCGCCGTCTCCATGCGCAGCTTCACGCCGCCCTTCTCGGTGAACTTGAACGCGTTGCCGAGCAGATTCTTGAGCACCTGCTGCAGGCGCGTGGGATCGGTGTGGATGGCGTTCGGGAGGTTGGTGGCCGGCTCGATCGCGAAGTCGATCCCCTTGTCGTTCGCCATCTGGCGGAACATGCGCTCGGTCGAATCGCCGATCTCGCGGAACGAGACGTCGCTCAGCGCGACGGTCATCATGCCGCTCTCGATCTTCGACAGGTCGAGGATGTCGTTGATGAGGGTGAGCAGGTCCTGCCCCGATCCGTGGATCGTGCGCGCAAAGTCGACCTGCTTTTCCGTGAGGTTGCCCTCGGGGTTGTCGGACAGCAGCTTGGCCAGGATGAGCAGCGAGTTGAGCGGCGTGCGCAGCTCGTGGGACATGTTCGCCAGGAACTCGCTCTTGTACTTCGACGTGAGCGCGAGCTGGCGGGCCTTCTCCTCGAGCTGGCGCTTGGCGTTCTCGACCTCGCGGTTCTTCTGCTCGACTTCCTCGTTCTGCGCGGTGAGAAGGCGGGCCTTCTCCTCGAGTTCCTCGTTGGTCTGCTGCAGCTCTTCCTGCTGCTGCTTGAGCAGCTCTTCCGAGGCCTGCAGCGACTTGGCCTGGGACTCGAGGCGCTTGTTGGTCTCGGTGAGCTCTTCCTGCTGCGTCTGCAGCTCTTCGGCGAGGGACTGCGACTGCGTGAGGAGCTCCTCCGTCCTCATGTTCGCCTGGATGGTGTTGAGCACGACGCCGATCGACTCGGTGAGCTGATCGAGCAGCGATTGATACGTCTCGGTGAAACGGGTAAAGCTGGCCAGCTCCATGACCGCGAGCACCTGTCCTTCGAAGACGATCGGCAGGACGATGATGTTCAGCGGCGTTGCTTCGCCGAGGCCAGAGTTGATCTGCACGTAATCGCTGGGCGCGTCGGTGACGAGAATGCGCTGCTTCTCGAACGCGGCCTGCCCCACCAGCGACTCACCGATGTGGAACTCCTTGTTCAAGTGCTTGCGCTCGCGGAACGCGTACGACGCGGCGAGCCGGAGGACCGGGTCGGCGCCGTTGTTCGTGTCCATCGTGTAGAAGACGCCGTGCGCGGCGTTGACCACCGGGGCCAGCTCGGACAGGATCATCTGCGACACGGTCTGCAGGTTCTTCTGCCCCTGCATCATGCGCGTGAACTTGGCGAGGTTGGTCTTCAGCCAGTCCTGTTCCGCGTTGCGCGAGGTGGTCTCGCGCAGGTTGCGGATCATCTCGTTGATGTTGCCCTTGAGCGATGCGAGCTCGCCCTGGGCCTCGACGGTGATGCTGCGGGTCAGGTCGCCCTTGGTGACGGCCGTGGCGACGTCCGCGATGGCGCGCACCTGGGTGGTGAGGTTCGCGGCGAGCTGGTTGACGTTGTCGGTCAGGTCACGCCACGTGCCGGCGGCGCCGGGCACGTTGGCCTGGCCACCGAGGCGTCCCTCGACGCCGACTTCGCGGGCCACGGTGGTGACCTGATCGGCGAAGGTGGCCAGCGTCTCGATCATGTCGTTGATCGTGTCGCCCAGCTCCGCGATCTCGCCTCGCGCTTCGACGGCGAGCTTCTGTTTCAGGTTGCCTTTGGCGATCGCGGTCACGACCCGGGCGATGCCGCGCACCTGGGCCGTGAGGTTGGACGCCATCATGTTGACGTTGTCGGTGAGGTCCTTCCACGTACCGGCGACGCCCTTCACCTGGGCCTGGCCGCCGAGCTTCCCTTCCGTGCCGACCTCGCGGGCGACGCGGGTGACTTCCGACGCGAACGAGTTGAGCTGATCGACCATCGTGTTGATGGTGTCCTTCAGCTCGAGGATCTCGCCCTTGACGTCGACGGTGATCTTCTTCGACAGGTCGCCGTTCGCAACGGCGGTGGTGACCTGGGCGATGTTGCGCACCTGATTGGTCAGGTTGCTGGCCATCATGTTGACGTTGTCGGTGAGGTCTTTCCACGTACCGGAAACGCCCTTGACCTGCGCCTGGCCGCCCAGTCGTCCCTCGGTGCCGACTTCGCGGGCCACGCGGGTGACCTCGCCGGCGAACGAGTTGAGCTGATCGACCATCGTGTTGATGGTGTTCTTCAGCTCGAGGATCTCGCCCTTGACGTCGACGGTGATCTTCTTCGACAGGTCGCCGTTCGCAACGGCGGTGGTGACCTGGGCGATGTTGCGCACCTGATTGGTC
>DATLOL010000143.1:0-2900 GCA_035536275.1 Thermoanaerobaculia bacterium
CTTCGGCCGCCGAGTCTCTCCTCCAACCGGCGGCCGAAGCGGCCGCCGCTCCACAGGATGTATCGACGACAGGTATCCTTCGCGCCCATGCGCACCCTCCTCAAGCTCGTCCTCGGCGTTGCCGTTGTTGCCGTGGCCGTGATCGCGCAGCCGCAGGCGAAGCCGGACGAGCGCAGCGGCGCCGATCGGTTCGAGGTGCGCATGACCGACGAGATGCTCCGGCACTCGCGCATTCGCGACGTCCTCTACTTCGTCGGCAACGCGTGGACGATCGGAGTGTTCTTGGTGCTGATCAAGACCGGGGCGGCGGGGAAGATGAAGGCCGTCGCGGAGCGGGTCACCAGGAAGCCCTTCGTCGTGGCCATGTTCACCATCGCCCTGCTCGTGCTCGTGACGTCCATCCTCAGTTTTCCTCTCACGTACTACTCCGGCTTTCACGTCCCGCAGCAGTTCGACCTCAGCGATCAGAGCTTCGGGTCGTGGATGTCCGACTACGCCAAGGGCTCCGCCGTGAATCTTGCGATCGTGGTTCCGGTGGGCGCGCTCGCCCTCCTGGCGATGCGGCGCATGAAGCGCTGGTGGCTCGCATTGTGGCTGGGCACGATTCCGTTCGTCGTCTTTGCCGCGGTCATTCAGCCCATCGTGATCGACCCGATCTTCAACGAGTACGAGCCGCTGAAGGATGTGGTGCTGCGGCAGAAGCTTCTCGACCTGGCGTCGCGCGCGGGCATCGAGGGTGGCCGCGTGTTCGAGGTGAATGCGTCGAAACAGACCAAGACTCTCAACGCCTATGTGAACGGCATCGGTCCGACGGCGCGCATCGTCATGTGGGACACGCTGCTCGCGGAGATGACGCATGACGAGGTCCTGGCCGTGATGGGCCATGAAATGGGCCACTACGTGCGCAAGGACGTCTGGAAAGGCCTCGGCGTCGGCATTCTCGGCGCGCTGATCGTCTACCTGGTCGGCTACCGCATCATCGAGCGTGGCGTGGCCAGGCGCGGCTACCAGACGGCGGGCGATCCGGCCGTCATTCCGTACGCCGCGCTGGTCTTCTTCGTGCTCGCGTTTCTCACGACGCCGTTCGGGGCCGCGTACTCACGCTGGGGCGAGCACCAGGCGGACATCTTCTCGCTCGAGCTCACGGGTCTGAACGAGCCCATGGCCACCGCCTTCCGCAAGCTTGCCGAGAGCTCCAAGCGCGACCCGAGCCCCCACCCGTTCATCAAGTACTGGCGCTACTCGCATCCGCCCATTGCGGAACGGATTCCGTTCGCGCTGTCGTACCGCCCTCACTCCCAGCCCAGCTCGGGCGAATGACGGTACACCGCGTAGCCGAGCAGGTGCGACACGTAGAACAGTGCCCAGAACGAGAGGAAGTTCGAGAAGAGGCTTCCCACGATCGGCACCGCCGCGAGCGGATTCAGGAACGGTGACGACATCAGCGTCGTGAACGTCGTCCCCACGAACCACATCGCCACGACGATGAAGTAGTCCGTGCCGATCAGCTTGATGACGCGGAAGACGTACACGGGATTCAGCGAGTCGAGCGCGCTGTCCCACACGGCCACGGTGGCCAGGCACGCGGGATAGTAGATCGCGGCGACGGCGAGCAGCACGATGATCCCCGCCAGCGCCGGCACGACGTTCATCTTGCCGAGAAGCACCTGGACGAACGCGGTCCAGCCGAAGATCCACACCGGCAGCAGGGACACGATCGTCACGAAGAGCACCTTGAGGTACGTCATCATCAGCGTCCACGCGTCCGACGTGTCGATGAGCGGCATCTTCGTGCGGCCGTCCGCGGACGCGCGCACGATCGACACCATGATCAGCGTCGAGGCGAGAGTGCCGAGGATGCCGATGACCGGGATGGCGGAGAGGATCGTCAGGCCGATGAGCATCAGCACTTCGCCGCCGCCGATCGGGTAGAGCAGACCCTGAAGCAGGCGCTGGCCCATCGTCTCCACGACCCGCGGCGGCGCGACTTTCACCGGGATGCCGGGCATCGTGCGCGGAGTCGTCGTTGCCACGAGCTCGAAGTAGCGCGCGAGCTCGGGATACGAAGCGGCGGCCCGCCACTCCTCGGAATCTACGAGGGCCAGCTCGGACTCGGCCACGATGTCGCCGGCGCGAATGCGGTCGCGGATGCCGAAGCGGTCGAGCTCCTCCACGCCGCCGCCATACGGGACGTATTTGTACCGGAGTGTTTCGTTCATGGGATGCGAACAGTTTACACTCTCCCCAATCGAGGAGATCCGTCCATGCCCCGTTACCTCATGCCGGTGTTCCTGGCTGTAGCTCTGCCTGTTTTTGCGCAGGTCCCCGTCATCATCGACGAGATCGGCGAGCTCGAAGGCGTCCGCGATCCGAAGTGCTACGCCACGGCCAGCCGTCTCGAAGATTTCATCTACGGGACGCCTCTCGAGTCCGAGGCCCGGTTCGAGAAGATCGCGCTGCAGAAGGCGTGGATCCGGGCGGTGTGGGCGAAGGCATCCGCGGGGAATCCGAAGGAGATCGGAGCGGAGGCGCTGCGGCCGGTGCTGCAGGCGTCGGTGCCGTACACGCTGATGCCGGACGGCTCGTTCGTCGTCGGCGGCACGGTCGTCACCGCGCGCGACAAACGGCAGTACGGCAGCGTCGCGTATGCGCTCCGCGCGATCCTCGCCGTCCAGCAGGACGCGCTCACCGACGGCACCGTGCTCGCGCCGCTGAGCGCCGATGCGGTGGAGCTCTTCAAGGAAGCGATCGATCTCACCACGCTAGCCGCGCTGCAGCGCGCCGATCAGGCCTCGCGAAAGGCCAATCACGATCGGATTCAGCCCGCGACGCTGAAGAGCGCGTGGAAAGAGGTGGCGGGTAGTGGTGGAGCGGCGGCCGCTTCGGCCGCCCAAAAGAAC
>DATLOL010000144.1:0-3714 GCA_035536275.1 Thermoanaerobaculia bacterium
AACCCGGCGGCCGAAGCGGCCGCCGCTCCACAGGTACCGGAGACGCGGATCAGTGCACGTGCGCCTTCGCGGCCTGCTGATCTTCGCGCGCCGAGGGTGTCAGCTTCGCCAGCGAGGTGACGACGCGCGTGCGCCCGGGCATGCGGGCCAGCGCCGCGCGGTACGCCGCCTCGGCTTCCGCCGCGCGGCCGGCGAGCACGAGCTGATCGCCGAGGAGCTCCGCGGCCGGCCTGGCGACGGCGGGCGGGCCGAAGTCGAAGGGCATCGAGTCCTCCACCTTCTTCGCCGCCTCGAGCAGCTTGATCGCCTCATCGCGCTTGCCGGACGCCGCCAGCAGCAGCGCTTCGGATTCCTGCAGCATCACGTCCGCGCGCAGGCGCTCGGACGGGTTGTCGTCGCCTTTGCTCGTCTCGACCATCTTCGCGTGCAGCGCGCGCACGCGCTCGACGGCCGGCTTCAGCGACTCGAGATCCTTCGCCGCGAGCACGTCCGTGTACGCGACCGTGTGCTGCGCGCGCGGGAACTCCTCCGGAATGGCGATGCGATCCGCATCCGTGAGCGCATGCCCCGCGGCGACGTGATGCGCGCGCATGTCCGCGTACTCCGTCACGCGCCCGCGTTTCGAGTCCATCGGACCGGCCTGCTGATACGCGATCTCCAGCGCCGAAGCGCGACACGCATCCAGCGCCTTCCGCGCCGCCGCCGCATCGTTCTTCTGCAGATATCCGTAATGCAGCCAGGTCGGATAGTGGCCGCAGTCGGCCTTCTGCCGGTTCCGGGCGGCGCGCAACTGATTGACCGCGTCGACGGCGCGGCGATTCGCATCGATCACGTCGTCCCACATCCCCAGGGCCACGAAGATGTGCGACGTCATGTGCAGCGCGTGCGATGCGTTCGGCGCGACGGCGCCGTAGAGCCGCGCGGCGCGCAGGCCGAGGGGCGCGTGCATCGGATCGTCGTAGGAGTGGATGAGGTAGTGCAGCACGCCGGGATGGTTGCGATTCGCGGGAAAGAGCTCCTCGAGGATCGCCGCCGCGCGCATGTACGTCCCGAAGTCGCGCCCCTGATGGGCAGTGCCGAGGATGGCCAGCGCGTGAAAAGCGGCCGCGTCGACGTCCGTTGGATACTTCGCGTGCAGCGCGCCCATCGCGTCCGCGAACTGGAAGTCGCGATCGTTCTTCGATCCCTCGCCGTACAGCACGTCGACGGCACGCAGGTAATCACGCTCCCGCTCCGTCTTCGCCTTCCCCAACCGCTCCTCGGACGTCTTGCCGAGGCGCTGCAGCACGGCGCGGGCGGCCTCGCGGTCCTGTTGGAACCAGATCGGATGCGTGTGGGTCATGGCCTCGCCCCAGTAGGCCATCGCGAAACTCGGATCGATCTCCTGCGCCTTGCGGAACTCGTCCGCCGCAAGCGGATACTCGAAGTTGTGCAGCAGCGCCAGGCCCCGCCGGAACGGTGCCTGGGCCTCGGCCGCGCCGGAGTTGGCGAAGGTGACTTCGCCGACGTCGCTCTGCGCGAACAGAGGAAGGGCGGCGAGGAGAAGAACGAGCAGTCGTCGCATGATGTCGAATTATGCTTCAGGCGTGAGGCCGGTTGTTGCATGCGAGAATCCGCAGTCATGACACGCATCGCCCTCGCTCTCGTCTTCGCCGCGAGTCTGCACGCCGCACCGGCCGACGACCTCGCCCGCAAGGTGCTCATGCTCGGGAAGATGGTCAACGCCACGGCGCCGTCGTTCTCGCCGGACGGCAAACGCGTCGCGTTCATCACCGGCATCAGCGGCTCGCCGCAGGTCTGGACCGTCTCCGCCACCGGCGGCTGGCCGGACCAGATCACCGCGTTCGACGACCCGGTCGCGGGTGTGAAGTGGTCGCCGGACGGGCAGTGGCTGGCGGTGCAGCTCGCGCCGGGCGGAGGGCTCAACGAACAGATCTACCTGATGCACCCCGACGGCACCGGGTTGCGGATGATCACCGAGGGCGGGACGAGCAACAACCAGATCGGCGTGTGGACGCCGGACTCGAAAGCGCTGCTGGTCTCATCGAACAAGCGCACGCCGAACGCGATGGACATCTGGAGCATCGAGGTCGAGAGCGGTGCGAAACGGATGGTCGCCGAGACCACCGGCGTCGGCTCGGTCGATGAGATCAGCAGCGACGGCAAGTACGCGCTCGTGTGGCGGCTGGCCAGCCGCGGCGACGACAACTACTACCGCGTTGCCCTCGACGGCACCGGCGAAGTTCACCTGACTCCGCACACTCCTCCCGCCACCTTCCCCGGCGTCGACTTCGGCACGAGCTCGGACATCATTTATCTCGCCGGCAACTCCAACCGCGACCTGCACGCCTTCGGCCGCGTCGTCCTCACCGGCGGCAAGCCCGGTCCGTTCGAAGTGCTCGCCGAGCGCGCCGACGCGGAGTTGGCGAGCTTCATCCTCAACGACGCGGCGACGACGGCGGTGCTGAACTGGAACGTGGCCGGACGGACCGAGCTGCGCCTCCTCGACCTGGTCACGAAAGAACAGAAGAGCCTCCCCTCGCCGCCCGACACCGACATCGCCGTCCCCTACGAGTTCGCGCGCGACGGCAAGCGCTTCGTCGCGGTCTTCGCCGGCTCGAAGGCGCCGCCCGACGTGTGGGTGATCGATCTGGAGGGCGCCACGCGGCGCCAGCTCACGCGCAGCCCGCATCCGGGCGTGAACCTCGAGGAGCTCGTGCGCCCGGAGCTGGTGAAGTACAAGGCGCACGACGGCCTGGAACTGAGCGGCTGGCTGTATCGCCCGCCCAATGCGAAGGCGCCTTATCCGACCGTGCTCAATTTCCACGGCGGACCGGAAGGTCAGGAGCGGCCGTCCCCCAATGCGACGTACCAGGCGCTGATCGCGAGCGGCATCGCCGTATTCGCGCCGAACGTGCGCGGCTCGTCGGGCTTCGGCAAGAAGTTCGTGAACCTCGACAACGGCAAGCTCCGCGTCGACGCGGTGCGCGACATCAAGTCCACCGCCGATCACCTCGTCGCCCAGAACCTCTCCGACCCCAAACGCCTGGGCATCATGGGCGGCTCGTACGGCGGCTACATGGTCATGGCCGGCGTCACGGAGTGGCCGGACCTCTTCGCGGCCGGCGCGAACCTGTTCGGCATCGTGAACTTCGACACGTTCTTCAAGAAGACCGAGGGGTGGATGGCGGCGATCTCGACGAAGGAGTACGGCGATCCGGTCACGGAAGCGGAGATGCTCCGTTCACTGTCGCCGATCCACAAGATCGATCGCATCAAGACCCCGCTGCTCGTGCTGCACGGCGCGAACGACACGAACGTGCCGGTGATCGAGGCGGAGCAGGTCGTCGACTCGCTCAAGCGCCGCAACGTGCCCGTGGCCTACGTGCTGTTTCCGGACGAGGGACACGGATGGCGGAAGACGCCGAACCGCGTAAAGTCGGTGGTGGAAATCACGAAGTTCTTCACGGAGAGGCTGAAGTGAGGTTGTCAGTTGTCAGTTGTCTGTGCGGGATCGCCCGGGCGCAGACTCGCAGACGACTTACAAACGGAACAACGTCCTGACAAACAACAGCTAGGAGACTGCGCGGCAGAAAAGCGGTAGTGCGTCGTAAAATGATGCATGCCGAGCAACTACCGAGCGTACCAACCGGAGCAGAGTTACCTGCTGCCGCCCGCGCCGAGCGATTGGCTGCCTGAAAAACACCTGGCGTT
>DATLOL010000145.1:0-20097 GCA_035536275.1 Thermoanaerobaculia bacterium
GGCCGCTTCGGCCGCCGAAACGCCAACCGAAAAGAAACCGGCGGCCGAAGCGGCCGCCGCTCCACAGGTGTTCGATGGGTTCATCCCCCTGCGTTGGAACGAGGCCGACGGCAAGCTGCTCATGGAGATCACGCGCTTCAACGAGGAACTGATCTGGCAGGTCTCGCTGGCGGCGGGTGTCGGCTCGAACCCGATCGGTCTCGATCGCTCGCAGCTCGGCCCCACGCGCCTGGTGCGTTTCGAGCGCGTCGGCCCGCGCGTACTCATGGTCGAGCCGAACTACGCGTATCGCGCGCTGAGCAACGATCCCTCCGAGCGCCGCGCGGTGGAGCAGTCCTTCGCGACGTCGATCGTGGCCGGCTTCAAAGTCGAGTCCACCACCCCCAAAGGCGTGCTGGTCGACGCCACGGAGTTTTTCCTCTCCGACGCGCACGGCGTCACGCGCCGCCTGCGCGAGACGCAGCAGGGCAACTACTCGCTCGACCGCAACCGCAGCGCCATCCATCTCCCGCGCACGAAAGCGTTCCCGCGCAACACCGAGGTCGAGGCCACCCTCACGTTCTCCACCACCGACCGCCCCGGCAACCTCGTGCGCGGCGTGACGCCGACGGCCGACGTAATCAGCGTGCGGCAGCATCACTCGTTCGTCGCGCTGCCCGAGCCGGGATACGAGCCGCGCCGGCAGGATCCGCGCGTGGGCGTCTTCGGCATCGAGTTCTACGACTACGCGTCGCCGTTCACGGAGCCGATCACCAAGCGCTGGATCGCGCGCCATCGCATGGAGCCCGGCAAGCCGATCGTCTATTACGTCGACAACGGCGTGCCCGAGCCGATCCGCACCGCGCTCGTCGAAGGCGCGGCCTGGTGGAACGAGGCCTTCGAAGCGGCCGGCTATCCGAACGGCTTCCAGGTCAAGGTCCTGCCGCCTGATGCCGACCCGCTCGACGTCCGCTACAACGTCATCAACTGGGTGCACCGCTCGACCCGCGGCTGGTCATACGGATCGAGCATCACCGATCCGCGCACCGGCGAGATCCTGAAAGGCCACGTGCTCCTCGGCTCCCTGCGCATCCGCCAGGACGTGCTCCTCGCGCGCGGACTGATCGCGGAGTACGACGAGCTCGATCCGAAGACCTCGCCGTCGATCATGGCCCTGCAGCGCATCCGCCAGCTCTCCGCGCACGAGGTCGGGCACACGCTCGGCCTCGATCACAACATGGCCGCCTCGGTCTTCGGCCGCGCCTCGGTCATGGACTATCCGGCGCCCTACATCAAGATCGTCGGTGGCAAGCTCGATCTGTCCGAGGCGTATACGAACGGGGTGGGGGCGTACGACGTGGCGGCGATCAAGTACGCATATCAGAAGGTGTCGAGCGACGCGGAGCTCGAGGCGCTGGCGCGCGCGGTTCCGGCGTTCGTCTCCGATCCCCACTCCCGCCCCGCCGGCGGCGCGCATCCCCTCGGCTCGGTCTGGGACAACGGGAACGATCCAGTCGGGATGCTGCGGCACGAGATCGCCGTGCGCCGCATCGCCCTCGACGACTTCGGCATGCGCAACCAGAAGCCGGGCGAGCCGCTGTCGTCGCTGGAAGAGAAGCTGCTGCCGCTCTATCTGCACCATCGGTATCAGGTGGAGGCGGCGGCGAAGTCGATCGGCGGCGTGTACTACGCGTACGGCGCCGGCGACCCGCCGCAAGCCGTGCCGGAGCAGCGCCAGCGCGAGGCGCTGTCGGCGGTGATGTCGACGCTGGCACCGTCGTTCCTGGAGATCCCGAAACGCATCCGCGATCTCATTCCGCCGCCGAGCTACGCATGGGGCGACGCGAACACGGAAGTGTTCCCGCGTCGCACGGATCCGACGTTCGATCCGGTGGCCGCGTCGATGACGTCGTCCGACGTCACGATCTCGGCGCTGCTCGACCCGGCGCGCGCGGCGCGGCTCGCACAGCAGGAACGCAACCTGACGCTGCGGGACGTGACCGACGCGCTGATCGAGGCCGCCACGCGCGAAGGCGCGGTGGTGCGCGGACTGCGCACGGTGCTGCTGGTGCGGCTGGCCGGACTGGCGAACACTCGCGACGCCGATCCGCTCGCACGGGCCGAAGCGTTCGACGCGCTGCGGCGGCTGTCGGCGAAGCTGGTGAACGTCGCGGACGGCGCGGAAAGCGCGCATCGCCGCGTCACGCGCGATGACATCGAGCGGTTCCTTTTGCGGCCGGAGACGTGGCAGGCGCCGACGTTGCCGCCTGTGCCGCCGGGACCGCCGATTTAGTTGTTGTCGGTTGTCAGTTGTCAGTTGTCTGTGGGGGATCGGCTTTCGGGGCCAGGCCGATCGCTTTGCGCTGCTCGTCGGTGAGCGAGCGGATGATGCGGCGCGTGAGCACCTGGCGGCGCCACGCCGACCAGACGCCGGCGATCGTGGCCAGCACGCTGATGACAGCTCCGATCGCGTAGACCTCGTCCGGCACAGCGAACAGTGTGCACCGAGCCGAACCCCGCAGACAACCGACAACCGACAACACCGGCGAAGCCGCCCGCAACTTTTCCAAAATCCCGGCGTACATTGCTGTGACAGGAGAGCTACGCCATGTCCAAGCTCGGGAAAATCCTTCTCATTCTGATCGTCCTCGCCCTCGGCACCGTCGGCGTGTACGCCGTCGTGCGCAACGGCCAGAAGAAAGAAGGTGGCCTCAAGGAAGTGGAGGTCACGCAGGGCACGATCGTCGAGAAGGCCGTCGCCGTCGGACAGATCCAGCCCCGCCAGAAGTTCCAGGTCAAATCGAAGATCTCCGGCATCGTCCGCCGGGCCATGGTCCAGGTGGGCGACACCGTCAAGGCCGGCGACCCGCTCTTCGAGATCGCGCCCACCCCCACCCCGCTCGAGGTCTCTGAAGTCGATCGGCGCGTGGAGTCGGCCGAGGCGTCGTTCCGCAGGGCCGAGTCGGAGTACAACCGGGCCATGGAGCTGGCCAACAGCGGCGTGCTCGCGAAGTCCGAGATCGATTCGAAGAAGGAATCCTTCGAGCTGACCCGCGTGGCGCTCATGAAAGCCCGCCAGGACCGCGAGCTCACCCGCCGCGGCAACCTCTCCTCCACCAGCGCCCAGGAATCGATCATCCGCGCGCCGGCCGCCGGCACCGTGCTCACCCGCCTGGTCAACGAAGGCGACCCGATCGTCCCCCTGACGTCGTACCAGCCCGGCACCGAGATGGCGACCATCGCCGACATGTCCGACCTGATCTTCAAGGGCACGGTCGACGAGATCGACGTCGGCAAGCTCTCGATGGGCATGACCGCGCGCATCAAAGTCGGCGCGCTGCCGACCGACGTCGTCACCGGACGCGTGCAGCGCATCGCCCCGCAGGCGCAGCAGAAGGAAGGCGCGACCCTGTTCGACGTGGAGATCGAGCTCGATCCGGGACAGAAGATCACCCTCCGCGCCGGCTACTCCGCCAACGCGGACGTCATCATCCGCGAGAAGAAGGACGTGCTCGTGCTGCCCGAGCGCCTCGTCTCATTCGAGGACGGCGGCAAGAAGACCTTCGTCGAGCTCCCGCACAGCGACCCGAAGAAAGAGCCGGTGAAGAAGGAGATCAAAACCGGCATCTCCGACGGCCTGAACGTCGAGATCGTGAGCGGACTGGCAAAGGGCGCGAAAGTCGTGGAGCGGCCGCCGAAGGAGATTTCGTAGCGCGCTGCCGCGCGCGTTGCTGGTTACTAGTTGCTGGTTGCTCGTGGGCAAACGGCTGACGGAACCGGCACCGCGAGAAACCGCAAGCAACCAGCAACCAGCAACACAGCAACCGAATGAAAGACATCCTCCGCCAGCTCTATCGCGACCTGCGCAACGAGAAGCTGCGCACGTTTCTGACGATCTTCGGCATCGTGTGGGGGACGGTTGCGATCTCGCTGATGCTCGCCTTCGGCACGGGGCTGCACAAGCAGCTCGTGAAGAACACGGCCGGCCTCGGCGATCGCATCATGATCATCTGGCCGGGCCTGACCTCCATCCCCTACGAGGGTCTGGGCAAAGGGCGGCGGCTGCGGGTCACCGACGAAGACGTGATGGCCGTGCGCCAGGAAGTGCAGGGGCTGCGGCGCGTGTCGCCGGAGTACATGACCTCGATGCGTCTCGACTACGGCACCAAGACCGTGTCCGTCGACATCTCCGGCGTCATCGCCGAGTTCGGGGAGATGCGCAACCTCATCCCCGAGCCGGGCGGACGGTTCACCAATCCCATCGACGACGCCAACCAGCGCCGCGTCGTCTTCCTCGGCGATGAGCTGAAGACGAACATCTTCGGCGAGAGCGACGCGATCGGGAAGATCGTGCTCCTGAACCAGTCGCCGTTCATGGTCGTGGGCGTGTTGAAGAAGAAACCGCAGGACTCCAGCTACAGCGGCCGCGACAAGGACAAGGCCTTCATCCCCTCGTCCACGTTCCGGGCCCTCACCGGCGACAAGTACGTCGACAACATCGTCATGCAGGGGGCCAACGCCTCGGAGTCCGAGCAGCTCATCGAGCGCGTGCGCACCGCGTTCGGCAAGCGGCTGCGCTTCGACAAGACCGACAAGGAAGCGCTGTCGATCTGGGACACCACGGAGCAGTTCAAGTTCTTCGACCTGTTCATGCTCTCTTTCAACGCCTTCCTGGGGATCATCGGCGTGCTGACGCTGATCGTCGGCGGCATCGGCGTGTCGAACATCATGAACGTCATCGTCGAGGAGCGCACCCGCGAGATCGGCATCAAGATGGCCCTCGGCGCGAAGCAGCGCTTCATCCTCACCCAGTTCCTCATCGAGACGATGCTGGTCACGCTCTTCGGCGGCATCATCGGATTCGGGATCACCTACGGACTGTGCTGGATCTTCCCGCGCACGCCGGTGACCCAGGGCGCCATCGAATACATCGGCCAGCCCGAGCTCTCCCCAATCGTCGCCATCCTCACCGCGGTCGCGCTGGGCCTGGTCGGACTGGTAGCCGGATACTTCCCCGCGCGCGACGCGTCGCGGCTCGATCCTGTGGTGGCGATGAAACTATGAATTCGTTACTGGTTGCTGGTTGCTGGTCCAATGCGCCTCTGCGCCCGGGCGAGGAATCACGAGTAACCAGCAACCAGGAACCAGCAACATGAAACGCGACCTCCACGTCGTCCTCTCCCTTTTCGCCAGCGCCAGCCAGCTTCAGAAGAAGCGCGCGTTCCTCACCATCGCCGCCATCGCCTGGGGCACGGTGGCGATCCTGCTGCTGCTCGCGTTCGGCGAGGGGCTGAAGCGACAGCTCGACAAGAACCGCCGCGCGATGGGCGAGAACATCTCCGTGCTCTGGCCGGGCGAGACGACGAAAGGCTATCGCGGACTTCCTCCGGGACGCCCGATCCGTCCGCGCATGGACGACCTCGAGTTCATGCGCAGCCGCATGCCGGAGCTGAAGTCGGTCATCGGCGAGATCGTGTCGTGGCGGACGCCGCTCGCGTACGGCGGCAAGACCATCAACAGCCGCGTGATCGGCGTGAGCTGGCAGTACGGCGACGCGCGCAAGCACTACCCCGTCGCCGGCGGACGCTGGCTCTCCCCCGCGGACGAGCAGCAGCGGCGGCGGGTGGTGTTCCTCGGCGATGAAGTCGCGACCGATCTCTTCGGAAAAGAGAACGCCATCGGCAAGACCATCCTCGTGAACAACGCGCCGTACCTCGTCGTCGGTGTGATGCAGCACAAGACCCAGATGGGCACGTACGGCGGTCCGGACGCCAACCACGCCACGATTCCGATCACGACCTTCCGCGCGCAGTTCGGACGCGAGCGGCTGAACAACGTGCTCATCGAGACCCACAAGCCCGAGCAGATGGCCGCCGCGGTCAAGAAGTACAACGAGGTGCTGGGACCGAAGATGGGCTACGACCCCACCGACGACGGCGCGTTCGGCACCTGGGACACGGTCAAGAGCGCGAAGGTCAACCGCATGATCACCGGCGGCATCCAGATGTTCCTGGGCATCGTCGGCGCGCTCACGCTGCTCATCGGCGGCGTCGGTGTGGCCAACATCATGTTCGCCGTGATCAAGGAGAGGACCAAAGAGATCGGGGTGAAGATGGCCCTGGGCGCCAAGGCGTCGTGGATCATCTGGCCCTTCGTGCTCGAGGCCGTGGTGTACACGTTCATCGGCGGCGCGCTGGGCATCATCATCGCCACGCTGCTCGTCGCGGCGATGTCCTTCATCCCCCTCGAGAGCGACGTCATGGCGTTCCTCGGGCACCCCACGCTCTCGCCGCAGATCGGCATGGCCACCTCCGCGATCCTGGGCATGATCGGCTTACTGGCAGGCTACTTCCCCGCGCGCCGCGCGGCGCGGATCGATCCCGCGTCGACGCTGCGCTACGAATGAGGCAACGATGAATCAGAACGGCACCATCATCCGGATGTCCGGCATTCGCAAGGTCTACGACACCGGCAAGGTCAAGGTCGAGGCGCTCATGGGCATCGATCTCGACATCCATGCAGGCGAGTTCGTGGCCATCGTCGGACCGTCCGGCTCCGGCAAGTCGACGCTGATGAACCTCGTGGGCTGCCTCGATACGCCGACCGAGGGGGAGTACGAGATCGGCGGGGACAACGTGGCGGGCGTGACGCGGGACCAGCTCGCGGAGATCCGCAATCGCCGCGTCGGATTCGTCTTTCAGAACTTCAACCTGCTGCCACACATCACCGCCCAGGAGAACGTCGAGCTGCCGATGCTGTTCGGCGGAATCCCCCCGAAGGAGCGAAAGGCCCGCGCCACGGAGCTGCTGACGCGCGTCGGCCTCGGCGACCGCGTCGATCACAAGCCGACCGAGCTCTCCGGCGGCCAGATGCAGCGCGTGGCCATCGCCCGCGCGCTGGCGATGGACCCGGACATCGTCCTCGCCGACGAGCCGACCGGAAACCTCGACACCAGCTCCGGCACCGACGTCATGGGCCTGTTTCAGGAGCTCTGGAAGAGCGGCCGCACGCTGGTGATCATCACCCACGACCCAGCCCTGGCGAAGCGCGCCTCGCGCATCGTGGAGATCCGCGACGGCCGGATCACCAGCGACTCGCGCAACGAAGTGGCGGCGTAGGGGCGGCTACTTCAGTTCTTCAAGTCGGCAAGCAAACCAGCCAAGTCGCCCTCGGGATTCGCGAAAAGCCTTTTCAAATCTCGCTCAGCACGATCGTCATCCGGAAAGTCCCGTAGGGCTCTCGCCGCCTGGACCAGAGGTGTCGTCGATCGGATGTCCGTCGTCAGGTGGCGAACATATCTGGCAATTTCCCCATACGGCGCAACCTCACTGAACCATGCGTCGATGAGTAGAATCGATGCAGCGACCTCAGGCTGCTGCAACAGCTCCGCGCGACCACGATCGTCCGCGAATTGCTCCCTGACCGCTTTCAACGCGGAAGACGATGGGGGCATTCGGCTCTTCAGTGCTTCGATCCACAGTAGCGGTGGCTCGAGTTTCGCCAGAGAGGTAAAGATCGCGCAAAGCGAATGCAGGTCCGACGCGTCACTCCAGATGTCGCCCCAGAGATCGCCAGTCATCTGAGAATGCTGCCGTAGTATTCGGTCAGCAGAGACATCCACGTCTTCAGCGAACTTCTCATAACCGGATCGTGTCAGCGCTTTTCTCCAAGGCCAATAGGCCTCGAGAAATTCTCGCACACGGTGGAGGCCTCGTCTGCTGGCGCCCAAATCAAAAACGGACTCCGAATCCTCGACCGGGAAAATACGTGGAAGGAGCAACGTTCTGAGATTCAGCCCGATGTCGCCAAACGGGCCGCGTCCGCTCCCACCTATCAACGCGCCCGTGAAGAGCAGGCGCGACAGCAAGTAAAACCCTCCCTTGCGGCCGGCGCCGAAACACAGGACGGCCAACGATGCGCTGATGATGTTCCGTGAGGAACTTCTGACCACCCCCGCCTTTGCAAACTTCATCACCCGGTGCAGATCGCGGTTGAGCGTGCTCGAATCATCTTCGAGTGGACCTTCGAACAACACAGTGAACCAGGCACGCTCGCGCCTTGGTAGAACAACTTTTTCGAGCACGAGCTCACCGCGTGGAATGTTCGTTGCGGCAAACAATAAATGGATCGCGCTGGCCCGTCTGCCGTCGAGCAGCGAACGGAGTTGAACGCCAGCCAAGTCCAGACTGGCCGCCGCGCTGGGGAAACGCTGAACCACGGACGTCAGCCGGTTCACTAGCCGCGCAATTTCGACGCCGTCAGAGCTCTCGATGACCGCGCGCGCGGCCAGGCGAATGATGTCCGCGACGCGCTCCTCGGCCTCGTCGATCGCGTCGATCACGCAGCCGAGAAGCAGGAGCGCGCGCCTCGCTTTACAATCCTTCTCACACTGCCGAATGATCGCGTCGACCATGAACGCACGCGTATCAGTGGAACGGAGGGAAGCGACGAGCAGACGGATCGATTCCTGCCAGCGGTCGCTGCTCGTGGAATTGGCAATAGCCTTCCATAGCGCTTCCGCGCCTCCCTTTTCAGACGAAGTGACGATATGCGCGGCCGCGAGATACTCCTGGAACGTCAGGTGAACGAATCCATACTGCTCGTCTCCGACCTCGATCAACAGGCCCGCACGCGTGCGCACGAACTCGAGAAAACGCTCCGCCTGTTCGGACGGCTCCACCTCCGCTACCGGCCTCTCCGAGCCGACGATGAAGTCCGTCAGAAATTGGGAAATCTCTCTCAGAGGAACGATCGAACGTTCCCCTTTCCCCTCCGCAACGCTTCGATTCTGCATCCAGTATGCGATCGCTTCGATCCGCAGCCGGTTGCGGCGTTCGGTCTTGGTGCGGGTAGTGGTGTCGAACTCACGATACTTCCAGTTGTGCCACGTGTTGAGCAACGTCTCGGTGCACTTTATATACAGAACGACACGCTCATCCGGCAGTACAGCATCGATCCGATGCACGAGCGCGATGATCGTCAGCAACAACGGATTCCCGGCCAGTGCGCGAATCGAGTCGTGCTCCGGATGCCGGATCACATCGACGAGCGACCTGATGCTGTCCTCCTGCTCCTTGGGTGACTGCGCGCGTACCGCATACCAGTCATGGACGAATTGTTCGATCTCGGGCAGTTGCAGGCGGGCCACCCGATGATGCGCGAAATCGCGGCTGTCGAAACGGAAAGGATTGTCGTAACCAACGATTCGGGATGTGACGACGCATGTGTTTCCCGGATGAGTACTGACCAGCGCAAGAATCCGATCGCGAACGATCTCTTTGAAGCGCGAGCTCGGAAGCTCGTCCAAGCCGTCGAAACAGAGGATGGCCCTACCGGATTCGAGAAAGGCAGCAAAGAATCGCGCGTCGGCATCTTTGAGGCTGAAATCCGCCTGCACCGATTCGATGATGAAGTCGATGATGGACAGATTCGGCCGCGACTTCAGCTCGTCGGCGTACCGCCGAAGGGTGACCAGAATGGGAAGCCGCTCCGGATCGGACGTGGCGCCGAACTTCTGCTGCAGTTGAGGGCTTTTGCCCGCCAGCGCCAGAAACTTGAGGAGCGTCGATTTGCCTGACCCCGGATCCCCGAGAATCACGTGGTGCGTCCCCTCCGCAAGCAGCGACAGCGGGTTGTATCGCGCCACCTCGGAAATCTCCTCATTTGTGCCATCGGGGACCAGCGTTAGCGGAATATAGATGTCGTCGATAGAAACGCCTCGGGTGGCTTCGGGCTTGTACACTGACATTCCAACGAATTGCAGCATCCCGAACGTGGCGCGTAGGCCCGCTTCGTAACGAGTCCGGATCTCGGCTATCGTCTTGCGGAGGCTCTCACCGTTCGGGACGAGTTGCGGGTAGTAAAACAGAGCAACTGACGGTGTTTCTGCGAACAGAGCTTGCAGTTGCTTGTGCCCCCAGTGCTCGACGACGAATCCGTCTGGTAATTTTGTCCGGAGACTTTCGAACCATGTTACGTCACCGCCGGTTTTCCTGCGTGCGGACTCGACCAGATCATCGGGTGTGATCACAATCCACCGGTTGATTCCCGATTTGTCGCGTTGATTAACCGCTGCCTCCAGCGCCTGAGAAACCGCTGTGCGGTGCTGATCGGACAACGGACTGGGATAGAACTTGTACTGATAGCCTGTGTTGCCTATCTTCATCGACCGGCCCACGCTATCGAGCGCGGCGAAATCACCTGCAGCGTCGCTGAACAAGGTCATGGTCTCGCCGCGTCGTCGCGCGTCATGGAACAGGAGCAAGTCGACGACGCGTGCGAACTCTTTCCCTCCTTCGGCGCCGCTCACCAGGATTTGAGAGAGAGGTCGGGTCGCGGGTAATGGGCTCATCGATTTAGGTGATGTTTCGGAAGGCACAATCCCTACCTCAGTTCGTCATAAATCTTTCGAGGGAACAGTCATTTTCGCAACCTCGCCTGAAAAATAACTCTTTTGAATTCGCAGCTGCGCGTTGACGGCGAGTTGAGCGATCCCGCCTTGAGGGCGCTTTGGCATCGATTGTGCGACGAGGAACGAGAGGCGTAGTACCCTCGACCAGGCGGCCAGATGCAGCGCGTGGCCATCGCCCGCGCGCTGGCGATGGACCCGGACATCGTCCTCGCGGACGAGCCGACCGGAAACCTCGACACCAGTTCCGGCACCGACGTCATGGGCCTCTTCCAGGAGCTGTGGAAGAGCGGCCGCACGCTGGTGATCATCACCCACGATCCCGCCCTGGCGAAACGCGCCTCGCGCATCGTCGAGATCCGCGACGGCCGGATCACCAGCGACTCGCGCAACGAAGTCGCGGCGTAACGGCAGGGGCAGATTCGCTGCATGACCCCGGGACTTGGCAGCGCTTGAGTCAAGTCCAAGGACTTGACAGGTGAGCAGACAAGTCTAGGATATTGACGTGCGCAAAATCGCCGGAGAGCGACCGTGGATCGCTGTCATCGGTGACATGGTCGAGTCCAGGGCATTGTCCGCGCGCGACCGCGCCGCCGCGCAGCATGAGTTCGCCCGGCTCATCAGCCTCTTGAACAGCCGGTTCCGTCGCAGCATCGCCTCCCGTTTCGTCGTTACCCTCGGCGACGAATTTCAGGCACTGCTCAGCGGAACTCACATCATTCCCGATATCGTGTGGACGATCGAGTCCGAATACCACGAGCGTGAGGTCCGTCTCGGTTTTGGCCTCGGCGCACTTCACACGCCGATGCAACCAGTGGCCCTCAACATCGACGGCCCCGTTCTCCACCATGCGCGCAGTGCGATCGCAGTCGCACGGAAGCGCCGTATCCTCGGCGGTGTTTTCGACGGATTCGGAATTCACGACACCGTTCTGAACGGGTTCGCAATGCTTCTTCGGCACAGCCGCCAACAGATGACCGAACGACAGAGGACTGTGATCGCTCATTTGCGAGAAGGCTTGCCTCAAACCCAAATCGCGAAAGAACTGGAAATCACGAAACAGGCGGTATCTGATCACGCGATCGCGGCCGGGTGGGAAGCTTATAAAGCAGCGGAAGCCGGGTGGCGAATCTCGCTCGGCATGGCAACGGAATTTCGAGCATGACGCCCCCACCGCCTTTGCCTTGGGCTGAGACACTCCTCGCGTGGGCGGTCGCAATGTACTTCACAAGAGATCCGCTCGACGACGAGACCATTGACCGGCGCCGGTGGCTCATGTGGGTCACTACACGGGCGACCATCGCGGCCATCGTTGTCGGGTGGATCACCAACAGCGTCGTCCTGCCATTAGTGCTTCTCGCATCCGCGGTCGTCCTTCCACTCGTACGAGCGCGGATCCCCGGGCGGTACTGCGCCGAGCTCGAGATCGGCGCGAACGTTGTTTTCGCAAGTGCAGCGTTCCTCGTCGTCCAAGGCGAACACCTCGACGTCGAACGCACCTTCTTCACGTTGCCTTTCTCCAATCAACGGATCGCGGTGGCATGCATTGTCGTCGCGCTCATGTTCCTTACGGTGAACGGCGGGACGTATGTCGTACGCGGACTCCTGAAGAAGAGCGGAGCAGTTCCAAAAGTTACGTCAGGAGAAAATCAAGGTGCTATCGACATGCGAGAGTTCAATCGCGGCCGGCTCATCGGCGCATTGGAACGCACCCTACTCTTTGCCGTCGTCATCGCGGGCAGCTTCGAAGCCCTTGGGTTCATCGTTGCCGCAAAAGGCCTGATCCGTTCGCGCGAATTCGAGCTGAGTCGCGACATGACCGAATACTTCCTGATCGGTTCGCTCGCGAGTGTGCTGATCGCCCTTACGACCGGCGGACTCGCACGATTGCTTCTTCACGCCTATTGGTAATCACCGCGGTTCTTACGCCATGCGCCCCGGGGACCGTCGGCTGCTCGGCGGCCTCCGGCCGGCGCGTTACGGCCGCGAGGTGCGGTGCTTGCCGTAGTCGACCGGGATCGTCACGGTGACGTTGCTGTAGTACGCGTCGCCCGGGTACGTGATCGTCACCGTGCGCGCCGACGGGGACAGCGACTGCACCGTCGTCTCGGATGTGTTCCCGGTGCTCGGCGCGAGTGGCCCGGTTACCGGTTTCGCCGCGCCCTGTTCGGTGACGGTCAGCGTTCCCGAGGGGGGCTGGCCGGCGACGCCGGTGACGATGATCGTCGCGCTGCCGCCCGGGCCGTTGGACACGACGCGCAACCTCGGCGTGGCCTTCAACACGGCAAGACTCCTCGAGGCGCTTCGCTGCTCGAGGAAGTTCGCGTCGCCGCTGTAGAGGGCGGAGAACGAGCGGCCGCCCGGCGTGGGATTCGTGATCATGAGGTCCGCCGTGCCGTTCACGAGCGGACGCGTGGCCAGGACGCGCGAGCCCTCGTAGAACGTCACCGTGCCGGTCGGCTTCGCGCCGCCCGCGGTGACGCCGGCGACGCGCGCCGTGAAGACGTTCGTGTCGCCGAAGGTGAGGTTGGACTCCGAGGTGATGCTCACGATCGGCAGCGCGCGCACCGTCTCCTGCGCGCCGTAGACGCGCACGGTCACGGTCTCCGTGCCGAACGCGGTCTTCGCGCTGAGGGTCACCGTTCCCGGGCGCAGCGCGGTGAACGTCGTCGTGGCCGCACTCTCCTGCGCCGGGATGATCACGTTCGCCGGGACGCTGACGATCGTCGGATCGGAGGACGTCAGCGTGACGGTCGTCGGCGTAGTGATGTCGTATTGGCCGACGGAGATCGTCCCCGTCTGGCCGACGCGCGGCGTGGCCGGCTCGACGTAGAGCGAGCTCGCCGCCCAGCCCGAGGACTGCCAGGTCTTCTCGTTGTTCGCCGGGTTCGTGTCCGGCTCCCACTGGCTCACCCGCGCCAGGATCGTGTCGGCGCTGCCCGTCGCGTGGATCTGCCGCGTGAACGACGCGCCGACGGCGAGCTCGAAGGGATCCCCGCAATCCACGAAGTCGTCATCGGGAAGGATGCTGTGGCAGAGCCGGACGTTCGACGCCGCGGACGGGCCCGCGTTCGTGACCTTCAGCAGCGGGAGGTAGGCGGTGGCGACGAGCGAGAGCACGACGTCGGTGCGGACGTCGTCGTCCTCGATCATCACCGCGCCGCTCATGTCCTGCATCGGCGCGGTTCCGTTCTCCAGCCGGACCGTGAACGCGCGCACGACGCCCGGCTCGGCGTTGTCGAGCAACGGCACGGCGATCGTCTTGGTCGTCTCGCCCGGCGCGAAGGTCAGCGTTCCGCTCGATGAGGTGTAATCGCGTCCCGCGCGCGCCGCGGCGTCGGCCGTCTTCCAGGCGACGCTCACCGCCTTGTTCGACGCGCGCGTCAGCCGCACGGCAACGCTCGCCGTGCCGGCGTTCTCGCGCACGCGAACGTCGTCGATGACGATCGCCGCGTCGAGGAGCGGCAACGCCCACAGCTCGCGTCCCGTCTCCACCGTCCACGCAGGGAAAAACAGCGCGTCGCCCCACGCGATCGCGGGCTGCGCGCTCGACCCCTTCGTGCCCGGCAGCAGATCGGCGACGAGTCGCGTGCCTTGCGGCGTGCCGTCGGTCTGCCAGAGCTCCGCTCCGTGCTCGGGGTCCGTCGCGGTGAAGTAGATGATGCCGTCCGCGATGACGAACGACTGAGGATTGCTCGGAGCAGTGGGATGGATGTCCCGAAGCAGGACGGTGCCCGCCTCTGTGCCGTCGGAGACCCACGGCTCGATGCCGTGCACGCCGTCGTCCACGCCGAAGACCACGCGGTCACCGAGGGATACGAGCTTCGTGAACGACGTCCCGCAACAACCGGTGCTGAACTCGCGGATCATCACCGTGCCGTCGGCGGTGCCGTCGGTCTTCCACAACTGATTCGGGTGTTGCGAATCGGCCTGCCAGGAGAAGAGCAGTTCCTTCGCCGTGGCCGCCGGCGGACGCTCGATGTACGAGTTGCCCGGAAAGCGTTTCACCACTTCCGCGTGTCCGGCCGTGCCGGAGAATTTCCAGAGCACCGACTCCCTGTCGCGCTGATGCTCGGCGAAGAGATAGAGCTCGCCGTTGAACGGGATGAGACTCGACAACGGCCACGTGTACCGGTCATCCGGACGGGCGACGCTGCGCGTCGTCTCGGGCGTGCCGTTCGTCGTGTAAACCGCGCCGTCGCCGCCGACGAGGAAGTACGGCTGGCCGGCGACGTCGACGAGCGGTCCCGGCCCGTCGAGAGCTCCCGGAAGCAGCGCCGTGAGGCCGCCGGCCGTGCCGTCAGTCCGATAGAGGAGCGTGTCCCGCCCGTCGTCCGCGCGCACGTAGGTGTTCCCGCCGATGGCCGTGACATCGAGAACCGAGGGGATGTTGAATCCACGATCGAAGTTGCGGATGAGGATCTCACTGCCCGTCTCGGCGGTGCGGAAGAGCGACGCGCGCGGGCGCGAGAAGTAGAGCGCGTTTCCGCTCACGCCCAGCGCCATGCCGCCGCCGTTCGTCACCTGCCGCGTGCCTTCGGCCGTGCCGTCGGTGCGCCAGAAGCGGTTCATGGCGGAGAAGAGGACGGAGTCGCTTCCGGCGAAGAAGCTATCGGGGAGCGACGAACCGGCGGCCTCCATGGCCAGGTTCCCGACGGGACGCAGGTCCGCGCCCTCGCGGAACCACGGCTCGATCCCTTCGACCGCGGTTTCGGCGGAGAAGAAGACCGCGTCTCCGTTCGTCGTCATCGTCTGATACGACGTGCCGCTGCCGCGCCACCCGCTGCGATCCGGCGTCACCCGCCGCGTCCCCGCCTCGGTGCCGTCGCTCTCGAAGAGCTCGTACTTCGTCGTGCGGTCCCCGCCGTAGTAGTAGACGAGGGTCGCGCCGGCGAAGAGCGTCGACGTCTGCGTGTCGCCGTCGGACGCGTCGCGGACGAGACGCGTCCCGGCGGTGGTGCCGTCGGTGCGCCACAGCTCGCGGCCGTGCACTCCGTCGTCGAACGTGAAGAAGGCCGTCGAGCCGACGACCGCGATCGACGGGCTCGATCGCTGCACGCCGCCGGTCAGGAGAATGCGCGTGTTCTGCGCGGTGCCGTCGCTCGTTCCGATCTCGCCGTTTGCGCCGATGAACAGCACGCCGTTGCCGAAGGCCGCCATGGCGGAGGACTGGCCGAACAGCGACGCCGCACCAGGACGCAGGTCGGCGACGAGTCGCGTGCCCGCGGCCGTGCCGTCGCTGGTCCAAAGCTCGCGGCCGGCGGTCGCATCGATGCCTTCGAAGAAAAGACGATTCCCCGACGCGCCCAGGCGCGACATGGGAGCGTTGAGGATCTTCGTCGTCCCCGCGACGGTTCCGTCGCTCTTCCACAGTCCGGTCTCGGTCCCGACGTAGAGGTGGCCGCCCATCCTCGGGAAATACGTTCCCCCGCCGACGGATCCCGTGCGCAGCGTCGCCAGCGTCACGAAGTCGGAGCCGTTGAAGAACAGCAGCTCGCGCAGGCCGGACCCGAAAAACACCACGCCGCCGTTCATGACCGCCGCGACGTAGATCGCATCGCTCCGCGGCGCCGTCACCGCCACCGTCCCCGCCGCCGTTCCGTCGGTCTTCCACACCCGATATCCGTCGGACTGATACACGCCGAGGTACAGCGTGTTGCCGTCGAGGAAAACGGTGCTGGGCCCGATCACTCCGCCAGGCAGATCGACCGGGAGCAGGACGTACGTCCCTTCGCTCGTCCCGTCCGTCCGCCAGATCGCCTCGCTGCCATCCGGCCCCCTGGCGACGAAGAGCGCGGCCCCGTTGAGCGCCTGACGCGTCACGAAGTACGGCGAGGAGTGGGCGGCGGAGTCGGTCAGCGGATTCAGATCGGCCACGAGATACGGCGACGATGCGAAGGCGAGCCCGGACGCGAGGCAGACGAGGAGCAGAAGGAGGAGGCGCGTTGTGGACATAGGGAACCCGGCGGATTTTACCGAAAGACGGACCGGATTAGACTAGGCCCATGCGCCGCATGCTGCTGCCTCTGCTCGCCCTCGTCACCGCCTGCTCGAGCACCGCCAACGATCGTCCGAAGGACGTGCCGCGGCCGGACATCGTCGTCCGGCAGGCGGGGATGATCTTCTTCGGGTCGTCGAGCAGCGCGCCGGTGTCGATCGACGTCCACATCCGCAACAACGCGAACGTCCCGCTCCGCCTGCGCGAGATCGAGCTGCGCTCGATGGGCATGACCCAGTACGAGCTGCTCCCGCACCGGAAGACGTTCGCCGAGACGATCGGTCCCGGCCAGTCGCGCACCTTCGGCCTCGCCGCGACGGCCATCACCAACACGTCGCGCCCGCAGTCCGAGCCGCTCTCGATGCAGGTCAACCTGCGCTTCGAAGTGAACGGCCGCGGCTTCCGCGAGGTGGTGCTGGAGCGGATGGCCGGGATGGGGATGTAGCGGCGCAAACCTGTCATCCCGAGCGTAGTCGAGGGACCTGGGCGGGAGGGGGCGCGAGGCTCATTCCTCGTGCCCCACCCGCCCAGGTCCCTCGACTTCGCTCGGGATGACACCGCAGGCGCGCGCGCATCACCGCGGAAGCAAATGCTTCTGCACCTTCCCTAGCGCGGTGCGGGGGATCGAATCGACCTTCACGAAGCGGCGCGGGACCTTGAACGACGCGAGCTGCTCGCGGCAGACGCGTTCCAGCGCGGCGGCTTCGAAGTCGCCGGCGATGTATGCCACCGGTACCTCGCCGCGCACCGGGTCCTGCACGCCCACCACCGCCGCCTCGGCCACGCCGGTCTGCTCCAGCAGCAGTTCCTCGATCTCGCGCGGATAGATGTTGAAGCCGCCGGAGATGATCAGGTCGGACTTGCGTCCGAGGAGGGTGTAGTAGCCGTCGTCGGAGACGGAGGCGAGGTCGCCGGTGCGGAAGAAACCGTCCGACGTGAACGCGGCGGCCGTGGCGTCGGGACGGCGCCAGTAGCCGGCGAACACGTTCGGCCCGCGCACCAGCAGCTCGCCGTTCTCGATGCGCACCGCGACGCCGGGCAGCGGAAACCCGACCGTGCCGGCACGCCGCTCGCCGACGTACGGATTGCTGGTGTTCATGAACGTCTCGGTCATGCCGTAGCGCTCGAGGATCGCGTGGTCGAAGAGCGTGCGGAACTGCTCCAGCACGTGCGCCGGCAGCGGCGCGGAGCCGGAGACGAACAGGCGCATGCGGGCGCCGATCTCGCGCGCTGCGGCGGGATCGGTATCGAGCAGGCGCACGTACATCGTCGGCACGCCGAAGAAGAGCGTCGGCTGGAAATCGCGAAACTCGTCGACGGCCGTGCGATGGTCGAAGCGCTCGAGGAGCCGCATGCGGCAGCCGCTGAGGAGCCAGGTGTGCAAACCATTGCCAAGCGCGTGGATGTGAAACAGCGACAGCGCGAGCAGGAAGCGGTCGCGATCGGAGATCTGCCAGCACGCGGTGAGGCTCACCGCGTTGGCCATGAAGTTGTCGTGCGTGAGCACGGCGCCTTTCGACGCGCCCGTCGTTCCCGAGGTGTAGATGATCGCCGCGGGCGTGCCGCCGTCGAGTCGCAACGTAGGACGGGCTTCAGCCCGTCCTGTCCCCTCCAGCGGCGCGGTCAAGAACTCGCGCGGCTCCGCATCCTGAACGATGTGCGCCACCTCGCGCTCGCGATAGAGCACGTTCACAGGCACGAAGATCACGCCCGTCTTCACGCATGCGAGAAAGAGATCGACGAGCTCGATCGAGTTCGCCATCTGCACCGCAAGCCGGTCGCCTTTCGTGAATCCGCGCGCAATCAACGCATGCGCGACGCGGTTGCTGCGCGCTTCGAGCTCGCCGAACGTGTACGTCCGCCCCTGCCACTCCAGCGCCGGCTGCTCCGCTCGCGCGACCAGCGAGAGGTCGAACAGGTGGAGCAGGTTCATTCGGCGTCCGCCCGCTTCACGAGCTTCTTCAGCGGGCCGGCGATGCGCTCCGCCATCACCGCGTAGCCGGCCGCGTTCGGATGGATCTGATCGCTCTTCAGCTTCGGGTCGGTGAGGATGCCTTTCATCGTCCGCTCGACGAGGAGGCACTCCTCCTCGTCGGCGACGCGCTCGTACATGGCCTCGTAGTTCGCGTTGAGACTCGGGAAGCGAAAGCCGAGGAGAACGACCATGGCGCGCCGTTCGTGAATGCGGCTCACGATCTGGCGCAGGTTCGCCTCGGTCGCCTCCAGCGGGATGCCGCGCAGGTAGTCGTTGCCGCCGAGGCCGACGACGACGATGCGCGGATCACGCGCGAGCACGTCGTCCTCGAGGCGCTCCAGTGCGGACTCGGTCGTGTCACCGTTCACGCCGGCGTTGATGATCGGCACCGATGTCGACGCCGAGACACGCGTCGGCCAGTCCTCCCCTTCCCCCGCCCCATAGCCCGCCGTCAGCGAGTCGCCGAATGCGATGACGGTCGTGCCGCGCGAGTCGAGGTTCTTCACGCGCGGCGCGCAGGCGGCGAAGAGGAGGAGCAGCAGTGCGACCAGGAGTCGCTTCATCGACGACATGCTAGTCTCCGCGACGTGCCCGAAGAAGTGTGGAGATACGCGAAGAAGATGTGGGAAGCGGAGCTCGTGGCCGGCTCCGCGGGCAACGTCAGCCGGCGGATCGACGCGGATCGCATCGCGATCACACCCTCCGCGATTCCGTACGAGACCATGACCGCGGAGCAGATCGTCATCGTGAACGTCGCCAGCGGCGAGGCCGAGAGCGGCGTCCCGAGCTACGAGCTGCCGATGCACCTCGCCATCTTCCGCTCGCACCCGGAGATCCACGCCATCGTGCATACGCACGCGCCGTACGTCACCACGCTGTCCGTGCTGCGCAAGCCGCTCCCTCCCGTCATCGACGAGATGGTCCTCCACCTCGGCGGCCCCATCGCCGTCGCCGACTACGCATTCACGGGCACGGAGATGGTCGGCACCAACGTCGTGCGCGCCCTCGGCGATCACACCGGCGTGCTCCTCGCGAACCACGGCAACGTGTGCGTCGGACGCGACCTCGCCCAGGCGTTCCACGTGGCCGTGGTGATGGAGGCGTGCGCGCGCGTGTACGTGCAGGCGCTGTCCGCCGGCGAGCCGGTCGAGCTGCCCAACGACGCCGTGGCCGCGGGACGGAAGATGTTCGAGGCGCGCTACAAGCTATGACGACCGATCGCCGGCCTATGGACGCCGCCGTCGCCGAGGCTCAGGCGGGATACGAGGAGGGCGGGATCCCGATCGGATCGGTGCTGGTGCACCGCGGCCGAATCATCGGCCGCGGTCACAACCGCCGTCTGCAACGCGGCAGCCCGACCCTGCACGGCGAGATGGACGCGCTCGAGAACGCCGGCCGCCAGCCCGCGTCGGTGTATCGCGAGAGCGTGATCTACACGACCCTCTCGCCGTGCTCGATGTGCAGCGGCGCGATCCTGCTGTACGGAATCCCCCGCGTCGTCGTCGGCGAGAACCGTACGTTCGTGGGCGAGGAGGAACTGCTTCGCTCGCGCGGCGTGAGCGTCGAGGTGGTCGATGATGCCCGCTGCGTGGAGCTGATGGAGCGGTTCATCGCCGAGCGGCCCGATGTCTGGAACGAAGACATCGGCGTGTGAGCCCGTGTACCGCGGCCGCCCCGGCCGTCCCCAACACGCTGAACGTGGTTCATACGGGAAGGGACGTGGGCTTTTCGCTTTTT
>DATLOL010000146.1:0-19531 GCA_035536275.1 Thermoanaerobaculia bacterium
GTCCTTTTCACCGATGTGAGCGAGCCTTCGTCAAATCGCTCGTGAGCGTCGTGCGGAAAGGTCGTGATCTTCCATTACTACCCTCGCGAGCCTTCGAAGCGAGGGTCGCGACCCTTGACCCGAAGGGTCGCGACCCTTCACTGCGACGCTCACAGGTGACATTCCGACGTCTCGAGAGGACACTCCGAGACGAAAGTTGTGAACTTTACGTCAGCCTATTGACTCTTATAACGGTCGGACTTAGATTGCCCTACGGTTCATCCCCACTCGGTCCGTAGATCTGCGGGACGGTCGATCCCATCGCGCGGAGATAGGTCGTGATCTGGCCGCGGTGGTGGATGATGTCGAAGAGGAAGCTCCACGCCATCGGCGAGGCTGGGCGTTGCTGGCCGAAGAACTCGATGGTTCCGTTCCACTTCTCGTCCGGGAGCGCGTTCCAGCGATCGGGCATGCCTGCGCTCTGCTGCTCGTACGCGGCGAGCACTTCCTTCATCGTCGTGGGAAGCGGCGGCGGTGCCCATTGCGCTTTGCCGCTCTCGAGGGCCTCGATGATCATCCGTTCCTCGCAGACGATCTGCCACGCGATCTCACGCGCTGTCCGCGACTTCGGATCGGGACGGTAGTCCGATCCCTCCGGAATCCTCGCCAGGACGTTCCGCGTCGTCTTCGTTTCGGCCAACCAGAACTTCGTAAACAGCGATTTCTCGTCCATGACTACTCTCCCCTGTACGACCTCACGACGGATCCAACATGCCCGTCTCGGCGAAGCGTTGGTGAGTGGAGGTCCGGTCCGGGAACCAGAGGCCGTCCTGCCAGACCAGGCTCGCTCCGAAACCGTACCAGACCACCACGGAATGACGCGAGGCGCAGGAGCTTTCCCGGCCGGCCACGAGCACCTGTCCGTAGTAGTACGTGAACAGCGCGACGGGCACTCGACGCTCCACCAGGAATCCGTCGACGCGCGGAAAGATCCGCGGATCGGCACCCACCTTCGCACCCCACGCATCCATCAGATTCTGATCGAACGCGCGGAGGGCCTGCTCGGACGCCGGTCCGCCGGCGAGCGCGTTGGAAACGAAGAGCGCCAGCAGGGTTGCGCCCGCGACCACAGCCATCTTGCGTTTGGTCATCATCCGCGCTCGTGTCGAATGACATTGAACCCCTCGTCGTCCGCAGGCGGCTCAAAATGTGCGGTCACAGTGTGGAACTCCGCGTCGCTCGACCATCGGCTGTCCGGCGGGAGGTCCTTGCTTCGATCGCGTAACTGCCGCAGGCAAAGCGAATCCGTGGCGTCGATGAAGTGCAGCTCGTGCGCGGCGCCGGAGTCTTCGATCAGGCGGCGGAACCACGCCCGCTGCCGGCGCGTGTTCGCGGGAAAGTCCAGCACCACCGAGACGCCCATCGCCAGCAGCTGGACGATGTGCCGACCCAGCGCCTCACGAATCCGCGACGAGCACCGCACATACCCGGCGAGGTCCACGATCTCCCCCGGAAACAGCGTTGCCAGAAATTGGTCCTCGACCAGCAGGACCGCGCGCTCCTCGGACGCGAGCGTCCGGGCCAGGGTCGACTTTCCCGCGGCCATCTTTCCGCAGAAGAAGACGAGCTTTCCGACAGGCATCATTCAGGACTCAGTATCACGTGCCTGTCCGGGCAAGTCCGTGAGACCGGGAACCACGTCAGAGGGCGGCGCCGCTCCACACGGAGGCCTCGTGAAGCACGGCCGGGACGTCACGCTGCGCCGCTGCGCTCGGTCTCCCGCCACTGCCGCACGCTGGCGTGCAGCTCGTCGTCGGTGAGAACGCGGTTCGTCGACTTGGCGAGCTGGAAGATCTGCTTCGCGAGCGCCTCTTCCTGCGGGTAGCCGTTCGCGTCGAGCCAGTAGATGACGTTCGAGAGGCCGCACATCGGGCCGACTTCGATGATCTGCTTGAGGCCGAACATGCCCGCGGGAACGCCGGAGTAGACGCGGTCCGCGAGCCAGTCGCTCCCCTTCTTGCGGGCCTTGATGATCGCCGCGGCGTGCACGCCCGTGGCGGTGCGGAACGCGTCGCGGCCGAAGACGGGATAGCGATCCGCCAGGCCGACGTTCGTCACCCGCGCCACGTGGTTCACGTAATCCGGCAGCGCTGTCAGGTCGTTGTCGATCCACCCCATGAGCTTGAGATTGACCATCAGCACGTCGATGGGTGTGTTGCCCACGCGCTCTCCGATGCCCGCCGCCGCGCCATGCACGCGGTCCGCGCCCGCTTCCAGCGCGGCGATGCAGTTGATGATGCCCAGGCCGCGGTCTTCGTGGCCGTGCCAGTCCACTTTCACGTTCGGGTTCACGCGGTCGACGAGCTCGCGCACGAAGCGCACGACGTTCCGCGTCCCCCACGGCGTGGCGTGGCCGACCGTGTCCGCGATGCACACGCGCACCGCGCCGGCATCGATCGCCGCCGTGTACAGTTTCGCAATGTCCTCCGGCTTCGCCCGCGTCGTGTCCTCGGTCACATACATGACCGGGATGCCCTGGCCGACCGCGAACCGCACCGCCTTGGCCGACTGCTCGATGATCCAGTCGAGGTCCCACTCCTCCGCGAACTGGCGGATCGGCGACGAGCCGATGAAGAGGTCGGCCTCGATGGCGATGCCGACGCGGTTGGAGATCTCCACGATCGGCTTGATGTCGTTCTCGTGCGTGCGCCCCGCGGCGCTGGGATAGACCGAGAGCTTCTGCTCGACGATCTCCCGCGCCAGACGCTCGACTGTTTTCTGCACGTGCGGGCCCGCGCCGGGCAGGCCGATGTCGGCATTGTCGATGCCGATGGCGTGCATGTAATGAAGGATGCGCAGCTTCTCTTCGATCGACGGATCGGTGACCGACGGCGACTGCAGTCCGTCACGCAAGGTCTCGTCGTCGAACTCGATCTTGCGAGCGGGACGCGGCGGCTGTTCGCCGTCGGCGTTCCAGTCGTGGATCAGGTGTTCGAGGTTATCCATGTGGGTGAGCTCAGTCTAAGAGATGTTGTCGGTTGTCGGTTGTCAGTTGTCTGCGGAGCACGGCATGTCGGTCGGGTCTCGCGAGAGCCATGCGGTAACACGGGACACCACAGACAACCGACAACTGACAACCGACAACGGTCGCGTCAGCGACCCTTGAAATCGGCTGCGCGCTTTTCCAGGAACGCGGCCATGCCCTCTTTCATGTCCTCGGTCGAGGCGAGGAGGCCGAACAGCGTCGCTTCGAGGATCTGGCCCTCGTCGAAGGGCATCTCGCTGCCGCTCATCACGGCCTCGATGGCGGCGCGCACGGCCAGCGGTCCGCGTTTCGCGATCGTCCGGGCCATCTCCTCGGCCACGGTCATGAGCTGATCCGCGGGGACGACCCGGTTCACGAGGCCGATGCGCTCGGCCTCGTCGGCCTTGACGCGGTCGCCGGTGAGGATCAGCTCCAGCGCCTTGCCTTTGCCGAGGAGGCGGGCCATGCGCTGAGTGCCGCCGTAGCCGGGGATGATCCCGAGCGTGACTTCGGGGAGGCCGAGCTGGGCTTTGTCGGAGGCGATGCGGATGTGACACGCGAGCGCGAGCTCGCATCCGCCGCCGAGGGCGAAGCCGTTGATCGCGGCGATGACCGGCTTCGTGAAGCGCTCGATGTTGCGGAAGACGCGCTGTCCCTTCTCGGAGGTCTCCTTGCCGGTGATCGGCGTCATCTGCGCGAGCTCGTTGATGTCGGCGCCGGCGACGAAGGCCTTCTCGCCGGCGCCGGTGAGGATGACGGCCCTGACCGAGTCATCGGTGCGCGCGGCCTCGAAGGCCTGGCCGATCTCGGCCACGGTCTGCGCATTGAGCGCGTTCAGAACCTTGGGGCGGTCGACCGTGATGATCAGAACGCCGTCTTTGTTTTCGGTGCGTACGTTGTGCATGGGATTACTCCTGTTGCTGTGTTGCTGGTTGCTGTGTTGCTGGCACGTCGTGGCTGGATTGCCATGCTGGGCGAGGAACATAGCAACCAGCAACCAGCAACTTGACGCGAAGCGCGTCAGCGCTTCGCGTCGAAGGGAACCGGCTTCTCTCCGGAATAGTCATAGAACCCCGCGCCCGACTTCCGGCCGAGGCGTCCCGCCAGGACCATCTTGCGCAGCAGCGGGGGTGCGGCGAAGCGTTTTTCCTGGTACTCCTCGTACATCACGTGGGTGATGTAGTACGTCGTGTCCAGGCCGACGAAGTCGAGCAGGGTGAACGGGCCCATGGGGTAGCCGCAGCCGAGCATCATGGCCTTGTCGATGTCCTCGATCGAGCCGACGCCTTCCTCGTACGCGCGGATGGCGTCGAGGATGTACGGCACGAGCAGGCGGTTGACGATGAAGCCCGAGTTGTCCTTGCAGGACACGGCTTCCTTGCCCAGGCTCTTCGCGAAGTCGTAGGCGGCGTTGAAGGCTTCGTCGCTGGTGAGGATCGTGCGCACCACCTCGACCAGCTTCATCAGCGGCACGGGGTTGAAAAAGTGCAGGCCGACGAACTGCTTCGGCCGCGCGGTGGCCATCGAAAGCTCGGTGATGGTCAGCGATGACGTGTTGGACGCGAAGATCGCCTCCGGCTTCACGATCGTGTCGAGCTGCGCGTACGTGTCCTTCTTGAGCTGCGCGTTTTCGATGATGGCCTCGATGACGATGTCGCAGTCGGCGAGGTCTTCGAGATTGGTCGAGCCTTTGAGGCGGCCCATGCAGGCGTCCATGTCGGCCTGCTGCATCTTGCCCTTCTCGACGAACTTGCCGAGGGACTTCCGGATGCCGGCGAGGCCTTTGTCGAGGAACTTCTGCTCGACCTCGCGCACGACGACGTCGTAGCCCGCCTGGGCCGCGACCTGAGCGATGCCGGAGCCCATCAAGCCGCATCCGAGCACGCCCACTTTTCTGATTGCCATGTCAATGACTCCCCTTCGTGAATTGCGGCGCGCATTCTAACGACAGTTGGCGGTTGGCGGTTGGCGGTTGGCGGGAGAGCGACGACGGCGCGGCCAGGCGTGGAGGTGTTGGAGCCTCCCGCCAACCGTCAACCGTCAACCGCCAACCGATTTTCTGGCACGCGAGACGCTAAATAACTTTTCGCTTCGCAGGCAGTTCAGTCGCAGTCGAAAACCCAACTCCCGACTCCTGGAGACCCTCCATGAAACGCCTCATCCTCGCTCTTGCGCTGACCATCTCAGCGACGAGCGCCTACGCCAACAACTATCGAATCTCCGTCTGGATGCGCTACTACTGGGACAATCAGAACAGCGTCGCCAACTTCAACAACGCCAACGCCGGGCAGTTCGTCAACGAGGTCAATCCGTTCTGGTACTACTTCACCGCCGTCAGCGGCCCGAACGGGCCCGTGGTCAATCTCAGGGACATCCACACCGAGCCGCGCGACCGCCCCACCCTGGGCAACGCCGCGCTGGTGCCCATCGTCCGCAACCATGACCAGTCGCCCGACCCCTACACGCCGCAGCAGTACATGAGCTTCATCTTCCGCAGCGAGGCGGACATGAACGACCACGCCGACAAGATCGCGGCCATGGTCAACAACAACGGCTACGCCGGCGTGGACATCGACTACGAGGAATGCCTCCGCAATTTGCCGGCGGCGGACATCCCGAAGTACCGCGACAACTTCACCTCGCTGATCCGGCGCATCAAGAAGCGCCTGCCGAACAAGATCGTCTCGGTGTGCGTCTACCGCCGCCGCTCGATCTCCGGCGACCTCGACTCCAGCCAGGCCAAGATCTACGACTATCGCGGCCTGACCGAGAACGGCGCCGCCGACTACATCAAGATCATGATGTACAACGACATCGGCGGGAAGCAGTCGCTGGTGCACGAGCCGTACATGGACCAGGCCCTGGCGTTCGCGATGACCCAGGTCGCCGATCACAAGAAGATCATCGTCGGCCTCCCCTGGTACTGCTACAACTTCACGGCCGCCGACGAGCAGTCTTCCATCCCCAACCCCGGGGGCACGCTGGGGCGCAACGCCAGCGGCGAGCTGACGTTCACCTCGCCGTTCAACGGCGTGCAGATCGACGTTGCCGCGCTGCAGCGCAAGATCCTGTTCGTGATCCGCAAGTACGACGTGGGCGGCTTCGCCTTCTACATGTCCGGCGAGGAGATGAACCCGGACATCTGGGACGTCGTGCGCGGAAGAGTCGGCGCGGAAGCCTCGACGGCGGTCGCGGCGGCGCCGGTCGACGGCAGCGGCTGTCCGGGGAACGGCATCATCAACAGCGTGACCACGCCTCCGGGCGCGACGGAGATCCAGTACCACTGGTTCCAGTCGCAGGCGAAGTGCTGCACGGCGGTCTGGGGCATGCCGTACTGGGTGGCGTCGAGCGCGACGTCGAGCTCCCCTGCCTCGCCCGCGCTTCCGGCCGCGTTCCACAGTCTCCGCGTCAGCGGCGTGACCGGGAACCGGGTGTTCGAAGTGGAGGCGGACCCGATTCGCAGCGGTTGCCCATAAGATCACGCGCGTGGCGCGCGCGAAGCTGAAACCGCAAGTCATTCTTCTCGGGCTGGCCGCGTTGCTCAACGACACGGCCAGCGAGTTGATCTACCCCCTTCTCCCGGTCTTCCTCACCGCGACCCTCGGCGCGTCCGCGGCCGTGGTGGGGTTGATCGAGGGGATCGCGGACGGGCTGGCGTCGATCCTCAAGTATTTCTCGGGCGCGATCTCCGACCGGCAGCAGCGGCGCAAGCCGTGGGTGGTGTCGGGCTACGCGCTGGCGGCGGGGTCGCGGCTGCTCATCGCCGCGGCGGCGTTCTGGCCGCTGGTCCTGGCGGCGCGGCTCCTCGACCGCACCGGCAAGGGGATGCGCTCCGCGCCCCGCGACGCGATGATCGCCGACGTCACGCCGAAAGAGGATCGCGGGCGCGCGTACGGCTTTCACCGCGCGCTCGACCACACCGGCGCGATCGTCGGTCCGCTGATCGCCCTGCTCTGCCTCAGCGTCCTGGGACTCTCGCTGCGGACGACGTTCTTCCTGGCGGTGATCCCCGGGGCGATCGGCGTGGCGATGCTTTTGTTCCTCCTCCGCGAAACGCCACGAACGTCGCCGCCCAAGGCCCACTCATCACTCATCACTCATCACTCATCACTGTTCAAGCGCGCCATCACCGCCATCGCGCTATTCGCCCTCGCCAACTCCTCGGACGCCTTCCTGATCCTGCAGGCGCACGCGGCGGGGGTGTCGACGGCAATGCTCCCCGCACTGTGGGCGGCCCATCACGTCATCAAATCGCTCTTCTCGACGCGGGCGGGCGCGCTGTCCGATCGCATCGACCGGCGCTGGCTGCTCGTCGCGGGATGGACGTCGTACGCGGTCATCTACCTGCTCTTCCCGTTCGCGAAGTCGCTGACGATGTTCGTCATCCTTTTCGTCGCGTACGCGATTCCGTTCACCCTTGCGGAAGGAGCGGAGCGTGCGTGGGTCGCGGACCTCGTTCCGGTGGAAACGAGAGGGAAGAGCTTCGGCATCTATTACCTCGCCAACGGCTTCGGAGTGATGGCTGGAAGCGCGCTCTTCGGGCTCCTTTACGCGCGTGTTTCGCCGTATGCGGCGTTCTTCACGGGAGCAGCACTCGCGCTTGCCGCGGTCATCGCCGTGCTCGTTACAACAGGCACGCGTCGTGATCTTCCCATAGTGGCCGTACTCGACGGCCACAACTAGGAGGAATTACATGGTTGACAACAACAGAGACATGAATCGTGACCCCATCACCGGCGAGCCGGGCTCGCATCCCGTCGGAACCGGAGTCGGCTCGGCCGGCGCCGCGGCTGTCGGCGCGGCCCTGGGCGCTCCGTTCGGCCCGATCGGCATGCTGGTCGGCGGCGCGATCGGCGCGGTCGCGGGCGGTGCCGCGGGACACGCAGTCGGCGAGCGCATCGACCCGACGGGCGAGGCCGAGTACTGGAAGAGCAACTACTCGACCCGTCCCTACCACGACAAGACGCACAACTGGGACGACTACGAGCCGGCGTACCGCTACGGCTGGGAGTCGCGCACGGCCCATCGCGACCGCAAGTTCGATGACGTGGAGAACGACCTGCAGAGCGGCTGGGAAACGGCCAAGGGCAAGTCGCGCATGACCTGGGAGCGCGCCAAGGACGCGGTGCGCGACTCGTGGGATCGCACCGACCGCACGTACAGCACGTACCGCGCGAACGACGACAAGTTCCGGACCCACTTCACCAAAGCGAGCTACAACGACAAGAGTCACGACTTCGATCGCGACTTCGCGCCGGCATACCGCTATGGCACGTTCTCGCGTGAGCGCTACTCGGATCGCACCTGGGACGACAACCTCGAGCGCGATCTGTCCCGCGACTGGGATCGCACGAAGGGCGCCTCGCGCCTGACGTGGGACAAGGCGAAGTTCGCCGCCAAGGACGCGTGGCACGGTGTCGAGCGCGCCCTCCCGGGCGACGCCGACAAGGACGGAAGGTAGTTTTCATTGGATAGGACCCATACGACCTATGGGACGTATGGGTCCTATACGACCTAGAGGACAGAAGCCGCGAACAGGGGCGCTACCGAACGCACGATCACACCCTCCTGTTGTGCGTTTGGGTGGCTGTCGGTCACCGCGACCTGGTCGAACAGGCCGGAGGCAAGTACGCGCCGCGCGCCGTCATCCGCGAAGACGCCGTGGGTGGCGATCGCGATCAACCGCCCCGCGCCCGCCTCGCGATATGCGCGGCCGGCGTTGATGAGCGACGAGCCGGTGCGGATCATGTCGTCGTAGATCACCACCGTCTCCCCCTTCAGCGCCGTGCTCACCGCCGTCACCTCGGTCGTCTCCCCCGACAGGCGCCGCTTGTAGACGAACGCCGCCGGCACCCGCAGATCGTTGGCCAGCGACTCCACCCACTTCGCGCGGCCGGCGTCCGTCGACCCGAGGATGAACGAGGCGCCGCCGAGCTCGCGCGCGAGCTGCTCGATCACCGGCTTCGCGTAGACGTGAAACGGGCGGATCGTCCCTTCGAAGTAGTGCGGGATGCCTTCGCTGTGCAGGTCGAGCATCACGATCTGGTTGCCCAGCTTCGCGCGCGGGATCGACGACAGCATGCGCGCGCGGTTCTTGGCCATCACCGACTCGCCGGGCATCACCGCGCGCTCCATCGTCGAGTAGCCAAAGTACGGGACGATGAGCGTCAGCGTCGACGCGCCGGACTCCACGAGCGCGCAGGCCAGGTCGTACAGCTCGAGGGTCGCGTCGTGATCGACGGTCCCGCCGACCAGCACGACGTCGCGATCGTTGACCTCGTCCTCGACGCGCAGGTAATGCTCGCCGTCGGGGAAGAGCCTGCGGGTGATGCGGCCCGTCTCCGCGCCGAGACTGCCGGCGAGGTCTTCGTAGCGGTCGATCGCGAAGACGAGCACGCGCTCGCCTCTACGCCGTTTCCATCATCTCGGCCGGGATGTCGAAGTTGGAATAGACGTTCTGGGTGTCGTCGTGGTCGTCGAGCATCTCCAGCAGGCGCATCATCGCCTTCGCCTTGGCCTCGTCGACCGAGACATAGTTCGACGGGATCAGGCCGACCTTGGCCTCGACCGTCGCGATGCCGCTCGACTCGAGGGCCTGGCGCACGGGCTCGAAGCTGTCCGGCGCGGTGTAGATCTCGAACACTTCCGGATCGTCGGTCTGCAGGTCGTCCGCCCCCGCCTCCAGCGCGACCTCCATCAGCTTGTCCTCGGACGCCGCACTCTTCTCGACGGCGAAGTAGCCCTTCTTCTCGAACATGAAGCGCACCGAGCCGGGGGTGCCGAGGTTGCCGCCGTTTTTCTCGAAGACGCGGCGGATCTCGGGGGTGGTGCGGTTACTGTTGTCGGTCAGGGCCTCGACGATAACGGCCACGCCGCCCGGGCCGTAGCCCTCGTAGGTCAGCTCTTCGTACTGCACGCCCTCGATCTCGCCCGTGCCACGCTTGATGGCCCGCTCGATGTTGTCCTTGGGCATGTTGCTGGCCTTGGCCTCGGCCACGGCCACCCGCAGGCGCGGATTGCCGGCGGGATCACCGCCGCCGAGGCGCGCGGCGACCGTCATTTCCTTGAGGATGCGCGTGAAGATCTTGCCGCGCTTGGCGTCGGCCGCACCTTTCTTGTGCTTGATCGTGCTCCATTTGCTATGGCCGGACATGGGGAGCTCCTTGCTGAGGTGGTACTGCGTTGAAGGACGTATAGTCTAAGCGATGTCGCCGGAATTCCCCATCCGCATCCTCACCGACGACGGCGATTGCGAGGTCATCGACTCGCCCGAGGAGCTCATGGCGCGCGTACACGACTTCGACTCCAGCGACCCGCGGGTGTGGGTGCGCGATGCGTACGACCGTACGGTGCACATCGTCGTCCGCGGGGGGATGGTGGAAGTGTTCGCGGTCTAGAGCCACGTCCCCCCTCCCCCCATCACCTCCTCCGCCGCCCGCACCCCGTGATACAGCGCCTCTTCCATCAGGGCGATGCCGCTGAGGTCCGTGTTCGCGAAGTGGATGCCGCGGAACGGCTCGGCGGCGCGGCGGCGTCCCTCGCCCCACACGAAGTTCGGCTCGGGGCGGACCATGGCGTGGCCCCAGCGCATGACGTCGATCTTCGTCGCCAGCGTGCGCAGCTCCGGATGCGCGCGCGACAGGTCCGCCAGCGCCACCTCGGCCCACCCGTCCCGCCCCGTCGAGAGCAGCCGTTCGCGCTCGACGCGCGGGTCACCGCCGCTGAGCGCGTAGTAGTACGTGAGCACGGTCGGCCCGCGATCGGGTCCGCGCTGGTGCGTGGAGACGACGTATCCCAGTCCCGGCGAGTCGTAGATCACGTTGTCCCACGCCTCGGGGAATCCGCTCGACTGCGGATGCTCGCGCACGGCGATGTTGGCGACCATCCACGAGCCGTACGCGAAGCGTGCGGTCTCGCGCGAGGGGATCACGTGTCGTGCGACGAACTGCGGTCCCGCGAAGATCACCCGCCGCGCGTGAATGCCGATTGCCTCGTCGCCGCGCACAGCGATCACGTCGACGCCGCTCTCGGTCGGAGCAAGGTTCGTGACCAGCCAGGACGTACGCGGTCTCGCGAACCGCGCGAGGTGCGCAACGACCCGGCCGTTGCCCTCGGGCCACGTGATCACGGGACGCTGTTCGCGCGACGCGAAATAGAAGACGGCCGCCCAGGCGCTGGTGTGCTCCATGAGCGCGCCGTAGTCGTCGCGGGTCGCGTACTCGACGAGCCAGCGCAGGCGCGGCGAGGTGAAGCCGCGCGCGTCCATCCAGTCGCGCATGGACATGCGATCGAGGGCCGTGACCTCCGCGTCGTCGGACCCGAGGGCCATCGGAATCGCGAACGCCGGCCGCCCCCGCCCGTCGCGAAACGCGGCCCACTTTGCGATCTCGCTCTCGAACGTTTTCAGTTGCCGGAGGTCTTCGTTCGACGCGCCGGCGTGGAGGTACAGCCCCTCGTACCAGCGCCCGCGATAGAAAACGCGCTCCTCGGGGTCGCGAACGAGGAACTGTTCGGCGATCGGTGCGTTCACGCCGGTGACTAGTGGAGCGGCGGGCTTTAGCCCGCCGGAAACAGTCGGCGGGCTGAAGCCCGCCGCTCCACCCGCTCCACTTTCGAACACGCCCATCTCGTCGAGGAGTCGAATCAACACGCGGTTCTCCGGCGACGGCGCCACGATGTAATGCGCGCCCCACGGATAGCTCGCGCTGCTCCGCGACGTGCCGCCGACGACGGGCTCGAGATCGAAGAGCACCACGTCGTTCACGCCCGCGGCGGCGAGACGCCACGCGGCAGCGAGTCCGGCGATGCCGCCGCCGGCGATGACGACGTCGTGGGATTCCCAGCGGACAGGCAGGATTGCCTGTCCTCCACGGAGGCGGTGACCGATCGTGTCCGAGGCGCCAACGAGCTCGCCGGGCGGCAGCGGGAGCGGCCGCTCGCGGCATGCGAGCGCCGCGAAGGGGGCGCCGAGGAATGCCGTCAGCAGATCGCGGCGGCTCAGCTCCACTTGCGCCACTCGTCCTCGTAGTAGCGAACGAGGACCTGGTTGTCGAGGCGGTTGATCTCGACGGGCACGGACTGCATGTCGCGCGGGAAGACGAACATCGCGCCGAGGGTCGCGTCGTCGAGGAAGCGCACCGGCACCGCGACGCGCGACGGTGTCGGGAACGGCTCGAGCCGCGCCAGCGCGAAGCCCCAGACGCCGAACGACGGTACGGTGGTCTGGTACGGCCGCACCTTCAGCCCCGCGGCTTCCATCGTCCTCACGATGCACCAGTAGGACTGCCGCGCGTACAGCGGCGACGTGCACTGCACCGCCACCGCCGCGCCGGGCGCCAGCCGCGCGCGCAGCATCCGGTAGAAGCGAGTGGAGTAGAGCTTGCCGAGGGAGAACGAGCCGGGATCGGGGAAGTCGAGGATGGCCACGTCGAACGTGTCGCGGATCTTCTCGATCCAGATCATCGCGTCCTCGTTCACGACCTTCACCCGGCGATCCTTGAAGGCGTGATGGTTCAGCCTCGCCAGCGGCGGAAAGCGCGACGACAGCGCCGTCATCGCCGGATCGAGATCGACGAGGGTCACGCTCTCGACGCCGCGGTACTTGAGCACCTCGCGCAGCGCGAGGCCGTCGCCGCCGCCGAGGATGAGCACGCGGCGCGGCGTCTTCGCGGCCGACATCGCCGGATGCACGAGGGCCTCGTGATAGCGATACTCGTCGCTGGAGCTGAACTGCAGGTTGCTGTTGAGAAAGAGCTGGAAGCCCGCGGCGTTGTTGGTCACGACGATGCGCTGGTACGGACTGCTCGACGCATACACGATCTCGTCCGCATACAGCTCATCCTCGGACAGCGCCGTCAGCACGTCCGCGCGGAACAGCGCGATCAGCAGGATGACGAACACGATCGCCGCGCGGATGCGCAGCACGGTCACGCCGCGCAGGATCGGCCGCAGCAGCCACGTCCCGTACAGTCCCACGGCGGCGTTGAGCAGTCCGAACACGATCGACGTGCGCACCAGGCCCAGTCGCGGCACGAGGAACATCGGAAAGAGCACCGCCGCGAAGAGCGAGCCCAGATAGTCGAAGCTCAGCACGCGCGAGACGAGCTCTTTGAAATCGAGATGCTCTTTGAGGATGCGCATCAGGATGGGCAGCTCGAGTCCCACCAGCACGCCGATCACGAACACGACGCTGTAGAGAAAGAGGTGGAACCACTCCAGGCGCGCGAATCCGAGAAAGAGCGCCGGCGCGGAGAGTCCGCCGATGAGCGCCACCGCGAGCTCGACGTCGACGAAGCGCGCGGCCAGGTCGCGATCGAGAAACCGCGAGAGCCACGCGCCGACGCCGAGGGCCGACAGGTACAGGCCGATGATGAGCGAGAACTGCGTCACCGAATCGCCCAGAACGTAGCTGGCCACCGTGCCCGCGAGGAGCTCGTAAATGAGCCCGCACGCGGCGATGATCAGCACGTTCAGGAACAGGATCGGTGTGCGGTTGGTCACAACCGATCAGCCATGCAGGACCGCGGCGATGATGATCGCCAGCCCGAGAATCACCGAGGCCATGAGGATGGCCACGGCGGTGTTGTGATCCGTCTCGATCTCTTTCCGGATCGAGAACGGCGACACCTTGACCATCACCCAATACGCGATGGCGAACACGATCACACCGAAGAACGTGTAACCCACGGTTGCGAGAAACGTCCGGAAAACGGGTGCCAGATCCATCACTTCCCTCCTCGATATCCGCCGCCATACCAAAAGATCGGAGCCACGCCCGCGCGCCCGCGGATGCCCGCCGGCGCCTGGCGTTCACGTGCCGTCGACAGCTCGACGCCTCGATAGGCGGAGTACGCGTAGCCGCCGACGATGGCCAGCGCGATCAGCGTGTAAACCGCACGGACGAACAGCGCCATCTACTCCTCCTCCTCGTCGTCATCGCCGCCGGTCACGGTGGCGAACGGGTTGAAAGCGCTGTCCGCCCAGCGCCGCGATTCGAACGACAGTTTGCGGATCAGCGAGAACACCGGAAAGACGCTGATGCCGATGAGCGCCAGGATGCAGTACAGCAGCCGGAACACGCCCTCCCGCACGCGCAGCCGCACCTGCGGCGGCGGCTTGCCCGGCTCCCACTGCGCCTCGACCCGCAGCACGTACGGTCCGGCCGCGGGTCTGGAGATGTACGTCGTGTCGTCGTTGTCACCCTCGCTCCACCGCTCGCCCTGATCGACACCGTGGTAGTACTCGAGCGGCACCTCGAAGGTGGTGACGCGGTCCGAGACTTCGCTGACGAGATCGACGCCGAGGTGGATCCAGGTGTTGTCCAGCGGCGCGGCCTCGGCGTGGACCTGCACGTTGTGCCGCCCGCTGAGCCGGAACGGCTCGCTGAACAGCACGCGCGCGTTCTCCGGCGCGCCCTCGGCCACGGCGGCGGTGTTCAGGTCGTACACGCGCTGGTGCACCACGCGGCCGGGCAGCGTGATGCCGAGGAAAACCGCGGTGCCGAAGAGCAGCACGAGCATGAACAGCCACGGCTTGGTGAGAGCGCCGCTGGGATTCGGCTGCATCGGTCCGATACCCGTGGGGCGGCCAAGGTTGTCGACGCCGAACGCCTGCTCGACTTCGCGCGGCTTCATGTAGCGGGCGTGCGAGTAGGCGATCTCCTGCGCGCCGCCGCGGGTGATCTCCTTCGAGATGCCGAAAGGCGGCGCGATGTAGTCGGAGGTGTCGGCCTTCTCGCCGATCTCCACGCGCCAGTAGAATTCGCCGACGACGTGCGTCACGCGCGCGGTCGCGGTCTGGAAGAGACGATAGCGGCGACCCTGGTACTGAACGGCCGTGGCACCGGCGCGGGTGTCTTCGAGATCGCCCGGCCGCAGAGGCGTGACGAAGCTCCAGTGCCCGTCGCTGTGCACCAGCCAGCGGTAACTCTTTTCGGCGTTGTACAGGAGGTACTCGGTCCAGTAGTAGTCGCGGTCGAAGCGGACCGCGCGCTGCATGAATCCGGTGACGACGTACGCGTCGCCGTCGATCGTGCCGGTCGTGCCGAGCGGGATCAGCGGCTCGACGGGCATCTTCTTCAGCTTGCGGAAGAACTGCAGCGTTCCCTGCGTGATGTCGTGACCGGCGCCGCAGTATGGGCACCAGATGCGCTCGGCCTGATCGGGCGCGCGCAGATCGAGCGCGCCACCGCACTGCGAGCAGTTGAGCGTCGTCAGCCGCGTGCGCGCGAACGTGCGCTCTTCATGCGCGACGCCGAGCTCCGCGAGCGTCGTTTCGTGTCCGTGGAAGACCACCGGCGGCTCTTCGCTGTAGTCGACGGTGCCGAAGCCGCGATTCGCGCCGGAGAGGTCGGCGTAGCGATACGAGTAGCCGGGGTCCGGACGCCACGGGAGCTCGCCCTCGGCCGACAGGAGCGCGGCCTCGCCGAACTCCGCGACGACGAAGCCCTGCCACACGGCCGGCGCTCCGACCTGCAGCGTCTCGAACGGCGGCGCCGCGGTCTCGACGCGGAAGGTCACGTAGAACCGTCCCTGCGCCTCCGCCAGCCACCCCCACCGTCCGTCGTCGAAAGCGGCGTACCACTCGTCCCACACGCCGCCGGCCTGGTGCTTGAGCTGCGAGCGCCCGGTGATGCGATACGGCGCGCCGCGATAGTTGCCGCTGATGCCGACGCGCAGCGGCGAGCCGGTGTCGATCAGTCCCGCGACCTTGCCGTGATCCTCGAAGCCGCGATCGGTGCGCGCCACGACGGAGTTGCAGGAGCTGCAAACGACAACCGCCGACGAGCCGATGGCGAAGGTGACCGGTGCGCCGCAGGACGGACAGTTGGCGGTGACGCTCACGACCAGCGCTCCACGCGGCGCACGCGGACGTCGGTCGCGCCGAGGAGCTCGATGAGCCGCTCCTGCCACGGCCACTCCGGCCGCGGGCGGCAGCAATACAGATTGATCGCCGCGATCCCGTGCTCCGGATAGGTGTGACACGCGAGGTGCGACTCGGTGAGCATCACGAAGCCGGTGACGCCGCCGGGGCCGGGAAACACGTGCCATGACGGCGCGTGCAGGGGGTTGAGCCCCAGCTCCGCGATCACGCGGGTGAAGACTTCGCCGAGGCGGTTCACATCCCGAAGGGCGTCTTCGTCACAGCCGCCCGCCTCGACCAGCCACTCGCTTCCGATTTCCACGAGTGGACTATACGACCTATGGGACGGATGGGACCTATGGGACCTATAGCTTCGGTTCGGCGCCCAGCTCGCGGAGGAGGTCATGGGCGCCGTCGACGGCGTCCATCACCCAGAGCATGTACTGGGCGTCTACGTGGATGGAGCGGGTGATCGCCGGGGTGAAGAGAAAGTCCGAGTCGATCGACTCGTAGTTGCCGTCGAAGAGCAGGCCCACCAGCTCGCCCTTGGCGTTGAGGGTCGGGGAGCCGGAGTTGCCGCCGGTGGTGTCGCAGGTGGAGAGGAAGTTGACAGGCACGTCGCCGAGCTCGGGATCGATGTACGGCGTTCTCTTCGCCGGAACGGACGCCGCGGCGAGCAGCGCCTTGGGGTTCTCGAACGGAGCCTTGCCCGTCTCCTTCTCCACGACGCCGCGGAGCGTCGTCTGGGGCTGGTAGTACGTGGCGTCGCGCGGCGTGTAGCCCTCGACGCGGCCGACGGTGATGCGCAGCGTGGAGTTCGCGTCGGGATAGAGCACCGCGCCGTCGCTGACCTGCTGCAGCAATTCGAAGTAGCGCGGGCGCAGGCGAGCCATCGCGCCGGTGTACGCGAGCTCGTCGCGCTCGCGTGCCTCGTACAGCGGCAGCAGCGCGAACGCGAGATCGATCATCGCGTCCTTGCGCGCCTTGAGCTGCGCGACGGACTCGCCGAGCATCTTCGTGCGCTCGTCCTTGTCGGCGATCTTCGTGTTCGCGTACAGCGCGTCGAGGTCGATGCCCTGCAGCGCTTTGATGTCCTTCCCCTCGCCGAGGAAGTACGCGATCACCGCGCGATCGCTGGCCGGCTCGATGGTGCGTTGCGCGCGGTCGGACGCGCTGCGCAGGTTCGACCACTCGCGCTGCTGATACTTCGCGACGCGGTCGATGTCCTTCTTCGGACGCTCGGTGGCGAGACGGACCATGGCGAAGGCCTGCTGCAGCATCGGCGAGCCGCGGCCGGTGAGGAAGTCGAGGATCAGGTCGCGCTCGCGATTGCGGAAGTGCTCCGCGTTGAGGCGCGCGATGTCCTCGACCACGGAAGGCTCGGACGAGCGCCCGGCATGGCGCATCGGCTGTTCGCGCTCGATCCGCGACTCCACGATCCGGTCGCGCGTGAAGCCCTCGGACACGCTGGTGTAGTTCTTCAGCGAGTTCGCCAGGCTCTTGATGCGCGACGCGTTGCGGATCTGCACGTCGCGGTTGCCCTTGCCCGCCTCCTCGAGGATGCGGATCACTTCCGTGAAGTAGCGGATGTTTGTCGGGTAGACGAACTCCTTGTAGTTGCGGACCTCGTCCGCGGTCTTGTAGCGGAACGTGCGGCCCGGATAGCCCGCCACGAGCACCGCGTCGCCTTCGTTCACGCCCTGCGTCGCGAGCTTCAGCCAATGCTTCGGCTGATAGGGCTTGCCGTTCACATAGGCGCGGTAGAAGGCGAAGTCGCCCGTGTGTCGCGGCCACTCGAAGTTGTCGATCTCGCCGCCGAACTCGCCGATCATCCGCGAGGGCGCGTACACCAGGCGCACGTCGCTGATCTCGGCCTGGGTGAGGCGGAGGTACTGCGAGCCTTCGAAGAACGACGACACGCGGCAGCGCACGCCGCCCGCTTTCTCGCACTCGGCGACCAGCTCCTTCGTGCGGCGGTCGATGTGCTTGGCCAGTTGGGCGTCGGGCATCTTCGCGCGCGCGTTCACGGAGTTCGTCACGTCCTCGATCTTCGTCGTCACCCACACTTTCGTTCCCGGCGCCGCCGGCAGCTCCTCGGCGCGCGTCTTCGCCAGGAACCCGTCCGTGATCAGGTCGCGCTCCGGCGTCGCGTTGTGCTGGATCGAGCCGAACGCACAGTGGTGGTTGGTCACCACCAGGCCGTCCGGCGACACGAACGACGCGGTGCAGCCGCCGAGGGAGACCACGGCGCCCATCGGATCGCCGGTGAGGTCGGCCAGGCGCTTCGGATCGATGGTCACTCCGGCCTTCTGCAGCTGGCCCGCGATCTCGGGCATCTGCTGCGGCATCCACATGCCTTCGCCGGCAAGCGCGGACGCGCTAAGGAACAGGATCGAAAGGAGTTTCGTCATGCGCCGCCTCCCAACCCATAACCGGCGACCAAATTCCACGTAAGATTACACGTCACACGGAGGCAACAACCATGGGTCTTTGGGACGCCATCAAGAACGAGTTCATCCAGATCATCGACTGGCTGGACGACAGCAACAACACTCTCGTCTACCGCTTCCCGGTGCACGACCAGGAAATCAAGATGGGCGCGCAGCTCACCGTGCGCGAGAACCAGGTCGCGATCTTCCTCAACGAGGGGGAAGTCGCGGACGTGTTCAAGCCCGGCCGCTACGAGCTGTCGACGCAGAACATGCCCATCATGACCACGCTGCGGGGCTGGAAGTACGGCTTCGACTCGCCGTTCAAGGCCGAGGTCTACTTCTTCAACACGCGCCTGTTCTCGGACCTCAAGTGGGGCACGCAGAACCCGGTCATGATGCGCGACGCGGAGTTCGGCATGATCCGCATGCGCGCCTTCGGCACGTACGCGATCCGCATCTCCGATCCGAAGGAGTTCTTCAGGCAGATCGTCGGCACGCAGGGCCTCACCACGACCGAGGACATCCTCGTGCAGTTGCGCTCGACGATCATCAGCCACATGTCGGACATCGTGGCCGAGTCGAAGATCGCCGCGCTCGACCTGGCCTCGTCGTACCGCGAGCTCGCGCAACTCGCCCAGAAGGAGCTCGCACCGTCGTTCGCGGCCCTCGGCCTCGAGCTGGCGCGCTTCAACATCGACAACATCTCCCTTCCCGAGGAAGTGGAGGCCGCGATCGACCAGCGCACGAAGCTGGGCGTCCTCGGCGATCGCATGAATCAGTACACGCAGATGCAGGCCGCCGAGTCGATCAAGGTCGCCGCCGCGAACCCGGGCGGCATCGCCGGCGCGGGCGTCGGCCTCGGCGCGGGCATGGCCATGGGCAACGCGATGGGCTCGGCGTTTGGACAGCAGCAGCAACAGGGCGCGCCTCCGCCGCCGCCGTCGGGCACGACCAACGTTCCGCGCTGGTCCATCGCCATCGACGGCAAGACCTACGGCCCGTACACGGACGACGGTCTGCGCGCGATGGTGCAGAGCGGACAGGTGGCCGCGTCGACGCAGGCCTGGCGTCCCGGCGCCGCGGGCTGGGCGGCGATCGAGTCGTACGCGGAGCTCGGAGGCGGAAGCTCGACGCTGCCGCCTCCCCCCCCACCGCCGTCTTCGAAGTACGTTCGCACCTGTGGAGCGGCGGCCGCTTCGGCCGCCGTTCTTTTTCCGGCGGCCGAGAGCGGCCG
>DATLOL010000147.1:0-5981 GCA_035536275.1 Thermoanaerobaculia bacterium
CACCCTGACCCTCTCCCCGCGCAGCGGGGAGAGGGGACTGTTGGTACATTCAGGAGCAGCAATGACCGTCCTCCCCGAGTTGACCGCCAAACAATTGGCGAACGCGATCCCGGCGCGTTTGCGGAAGCGGCTCATGTCGGGCCGATTCGAATCCGGCGACGACATCTCCGCCCTCCGACGCTTCGTCGGACTAACGCAAACGCAGTTTGCACACGCGATGGGCATCAGCGTTCACACACTTCGGAACTGGGAACAGGGACGTCGGCGCCCGGACGCCCCCGCAATCGCCCTGCTGCGCATTGCCGCTCGTCATCCGCGCCAGGTGACGGTGAGCGTGCCGAAGTCGCAGAAGAAGTAGTGGAACGCCGCCGTCCCGGCGGCTGGCCCGGCGGCGTCCCAGAGTCTCACAACGTCAGCAGATATCCCTTGTGCATGAGTCCCGTCGGCGGGTAGAGCTCCTCGCGCCAGTATTCGAATCCGAGCGATTCGAGCACTCGGCGCGATTTCTCGTTCTGCGGGTGGTGGCCGGCGTAAAGCTGCTGCGCGTGCAGCACGTCGCGCGCGTAGTCGATCACCGCGCGTGATGCTTCCGCGGCATAGCCGCGGCCCCAGCGGCTGGGGAGCAGGTGGAAGCCGAGGGTGAAGATGTCCTCGCGGGGACGGAGGCCGCACACGCCGGCGAAACCCGTTGTGTCGAAGATCGGCCAGTACTGCACCCGATACATCTCCAGGTTCGCGATCTCACCTTCCACGCGCGCGATCGCCTTCTCCCGCGGATACGGTCCGCCGATGAAGCGCATGACCTCCGCGTCGCCCCACAGCGACAGCGCGTGCTCGACGTCGTCCGTCGACCACGTACCGAAGCGGAGGCGGGCCGTGTCAATGGGCGACGACATCCTCACCGCCGAGGTGACGCTCGAATGCACCGCGCCACACGCGGTGCAGCTCCTGCGGCGCGATCTTCACCAGCGGGCGCCCCGCGCTCTCGATGAGGAACACGCCGTGCGCAGTGTGTCCGATGGGCCGCGCCAACACGTTCATCGTCCCCGCCAGCTCCAGCAACTTCTCCAGCACCGACGTGGCTACCACCGCGCTGGCCTGCCACTCCGAGAAGATCAGCGCGACCGCGTCGAGGTTCTCGGGTTGGATGTCCACGTGACAGCCGATGTCCGGCATCGACATCTCCGCCAGCGCGACCCCCAGTCCTCCGTTGGAGATGTCGTGCGCCGCGCGGAGCAACTTCGCGTCGTGCGCGGCGAGCAGCAGCTCGATGAGGCGTTTCTCCGCGTCGAGGTCCACGCGCGGCGGCGCCGCCAGCGCGGCGGGCATGAACATCTGCTGCCACTCGCTCCCGCCCAACTCCTCGCGCATCGCGCCGAGGAGCACTACATCCAGTCCCGCTTCCGGGAAGGTCATGCCGCATCCGTCGCGATCGCTCTCCATGATCCCGACCATCCCCACGGTCGGCGTCGGGTACACGGCCTTCCCTTCGGTCTCGTTGTAGAACGACACGTTGCCGGAGACGACCGGCGTGTCCAGCGCGCGGCACGCGTCGCTGATGCCGCGGATGCACTCGGCGAACTGCCACATGATCTCCGGCCGCTCCGGCGATCCGAAGTTCAGACAGTCCGTGATCGCCACCGGCCGCGCTCCCGACACCGCGATGTTCCGCGCCGCCTCGGCCACCGCCTGCTTCCCTCCCTCGTACGGATCGAGATAGCAGTAGACCGGATTGACGTCTGACGTCATCGCCAGCGCCTTGCCGATGTCCTTCACGCGCACCACCGCCGCGTCGCGCTTCTCCGGGCCCGCGATCGTGTTCGTCCGCACGGTCGTGTCGTACTGCTCGTAGATCCAGTGCTTCGAGGAGAGGTTCGGAGAGGCGAGGAGTGCGAGCAGCGTGTGGGTCTGACCGCCGTCGTCGCGATCGCGCGCGATCGACGGGGCGATCGAATCCGCGTACGCACCGCGCGCGAGCGGACGCTCGTACACCGGCGCCTCCGTGGAGATCGGATCGACCGGAATCGCCGCGGCCTCTTCGCCGTGCCAGAACAGCCGCACGAATCCGTCGTCCGTCACCTGTCCGACGACCGCCGCGTTCAGGTCCCACTTCTCGAACGTGCGCACGACATCCTGCTCGCGACCCTGTTTCGCGACGATGAGCATTCGCTCCTGCGACTCGCTGAGCATGATCTCGTACGGCGTCATGCCGCTCTCGCGCACGGGCACGCGATCGAGATCCATGCGGATCCCCGTGCCGGCGCGGCCGGCCATCTCGAACGACGACGACGTGAGTCCCGCCGCGCCCATGTCCTGGATGCCGACGATGGCGTCCGAGTCCATGATCTCGAGACAGGCCTCGAGCAGGAGCTTCTCCGTGAACGGATCGCCGACCTGCACGGTCGGGCGCTTCTCTTCCGAGGCCTCGTCGAATTCGGCGGAGGCCATGGTGGCGCCGTGGATGCCGTCGCGTCCCGTTTTCGAGCCGACGTAGATCACGGGATTGCCGACGCCGCTCGCCGTGCCTTTGAAAATCTTCTCGCGCTTCGTGACGCCGAGGGAGAAGACGTTGACGAGGATGTTGCCGTTGTAGGAGGAGTGGAACGACGTCTCGCCGCCGACGGTGGGGATGCCGATGCAGTTGCCGTAGCCGCTGATGCCGCGCACGACGCCATCGACGAGGTACTTCATGCGCGGCGCTTCGCTATGCTTGTTATCTAACGACCCGAAGCGCAGCGAGTCGAGTATCGCGATCGGCCGCGCTCCCATGGTGAAGATGTCGCGCAGGATGCCGCCCACGCCCGTGGCCGCGCCCTGATACGGCTCGATGAATGACGGATGGTTGTGCGACTCCATCTTGAACGCGGCCACCCATCCGTCGCCGATGTCGATCACGCCCGCGTTCTCGCCCGGCCCCTGCACGACCCGCGGCCCCGAGGTGGGGAACTTGCGCAGATGCACGCGCGACGATTTGTACGAGCAGTGCTCCGACCACATCACCGAGAAGATCCCCAGCTCGGTGTAGTTCGGCTCGCGGCCGAGGATGTGAAGGATGCGCTGGTATTCGTCGTCGGTGATGCCGTGGGACCGGATGACGTCTGGCGTGATCTGCATTCGAGGTCGGATTCTAATGCGGACCGCCGGGACGGCTCGCCGGTTACTGGTTGCTAGTTGCTGGTTGCTCGCGCGGCATGGCCTGCAACCGAGGCATCGCAAGAAACCAGCAACCAGGAACCAGCAACATCAGGCGATGACTCGTTTCTCCATCCCCTGACGGACCTCGATCTCGAGAGTCTTCCCCCGCCACGGCCGCACGATCTTCGCGCGCTCCCAATGCGGCGGCAGGCACGGGTCGACGACGAGGCCTTCCCAGGTGGGGCGGACGCCGAGGACCCATTCCGCGACGACGCGGTGGAGCCAGGAGGCGGAGCCGGTGTACCAGGTCCATCCGGCGCGGCCGTTCAGTGGTGAGTCGGGACCGTCGACGTTGCCCGGCAGCACGTACGGCTCGGCCCAGTAACGCTCGGGATCCTTGTTCGTCGGATCGATGGCCTTCAGGAGATCGGCGACGAGCTGTGCGTCCTTCACCTTGGCCGCGGCGGCGATGGCCCACGTCGCGGCGTGCGTGTACACGCCGCCGTTCTCGCGGAGGCCGGGCGCGTAGCGGGTGATGTAGCCGATGCGCTCGTCCGGACTGTCGTACGCAGGTGCGAGCAGGAGCGCCCCCGACTCGCGCACCAGGTGCTCGCGCACCGCGCGCATACACGCCTCGGCGCGATCCGGCGGCGCAACGTCGTTCAGGATCGCCCAGGTCTGCGCGTTGAGATAAATGCGGCCGTTTTTGTTCTCGCGGCTGCCGATGCACGAGCCATCGTCCAGCGTGGCGCGCCAATACCAGTCACCGTCCCACGCGTGTTCGTTGATCGCGCGGACGAGGCTCTCGCGGCGCGCGTCGTAATCGCGCGCGAACTCCGCGCGGCCGCCGCGCTTGTGGATCTCGCTCCAGTCGGCGAGCAGGCCTGCGAGGAAATGCGCGAGCCAAACCGACTCACCCTTCTCGCGCAGGCCGGCGGCGGAGAGTCCGTCGTTCCAGTCGCCCGCGCCGATGTACGGCAGTCCGCGCGGTGAGGTGCGCTGGAAGACGCGCTCGAACGCGCGGCGGACGTGCTCTTCGAGCGTGGCCTCGTTCGCGTCGTCGAGGAACGGCGCGCGGTCGCCGAGGATCGAGAAGTCGCCGGTTTCCTTGAGGTAGTTGGCGGCGACGAAGCCCAGCCAGAGCAGGTCGTCGCTCATCTTCGTGATGTGACCCTGCTCGGACAGCGGGTGCCACCAGTGATAGACCGAGCCGTCCGCGAACTGATGCCCCGCGTGCAGCGCGATCTGCTCGCGCGTCTTCTGCGGATCGATGGTCAGCCAGACCTGCGAGTCCTGCAACTGATCGCGATAGCCGTACGCGCCGGACTGCTGGTAATAGCCGGCGCGGCCCCAGATGCGCGCGGAGACGGCCTGATAGCGCGTCCAGTCGTTGATGAACGCGTCGAAGGTCGCGTCGCCGGTCTCCATCCGATGTGACGAGAGCCGCTCGTTCCACGACTGTTTCACGGACTCGAGATCGGCGTGCATGGAGTCGACGTCACGCTGCAGCAGCCGCGCGACTTCCTCTCGCGACTTGCCGACCGCAACGACGAAGCCGATGCTCTTCTCTTCTCCGGGTCCGAGCTCGATGCCAGTGCGCAGCGCGGCCACGGGATCGTAGTGACGTCCGAACAGTCCCTTCCACTCACGGCGCTGCAACGCCTCGGGCGCGCGCGGCGTCCCGTTGCGTCCGATGTACTCCGCCTTCTCCCCCTCCGCGCTCGTCACCTCGGCCGTCGTTCCGAACGCACACACGTATGGGAAGTCGGTGTTCCAGTGTCCCCACTCCGCGTTCGACACATCCCACATGTGATTCCACGCGAAGACGGCGTTCCCGTCGCGCTGGGTCTCGATGAAGAGCTTGTGGAACTCGCGCCGCGGCGCCGGTGTCACGCCGCACACCCACTCCAGGTAGCCGGTCAGCTCGAGACGACGCTTCACCGTGAGAGTGTTCTTGAGACGCACGATCCAGAGCTCGACGGCGTCGCTCTCGTGCGCGAACAGCGTCCAGTGCGCGCTGAGGCCGTTGCGCTGCGTGACGAAGGTCGTGTAGCCGATCCCGTGACGGCACTCGAACTTGTCGTACTCGGCCCACACCGGCGCCGGCGACAGCGACCACACGTCATCCCCCTCGGTCACATACAGAAACTTGCCGCTGGTGTCCTGCGCGAAATCCTGCTGCCACCAGTTCACGACGGTGAGCTGGGAGTTGTCGATCCAGGTGAAGCCGCTGCCGCTCTGCGCAACGGCGAGGCCGAGGCGGGGGTTGGAAATGACGTTGGACCAGGGACGCGGCGGGCGCGGGTCGGTGATGACGTACTCGCGCCCGTCCGCGGAGAAATGACCGTAGCTCATGAACCGTCCTTCAGGATGATTTCCGCGGGCACGCTGCGCACGATCACGTCTGCGCCGCCATACGGCGACTTCACGACGATGCCTTTCGGCGGCACGCGCAGCTTCCCTCCGATGCGCAGCCTGTCGCCCGCGATCTCGTAACTCAGCAATCCGTAGTGCGTGCTCAGGTTCTCGATGCGCACACCCTGCCTCGCCCATTCGGGCGCGATGCCGGAGGCGAGGATCAACGCGCCGTCGTCCTCGTAGGCGAAGAAGTCCATCGCGCTGCGGATGAAATCCGAGCCGACCCAGGTGTGCGGCATGTCTCCGATGAATCCGCCCTCACGCGGATTCGCACGCACCACCTCCGCCCACTGGTACCACGCGGCTGGACGCTGGTCCTCGAAGAAGTATTCGAGGAGCCGTCGCGCTTTCTCTGCGTGAGCGAGACGAACGAGCGTCCCGACAATGCGCAGCTCGTACGGTGTGTATGTGCGCGGTTCCAGCGCGTG
>DATLOL010000148.1:0-62887 GCA_035536275.1 Thermoanaerobaculia bacterium
CCCCCCCCCCCCCCCCCCCCCCCCCCCCCCCCCCCCCCCCCCCCCCCGCCCCTCCCACCGCCCCCCTGCCCCCTCGTCCTGTCTCTTGGTGGGTGTTCCCCCGGTCTGTGCGGGCCAGGGCGCCGCCCCCCCCGCCGCTCCACAGTCGTCGCGCACGGCGACGAACTGCGCCACGATCTCCCAGGCCTCGAGGCTGCGCGTGAGGCCGAGGCGGCCCGTCGCGCAGAAGTCGCATCGCATCGCGCAGCCGGCCTGGCTGGAGAGGCAGACCGTGAACCTCCCCTCCTTCTCCAGCGGGATGCGCACCGCCTCGGCGACCGCGCCGTCGTACAGGCGGAAGAGGTACTTCACGAACCCGTCGGACGGATCGACGACCTTCTCCACGACCTCGAGCGGACGCCGGTCGCAAAGCTCGGCGATCGCCCGCTCCACGGTGCGCGGCACCGGCCTCGAAGCCGGGTAACCGTCACGCCCGTGCGCGATCGCATGCGCCAGCACCCGCCGCGCCTCGGCATCGCGCACGGCGACGCCCTGCCCGCGCAGGTACGCGGCCAGTGTTTCGGGCAGAAATCCGAGGAGGTGCGGCAGCGGCATTGCGGCGTTATTATCCTAATCCGGCATCATGATCCGCACTGTCATCTCCGCGACGGGCAGCCATATTCCACCCGTCCGCGTGTCGAACGAGCACTTCCTCGAGCACGACTTCCGCGGAACCGACCAGAAACCGATCGGCAAGTCGACCGAGGAGATCATCCGCCAGTTCGAGTCGATCACCGGCATCCGCGAGCGCCGCTACGCGCCCGCCGACATGGTGACCACCGACCTCGCGTACGAGGCCGCGCGCGACGCGCTGGAGTCGTCGAAGATCGATCCGGAGACGCTGGACGGGATCATCGTCGCGCACAACTTCGGCGACGTGCGCGCCGACAATCCCCGCTCCGACCTCGTCCCCGCCCTCGCCGCGCGCGTGAAGTCGCGTCTCGGCATCCACAACCCCGCCTCGGCCGCATTCGATCTCGTGTTCGGATGCCCGGGCTGGCTGCAGGGTGTGATCGTCGCCGACTCGATGATCCGCGCCGGCGACAACCAGCGCGTGATGGTCATCGGCGCGGACACACTGTCTCGCATCTCCGACCCCCACGACCGCGACTCGCTGATCTACGCCGACGGCGCCGGCGCGGTGATCGTGGAGAAGAGCGAGAACGGCGACGGCCGCGGAATCCTGTCGCGCGCGGTCCGCTCCGACACGCGCGAGCACGCGGAGCTCCTCTACATGGGGACCTCGTACAACCCCGAGGTCTTCCTCGAGGCGCTGTTTCTCAAGATGGAGGGGCGCAAGCTGTACAAGTACGCACTGAACAACGTCGCCGGCGCCATCCGCGCCGCGCTGCAGCGTGCGAGCGTCGACATTCGCGACGTGAAGAAAGTGCTCATCCACCAGGCCAACGGCAAGATGGACGAGGCCATCCTCGAAGCGGTGTATGAGCTGTACGGCATCGACACTCCGCCGGACGGCGTCATGCCCATGACCATCTCCTGGCTCGGCAACAGTTCCGTGGCCACCGTGCCGACGCTGCTCGACCTGATCCTCAAGGGAAAGCTGGAGGGACACGTCATCAGCCGCGGGGACGTGGTGGTGTTCGCGTCGGTCGGCGCGGGGATGCACATCAACGCGGTGGTGTACCGGTTCTGAACTTGCACATATGCTGCGCTGATGAGCGCATTTGCAGCACTGGGACTCCGTCCTGAAATCGTCGAGACCCTGACCGCCCTCGGCTACGAAGCACCGACCCCGATTCAGGAGCGCACCATCCCGCTCCTCCTCTCCGGCAAGGACCTGATCGGGCAGGCCCAGACCGGCACCGGCAAGACCGCGGCCTTCGCGCTGCCGATCCTCGAGAAGATCGATCCGAAGCTGAAGAAGACCCAGGCCCTCGTGCTCACGCCCACGCGCGAGCTGGCGATGCAGGTCGCCGAGGCGGTGCACTCGTACGCCGTGAAGATGGAGCACGTGACGGTGATCCCGGTGTACGGCGGCGCGCCGATCGTGCCGCAGCTCAAGCGCCTCGAGCGCGGCGCGCACGTCGTGGTCGGCACACCCGGCCGCCTCATCGATCATCTCGATCGCGGCAGCCTCGATCTGTCCCACATCCGCATCGTCGTCCTCGATGAAGCCGACGAGATGCTGAAGATGGGCTTCATCGAAGACATGGAGAAGATCCTCGGCGCGCTCCCGGAGAGCCGCCAGACCGCGCTCTTCTCCGCGACGATCCAGGACGAAGTGCTGCGCATCGCGAAGAGACATCTGCGCAAGCCCGAGCGCGTGGAGATCGAGCACAAGACCATGAGCGCGCCCGACATCGAGCAGCGCTTTCTCAATGTGGCCGAGGGACAGAAGCTGGAGGTGCTGACGCAGATCCTGGAGCTCGAGCCGGCGGAAGCGACGCTCATCTTCCGGCGCACGAAGACGGGATCCGCGGACCTCGCGGAGAAGCTCGAGGCCCGCGGCTTCGCGGCCGTGGCCATGCACGGCGACATGAGCCAGCCGCTGCGCGAGGCGGTGATCCGCCGGCTGCGCGCGGGCCAGGTGGAGGTCGTCGTGGCCACCGACGTCGCGGCGCGCGGTCTCGACGTCGAGCAGATCGAGCACGTCATCAACTACGACATCCCGTACGACGTCGAGGCCTACGTGCACCGGATCGGGCGCACCGGACGCGCCGGCCGCAAGGGCATGGCCACGATGTTCATCACGCCGCGCGAGCGCCGGATGATGCGCGAGATCGAGCGCTTCACCGGCTCGCCCATCAAGCCGATGAAGTTCCCCACGCGCGCGGACGTGGCCGCGAAACGCATCGGCGTGTTCAAGGAAAACCTGCGCAAGACCATCGCCGAGGGCGACCTGGAGATGTACGTCGAGCTGGTGGAGCAGGTGGCGGAGGAAGGATTCGACCTGGCCGAGATCGCGGCCGCGGCGGCGCGCATCGCCAACGGCTCGAAGGCGCTGGTGAAGGCGCGGGAGGAGGAGCGGGACGCGGTCGAAAGTGGAGCGCCGGCCGCTTCGGCCGCCGGGTTTGATCTTGGGCCCTCCGAATCACGGCGGCCGGGAGCGGGCGCCGCTCCATCGCGCGACAAAACCGTACGGCTGTCGATGGGCGTCGGGAAACGCGACGGCATCCGTCCCGCCGACATCGTCGGCTCGATCGCGAACGAGGCCAACGTGCCCGGACGCGAGATCGGCCCGATCGACATCCAGGAGGAGATCACCTACGTCGGCATCCCCGAGCGCCACGTGGAGATCGTGCTGGAGAAGGTGGCCAGAAAGAAGTTCCGCGGGCGCCCGCTGAACATCCGCGTGGCGTCGAATCGCGAGGAGGAGAGCCGTCCGCGGCCGCCGCGTCGCGATGCGGAACGGCCGCCGCGACGGGACTACGATCGGCCCCCGCGCAAGGAGACGGAGCGGCCCCCGCGTCGCGACGCGGACGCGCGTCCGGCGCCACGGCGCGACTCCAAGCGTCCGCCGGTGCCATCCGGTCCGTTCGACCGATTCGGGAAAAAGAAGAAGCGTTTCTGACGACGCGCTGACGCATTTCTTCGGCCGGCCGCGCTACATTGCCGGCGGTCCTTCCAGATGGAGCATGTACACAAGGAGCGCCGCCGCGTGCAGCGTGTGCGCCTGCCGCAGCCGCTGCGGGCGACCGTGGACGGCGTCAAGGCCTTCATCGTGGACATCTCGCTGACCGGCGTCCGGGTGATGCACCAGGACGAGCTGGGGAGCGGCCCAACGGAATGCAGGCTGCGCGCGGAGTGGGACGGATTCCCGTTCGAGCTGCGTTGCACCGTCGTGCGCACGACCCTGCACCAGGCCGCGAACGCGACCGGGCGCTCGCTCTACCACTCCGGCATGATCATCGTGTCAGCGTCCGACACGTCGATGCTCACGCTGCGCAAGCTGATCGAGCATCACGTCGAGCGCGCGCTCGACGAGCAGAAGGCCAACGCGCGCGGAGTCCCGCCTCCGCTGGCCGCGCAGTCGATGCAGACCGGCGCGCCATCGTCGTTCGTGCGCCACGAGCTGACGATGGGACGGTGGCGCGAGATCATGACTCCGACGAACGCGCAGCCCGAGCAGGGCTTCACGATCGGCGCGCACACGTCGCGCGCGGAAGTGGAGATGCTCCGCCGCGCGTACGAGGCGGCCACCTCACACGGCGAGCGCGTGCTGATCCGCCGTCTGGCCGCGCTCAGCGTCACCGCCGGCGAAGTGGTGCAGGCGCGCCGCTACCTTCCCTGACTCACAGCACCGCGAACGACTTCTCAGTCACCGTCCGTCCGTCGATGAGGATGACGGCGCGATGCGTGCCGCGGGACCACTGCGACGTTCGGCCGGACGAGAACGGCACCCACTCCGCGTCCTCGCGCACGTGACGGGCATCGCGATGCAGCACGCGGCCGTTCGGGTCGACCCAGCGCACTTCGATGGTCTGCTCGGTGCTGGAGCTGCGCACGTCGACGGACACGTACACTTCGCCGCCGCGGACTACGTTATCCGAGGTGGCGTTCGCGGGTACGGCCCCGCTCGGCGTGACGGACGTACCGAGGGCAAACGTCTCCTGCGACGGCTCCTCGGCAATCGCCGCGGCCGCCGCGACTCCGCTGTCGGCCTTCTTCACAGTTCCGCGGTCCGCGCCACAGGCGACCGCTACCGCGAACACAACACACGCCCCCAGGGCGATCTCTACTTTCAAAGTTGGTTGTCCTCCGGACGAGGCCGTCGTATCGGATACGCCGGCCTATGCTTGGTGCGAATAACTGCAAGGGGCGTGACAGGATTGGTGGGGGCGGGCGGGAGGGTGGGGCGTAACGGCGGACGTGCTCGTCAACTTCCTGGTCTGCCGCAGTGGCGACCGGATTTCAATGCTCGCTCTCAACGACGAACGCAGCCATTGCTCCGATCCGACGTCACGCCGACGCGGTCCGAATCGAGCGACTTCCTCGCCGCGTCCAAAACGCGGCCGTTCGTTCGTCATGTTCCGGCCGAGGCAGCACGCATCGATCGAGCGCGCCAGCGGATCGGCCGGCGTTTGCTCCCGCCCGTCTCTCAATCGACGCGATGGAACATCCCGCGCTACGCGCCCATGAGCGTAGACGCGGTCACCCGAGCTACGACCAAAGCACGCGATGGAACCTCCCGCGCTACCGGCTCGGAATGAGGCGCTCGTCTCATACATGCTGGCCGGCGAGCGGGTACGCGCCGCGGTGCAGGGATAAACACCAGCGTGAAGAAATTGCTATGTGGACCCGCGAGTAGGAGTTAGGCCGATCAGGAAAATGGCGCAAAAAGGCACGGCCGGGTAGGGAAAATCGCTTTTCTCGACACTCCTTCAAAGTGGGACTCACCATCGGCCGGTGGAGCAAAGACATTGTCGCGGCGGCAGCGGTCGCGTTAGTGATCTGCGTTGCGCTCTACTACATCGATGACGGTAATCCTCCCTCTGCCGCCGAGGTTATGGTCGCCGTGGTCGCGTCGTGGATTGCCGTCAAAATCGTAACTGCGATCGCAAACCGACTCAGAAAGGACGGGCCGAAGCGAAATGCGTAAGCTGATCCCAGTTTTTGCCTCTGTACTACTTCTTGGTTCCGGCTGCGCGTCGGCACCGGGCGGACGGATCACCGCTTGGGATCAACTCCCTCGGAACGCCGCGCAGCCTAACGGGTTTGGGTTATACAGTTATTTGTTGTTCGCGCACGAGCCGGTGACTCCCACTGAGCAAGCTAGGTATTTGGCCGCAGTTCGCGAAATCTTAGCCGCCACGCCCGCAGCCGATCAACTTCTAGCAACCGGCGTTCGTTCTTCGCGGATCAACCTCGCGCTTATTCCGGTGACTACCGGTCGAGACCTCGACGGTCTGTCGTTAGACGATCGAGCACGAGAGATCCTTGAGCAATACGACTACGCGCGTGCTGCTGCGATTCTAAGTATGTTCAACGAGCCGCTGACTCGAGGCCCGTACATCATTTCCGCACGCTCTCCAATCGACGCAGACACCGTGGGCGTCGGCCAGCACTTAATGCAAGATCTAACGTACACGACGCCGTCGAATGTGGGCAGGTGGATCAACGCATTTGTGACACAGGCTCGCCATCGAAACTACAGGCGCGCAGACTCGGTTGGCCGGCTCATGCTTGAACTTCGAAATGGGCTATCCGTCGTTTCAGAGATCGCGCCTGCTGTGGTAACCGGCGTTGAAAGTCTGGTCAAATGGGTAGCACCCAAGCCGTGAACGGCCTAACTACTGCGTGTGAAGCTGGCACGGCCCGGCAGCCTAGCTGCCTACATCATCGCAAGCGTGACGGCATCACGGCGGTTGCAACTCGCCACTCGGTGCTCCGCACGTCATTGGCGGCAACCGCGCGCCGCTCTGGCTTCGGCACGTGGGCCCTGGCCGTGCAGCTTAGACCAAGGACGTTGGGCGGACCGAGAGTCATACCGAAAACGCCTGCCTGCGCCATCGACCAGAGCTCCCCACTACTGCCACGTACTCACTTGAGTACGTGCTTAGTTCGACTTTGTCAGATTCAAAGTGACAAAGCAGAATTAGGCTTGAAGGAGAGGGCTATAAGATAGCCCGCCGACTTTGTTGCGAACTGCCAACCACGCCAAGATTGCTCTTACAGAGAGGGAGTTCCTCGTATAGAGTGCATCGGCAGCGACGCAGTCGAAGCGCCGCAGCGATGTCCACCGATGGCCGTTTGAGGAGGAGCAATGGCATCAGCGAAATATTTCGCACCCGCGCGCCAGAAGAAGTCGACGACAGCCGCGTCAAAACGGAAAGCCCGCACTGAAGAGCTGCCAGTAATCCGAAAAGCACGCTCAGTTGATAAGGCACTGAAGCGACCGAAGCTCGCCCAGGATAGCGAGGGGATCTCTCCCAAGAACGCGCGTCAAAGAGATGCGCGCGAGAAGCCACGCGCCAAGAAGTCGTCGCGAAAGCTGCGCGCGAAAGGCGCTGTTGCGAAAACCCGTGCGAAGAAGGCTTCTGCGAAGGGCAAGGCAGCCAAGGCATTAGCCAAGGGGCGCGCGGGGAAATCTCGCGAGGCGAATGCGCCAGCGAAACGTGACCGCCGTGCGCCGCTCACCGAACCGTTACTAAACGATCGAGGCGGAGCAGGCGGGGGTGGCCGGCCATCCAAACCGAAGACGGGTGGCCATCCAATCATCGTGTGAAGTTTTTTGGCATTCTCGCAACACCGTGACGTGCCGTAATACTCTGTCAGGAAAGGCGGCGTTCTGCTGCGTTGTCTCGTTGGTTTTGGGGTGGGATCCACACGCAACGATCTGGGTAATGATGCGTTCGAGACGTCACAACGCCAATCAGTCTTCCGCTACAGGCCGCGCCCAACTTGGTGTGAAGCTGGCACGGCCCGGCTTCGGCCCGGCAGCCGAGCTGCCTACTCCATCGCCGAAGTACGGTAGACCGACACGCCAGGCGTCCGGATTGCGCGGGGTCGGAAGATCGCTTTGATCCGCAACATGACCCGCGTGGAATCCAGGACCAGGGTGTTGTAGTTTCGAACGAGCTCCTTGAGCTGGCAAAAGCGACGATCCCGCAACGTCGAGTAGCTTGATCAACGAGCAAAACTTCAACCATACTGCTGGCATGAATCAAGATCTGGCGCGTGGCGCGAAGCACCAGCGATACTTATTTGCCATTCTTTCGTTACTCGTTCTCGCGCTATCGGTCGATATCCTGGGACTGATCGGAGTTGGCGATCCCAAGGCGTCTGGTGCGCTGCAGCTGCCGGCCTCAATCACGACCGCATGGAGCCTGCTTGATCCTGGCGCTCGCCAGATGCTGGATAAGCAGCATGAGGCGATCGTCGCGGAGATCAGGCTCCGAATCGAGCAGGAACATCTTCTTTTCGCGCTCAAGTTTGCGCTGGTCGGCGGAATATTGTGGGCGCTTATCCAAACTGCCTTTCGGCAGACGGAGTCAGAGTTCGATCGGACTCCATTTGCAGCGTTGTCGGCCTGGGCTGCCGTCGTAGCCGCGGCGATCGTCGACTTGCGCGTAATGGCGAATCAAACCTTTCTCATCACACTTGGCGGCTGGACACGTCAGTACGAACAGCTCACGCTTGGCTCGAACGGAGCACAGCTGGGCTGGGAAGCATTCCTGGCAGACAACCTCCTGAGCAAATCCTACTATCCTGCTCTTCGCATAAATGGCCAGATTCTCACAGCCCTGCTTTTTTGCGTAGCGGCATTGCTGTTTCTCGTACGCGTGGACGGCAAGAACCATCCGAACACGGCACGTATCAGCGCAGCGTCCGCGATCGTCGCGATCTGTATCATGACCATCGCGGGACTGAGTCTTCGGCACGCGACGCTCGATGCTCTGATCGATCTGGCGGCCGGTTTTTTCGCGGTAGTAGTGGTCGCATTTCTGGCGCGCTGGTCGCATCGTAACTATCAAACGGTTGGCAGTTCGTGATCGCCGCGCGGCGGCCGCATCGGCGAAGCGAAAGAGCGCGGAGCACGCAACGAGTCCCACGCAGCATGCATCTCCTCACCCATGGGCATTGCGATTATTGCGTCTCCCGGATGACGAAGTCTCCACCGGGCGACGTCGCCTTCAGCAATGCGTCCAGCTTTTCGAGAGTTGGTGCAGCTTCGCCGCGCTCATATCGCGCGTAAGCATTTCGCGACGTCGCGCCGAGTCGCGCTGCCATCTCTCTCAGCGAAGCGCCGCTTGCTGCCCGGCGGCGGCGCAGTAAGAGCGCGACCATAGACGTCGCGTCAGACCCGGAGACCTCAAATTCGGCGCGGCCTTTTTCGTGTACGGTGGCGTGGAAGCCGTCGCGGTTCACGGCGGTTTCAAGCCAGTCCTTCACCATCTCGAGCGCCTCGCGGCGTGAGCGGCCTTGCGTCAGCGCGTCGAGCATCGGAATTTCAGCCAGCCACCAGCGGCCATCGCGAACCAGTCGTCCTGCGAATCTCATATCCGTTCCTTGCACGCCTTTCGCAAAATTGCTTGGGCGAGCTGTTCGTTCACTTCGGCATGACGCGGCACGTACTCCTCGCCTTCGCCGTCTGTCCAAACGTCATGCCGGCTACCGTGGCGCAAGAAACGCCACCCACATGCCAGAAGACGCTTCTTCGAGCTCACGCTTCTTCACCGCCTGCCGGGCGTGTACACCAAGATGTGTCCGGGTATTCCGGACAACGTCGGAGCGAGTGCGGCCGCCAACTCCACCGCTGAAGCTGGTGCGGCCCGGCTTCGGCCTGCCGGCTGCAGTGTCGCCAGCGTGACGGCGTCACGGCCGTGGCAGATCGGCAGGCGTTGCATGCAACTTCTCGCCGGCAACGGCCGCGCCGCCTGAAACGGCAGCCGAGCACCTCACGGGCGAGAAATGACATGCCGACGTTATGACGTTATGATGGCAACATGACCACACCCAAGCGATCAACGATCTACTTTGACCCGGATCTTCACCGAGCGCTGCGCCTGAAAGCTGCTGCGATGGATCGTTCCATCTCTGACGTCGTCAACGATGCCGTTCGGCAGACGCTTTCAGAAGACGCCGCGGACCTCGAAGTATTCGAGAAGCGTCGCCGCGAGCCGACGCTCGATTTCGAAGAGGTGGTACTAAGGCTCAGGCGCAGTGGCAAGTTATAAGGTTCTGATCAAGAAGTCCGCCGCCAAAGAGCTCGAGGCGATGGCAGGAAAGAAGGATCGCGAGCGGATCACGCAACGAATTCTGGCACTGGCAGACGAACCGCGACCAGCCGGTGTTGAGAAACTCTCGGGAACGAATGAGAAGTATCGGATCAGACAAGGCAACTTTCGAATTCTTTACGAAATTCAGGATGAGATCCTGGTCGTGTACGTCGTTCGAATCGCGGATCGCAAAGAAGTCTACCGGCGGGACGGCGGCTGACTTCCTTCACGTTGAAGCTGGTGCGCCCGGCTTCGCCCCGCCGCGGAGCCGGCTGCTCTATCGCGAGCGCGATGCCACGCCGTCCCGGGCCGAACACCAACGGGAAAAGCAAGTGCGGCAGGTAATCACACGCTACCGAATTGCAGGTGAGGACGATGCGATCTGATCCGCGTTATGAAGTCATCATTTATTGGAGTGCGGAAGACGACGCATTCATCGCTGAAGTTCCGGAGCTCGCCGGCTGTGCCGCGGACGGCCCGACGTACGAAGCGGCGCTTGCCAACGTCCGAGTCATCATTGATGAATGGATCGAGACGGCACAGCAGCTCGGAAGGCCTATCCCAACGCCGCGGGGCCGGCTGCTTTACGCATAGGAAGCGCCGCCCGGCCCCGAGCCGCAGCCGAGCCGCCCAGCCGAATGCCGTTAGGCCGACGAAAGAGGAGACCGCCAGTAGGCAACTCCCGAACTCTGATCTGCTCGACGATGTGTGCGCGCGATCGCCACAACCATCACCAACACCGTGACTGTGACGACGTCCGCCGCCGCGCGACTCAATAACAACGCCGGCACAGTCAAGATCACAGCCGGCCCGACGCTCACATGGAAGCGCCCTCGATCGGAGTCATCGCCCTCCGGCGCTACAATTGGGCATGGGGAACGTTCGCAGGGCTCAGCTCACCACCGGTGGCCGCACGTATGAGGGCGAGGCGCTCCTGGAAACGGCGGAGCTGATCTTCCGCGGCGAGCGCCGGGTGGTGGTCCGGTTCGCGGACATCCGATCCCTCGACGCCACCGGCACCGTCCTCACCATCAACGGCGATCTCGCCTTCGACCTCGGCGACGACGCCCCGAAGTGGGCGGAGAAGATCCGCAATCCGAAGTCGGTCGTGCAGAAGCTCGGAGTGAAGCCGGGACACCAGGTGACGCTGATCAACGTCGACGACGAGTCGTTCGCCCGCGACCTCGGAGCCGCCGGCGCCACGATCGCGAAGGGAAAAAACCGCGACGCGATCTTCTACGGCGCGAGCTCGCGCGAGGAGCTCTCCCGCCTCGAGACGCTGAAGCAGTCGCTGGCACCCAACGGCGCGCTGTGGGTGATTCGCCCGAAAGGCCTGAAGACGATCACCGAGGCGGACGTGATGGCGGCCGGGAAAGCGGCGGGACTGGTGGACGTGAAGGTGGTGAAGTTCTCGGAGACGCACACGGCGGAGAAGTTCGGGATCCCGGTGGCTCAGCGCTGAGCAGCACGCGTTCAATCGACCGAGAGAGAGAGAGAGAGAGAGAGAGAGACGACGAAGAGGCCTCCGGCGGGCCGGCGCGGCCGGCAGCGCTGCTTGGCCTAGCCTGAACGCACGCCTGTCGCCTCAATGGCCCGTCTCGCGACTGCACGTGCTTCGACAAGCGCTGCCGGCCGGGCCGGCCCGCCGGAGGCCTCCCGGTCGGGTTTCTTTCGTGGGCGGACTGCTTCGCGAGCAATATCGCCGAGGGTGGTCCTGTTGCGCTCACCACATCCCGCGGGATATCTTGCCCGCAGCTTCACGCGCCCGTAGCTCAGTTGGATAGAGCGCTTGCCTCCGGAGCAAGAGGTCGCAGGTTCGAATCCTGCCGGGCGCACCACTCTCCCCCTCGCGTTGTTGTCGGTTCTCGGTTGTCGGTTGTCTGCGGGGCATGGTGTCCCTGGGCGTACAGCGCGAGAACGGACAACCCGACATCACGCGCACGATCACCGCACCCACGATTGATATCGCCCGATATCAATCACACGGTCGCCGGACCCATTCGTGCGATCGCCGACACCACGATTGAGATCACTCCACATCAATCGCCTGGTCGCGGCGTCCACGATTGATGTCACTCGATATCAATCGCACGGTCGCCGGACCCCATGATTGATATCGCCCCATATCCACCACACGATCGCCTGTCGCATCCGTGCGGTCGCCGACACCGCGATTGAGGTCACCGCACCTCAATCGTGCGGTCGACGGGCCCGCGATTGATATCGCCCCATATCCATCGCACGGTCATCGATCGCATTCGTGCGATCGCCGTGTCCACGATTGAGGTCATCCCATATCAATCGCGTGGTCGCGGCGTCCACGATTGATGTCACTCGATATCAATCACACGTCGCCGCGTCAGCGGATTGATATGGCCCCATATCAATCACACGATCGCCGGTCGCATTCATGCGATCGCCGACCCTGCGATTGAGGTCACCCCACCTCAATCGTGGGGTCGCCGGGCCCGCGATCGATATGGCCCCATATCAATCACGCGGTCGACGGTCGCATTCGTGCGATTGCCGTGTCCACGATTGAGGTCATCCCACGTTAATCGGGCCGTCACCGGGCCCGCAATTGATATCACCCCATATCAATCGAGCGTCGCCGGACCCCACGATTGATATCGCCCCATATCAATCACACGATCGCCTGTCGCATTCGTGCGATCGCCGACCTCGCGGTTGAGGTCACCCCATGTCAATCGCGCGGTCGCCCGGCCCATGATTGATATCGCCCATATCAATCACACGGTCGCGGGTCGCATTCACAGGTCGCCGAGACCGACATGCGTGTGCGGCAATCGACGTCCCACAGACAACCGACAACTGACAACCGACAACCGCGCGAAGCGCGCCCTACTTCGACACGCGGAAGAGCACGAACAGCACACCGAGGCCGATCGCGATCAGGAGCGCCGGGACGATATAGGAGCGCTTCTCCGCGGGCTGGGTGGCGGGGGGCGGGGCGGTGTCGGGGGCGGGGACGACGGCGGGCGACGACGTCGTGGCCGGATCGACGGGCGCGGGATCGACCGGCGCCGGGTCGGGCGCCGGACTTCCCGCAACCGGCGACGGCGCCGGAGCGGCCGGTGTAGGAGCGGCCGCCGGCGGCGTCGCCGGCGCGGATTCCGTCACGACCTTCGCTGACGCCGGGGGATCGGGTGAGGCCGGCGCGGACATCGCGGGTGTGGCGGACTTTCTTGGTCTCGATGGAGGGATGTTCGTCGCCGACGCGCGCCGTACGGGCGGGCTCCGGCGGGCGCTGGGCGTGCGACTGGTCGTCGGGCGATCCACGGTCGGGCGACTCGTAGTAGTGCGCCGCTCGGTAACCGTCGATGACGGCCGCTCGGTGACCGTCGATGACGGACGCTCCGCGCGCGCGAGACGCGTCGTGGCGCGAACTCCGAGGCGCTCGAGACGCTGTGCGGCGACGCGCGTCAGGAAATCGCGCGACTCCGCGGCGGGATAGAAGCGGCGATCCGCATCGTCGGTGAGCAGGCCGCGGCGCACCGCCTCCGCGTAGCCGGGATAGCGGCTCGCCCGCGTGTACGCCTCGGAAGTCTCGCCGAAGAACGGGGACTCGAACTGCGCGTCCCAGAGCAGCGCCGCGTCCTCGTAGACGCGCAGCGACTCCTCGGCCGCCGTGCGCTCGCCGCCCGGCGGGTAGTCGCGCAGCAACGCGCGCGCGGTTGCGAGGGACTCGTCGAATGCGGGGCGGTCGTTGCGTGCCAGTGCGGCGTGTGCGTCTTCGAGCGTGCGGCGGAGGGTGCGGCTCGGCGGCGCGGCCACAGATGCGGGAGCGATCTCCGGCGCCGGAATCTCCGCCACGTCGATGCGCGGCGTCGGCGCGGGCGCCAGTCCTTCCTCGCATTCGGAAGACACCGGTCCCGATGCCTGCGCGTTGCGCGTGACGAGCGGATTGAGCGGCCAGGCTGCGCCCGTCGATCCGACGATCACGCTCAACATCAGGATCAATCGCTTCATCACAGCTCTCTGACGGACTCGGCGTTGCAGCTAGTGTGCCGTGGCCACTTCCTGGGGCAGATGCTTCTTGAACAGCTTGATCAGATCGTCGACCGCGAGCGGCTTCGCGACGTAGTCGTCGACCTTGAAGTAGTCCAGGGCCTCGGTTCGATATTTACGGTCGGTGTACAGCCCGGTCATGATGATGGCCTTCGAGCGGGAGGTGCTCGGATCCTCTTTCAGGAGGCGGCACATCTCCCGTCCGTCGAGCTTGGGCATGAACGCGTCGGAGAGGATCAGATCCGGGCCGTACTCGCGCGCCAGGGAGAGTCCTTCCTGCCCATTCGCGCCGACCACGAATCCGTAGCCCATCGTCGTCACCACGGTGCGCACGATGAGCTGCACGTTCTCGTCGTCCTCGACGAGCAGGATGAGCGGGCGCTTCACGTCGTTGGCGGGCGGGTTCGCGCGCATGCTCAGCGAGCGCTTCGAGCCGATCATCTTCCGCTCGAACAGCGACGGCGGCGCGTCGACCCAGAACCGTTCCTTGTACGGCGCGGGCGACTTGCAGAAACAGCCGCCGCAGTGCGTGCACACCACCGTGTTGTCGCGCCCCACGCAGCGGCACCACTCGGCGTGCGTCGCGTCGAAGTTCTGCTCGCAGTTGAAGCAGCAGACTTCATACGCGTCCGGCTTCGACGCCTGTGGCCTCGCGGCGATCGTCATCGGCGGCGCGTCGTCCGCCGCCAGCACGTCCGCCAGCGTCACCTCATCCTCGGACAGCACGTCCCGCCGATGCAGCTCGTACAGGTCGTCCTGCACCGGCAGCCCGGTGACGCCTTCCAGATGTTTCTGCAGGATGTTGATCAGGTCCGTGATGGCCACGGGCTTGGCGACGTAGTCGTCGACGTGGAAGCGCTTCAGCGCCTCGTTGCGGTACTTCGTGTCCGTGTAGAGGCCGGTCATCACGACCATGCGCGTGTCCGCGAACGACGGATCCTCTTTCAGGATGCGGCACATCTCGCGGCCGTCGAGCCTGGGCATGAACGCGTCGGAGAGGATCAGGTTCGGGTTGTATTCGCGGGCCAGGTCGAGGCCGTCCTGGCCGTTGTTCGCGTGAATGAAGCCGTACCCGAGGTTGGAGCAGACGCGGGAGACGATGGCCTGGATGTCTTCGTCGTCTTCGACGACGAGGACGAGCGGGCGGATCGCTTCGGCCGTGGCGGGATTGGTCGGCAGACTCCCCTGGCGCTTCGCCTCCGCGGACTTGCGCTCGAAGAGTTTGGCCGGCGCTTCGACCCAGAACTTTTCCTTGTACGCGGGAGGGGCCTTGCAGAAACAGCCCAGGCAGTTCGTGCAGACCAGCGAGCGCTCCTTCGCCAGGCAACTGCACCAGTCGGCTTCGACGGCGTTGAAGTCGGTGCGGCACGAGTAGCACGGGACGGTGTATTCGTCGTCGGCCATCGCGGCGCGCGGCATCGGCGGAGGCTCGGGGGTGCGGCGGACGATGTTGGTCGGGGCGGGTGTGGGCGCGGCGGGAGGCGCCGGGATCGGCTGAGGCGGAATCGCGGCGACGCGCGGCTGCGATGGCGCGGGGCGCTGGATGGCCTGCATCGCCAGCAGCTCATCCGGACGCGACATGGCCTGCTGCGCGATGCGGGTCACCTCGTCGGTGTCGTACGGACGCGCGGCGAACGCGCTGAAGTTCACGTTCGGCGGCGCGCTCGACGGCCCTCGCCCGGTGAGGACGATGGGCATCTTCGCGTCCTTCTGCAGGGTCGTGTGATAGGCCTTCTCGAAGTCGGGATGCTCGACGTCGAGGAAGAACGCGTCGGGCTTGATGCGCAGGAGCTCGTCCACGGCGTCGACCCAGCGCTCCACGACGGTGATGTCGACGCCGCGCTGGCGCAGTCGCGGCAGGATGGTGTCGGCCGTGCCGCGGCGGCGCTCGAGGAAGAGCAGCCGCGGCTTGCGGGTCTTGATGGTCGGCCGGCGAGTTGGCTGGGTCCCCGAGTGCGACTGCGAGCGGCGCGACCCGGTGGTGTTGCCGTTGACGCGTTTCGTGTTGAGGTTGGGGCGCGTGCGAGGTGCGTCGCGCTTGAACCAGCCCGTGACGGTGTCGAGGATCGACGGCTTCGGTGGCGCGGGTTTCTGCGCGGGTAGCGAGGGAGTCGATTTCCGCGCTTCGGCGACACGCTCGTCGGCGACGCGGGTGAGCGCTTCGCGCTCGGCGGCGAGCTGCTGCTCGAGGGAGGCGCGCATGGCCTCGCGCTCGACGGCCACGCGCTGCTCGACTTCGGCGCGCGTGCGCTCCTCGGTTTCGACGCGCGCACGCTCGGCGGCTGCGCGGGCAGCGGCGAGCTCGGCGCGCTCGCGTTCGGCGGCTTCACGCTCCGCCGCCAGACGGGCGAGCTCGCGCTCCGCTTGCTCGCGCTCTTTGGCGATGCGCTCGGCTTCCTCACGTGCACGGGTCTCGGCTTCGATGCGCGCACGCTCAACGGCTTCACGTTCCCGCGCGATGCGCTCCGCTTCTTCGCGCGCGCGGGTCTCCGCCTCGATGCGTGCCCGTTCCGCCGCTTCGCGCTCTGCGGCGACGCGGGCCAGTTCGCGCTCAGCCTCTTCGCGTTCGCGTGCGATGCGCTCCGCTTCTTCGCGCGCACGGGTCGCCGCCTCGATGCGCGCACGCTCCGCGGCTTCACGTTCGGCGGCGACACGGGCCAGCTCGCGCTCAGCCTCCTCACGTTCCCGCGCGATGCGCTCCGCTTCTTCGCGCGCACGTGTCTCGGCTTCGATGCGGGCCCGTTCCGCTGCTTCGCGCTCTGCGGCAACGCGGGCCAGCTCGCGCTCGGCCTCCTCGCGTTCGCGTGCAATGCGCTCCGCTTCTTCGCGCGCCGCCTGTTCGGCCGCTTCACGCTCCGCCGCGACGCGGGCCAGCTCGCGCTCGGCCTCCTCGCGTTCGCGCGCGAAGCGCTCCGCTTCCTCACGCGCGCGCGTTTCTCCTTCGATCCGCGCCTGTTCGGCCGCTTCGCTCTCGGCCTCCTCGCGTTCACGCGCGACTCGCTCGGCTTCTTCCCGCGCGCCCGTGTCATCCCGAGCGTAGTCGAGGGATCCCCCGTCTTCGAAGCGTGCAGGGGATCCCTCGACTTCGCTCGGGATGACACCTGTTACGGACGCATCCTCGAAGCGTGCAGTGACACCTGCAACCTTCTTTCGCGTCGCGACGTGCACCGCCGCTCCAGCCACCGCCATCGACGCCGCGAACAGCAACAGCGTCATTGGCGCGATCGGGAACATCGCCGCCAGGGCGATGACGGACAGCCCCAGCGCCGCCAGACCGCCCTGCCACCCGCCCTTCCATGCCGACACCAGCACTGCCACCGCAAACGCGAGCAGCAGCACGGACGGCTTCGGCGGGAGGAACATCCCCACCCCGGTGGCGAGGATGACGAGATCGATGGCGATCCCGTATCGAAAAAGGTTACGCCGGGTCTCTGGGCTCATGGGGTCGGGGGCACTCTGGTCCGGATTACTTCCTCGCGCTCTGCGCGATCGTGTTCTCGATCTTCACGCGATAGCGGGTGACGTCCTCGGTGACCTGGATGAACGGCAGCGCGCAGGCCAGCTCCTTCTGCGCCTCGACGTATGCGCCGGTCTCGTAGAGCGCGACGGCGTGGTAATAGCGGAGGTCTTCCTCCCCGCGCGCGAAGGTCCCGAAGCGTTTGAAGGCCTGCACGGCCTCGCGGAACGCGCCCGTGCGATACAGCCCTACCGCCGCCTCGGCCAGCACCTCGCGCGGTGCCCCGGTCGAATTCGCGAGACCGCTGTAGATCCGCACGGCCTCGGGCACATTGCTGTTCCCCACCGCCGCCTCCGCGGTGCGCAGCGCCATCAGGTACTCCTTGCGGGCCGCGGTCTCGGCCTCGGTCACGCGCGCCGTGGCCGCGCGATCCGCGGCTGCCCGCTCCTCGACGATGCGGGCCTCGGTCAGCTTCTGGATCTCCGCGATGCGGGCCTCGGCCTGCTGCTTCGCCTCGGCCTCGACCGTCGCGGCGCGCTGCTCGGCCTCGCGGCGTGCGGCGGCGATCTGAGCCTCCGAGGCCTGCTCCGCCGCCGCGACACGCTGCTTCGCGTCCGTCTCCGCGGTGGCGATGCGCTTGTTGGTGTCCGCCCGGAGCCGCGCCAGTTCCTCCTCCGCGGTCTTCGACGCCGCGGCCTCGCGCTGCTTTGTCTCCGCCTCCGCGGCGGCGATGCGTTTGTCCGTCTCGGCCTGGAGCCGCGCCAGCTCTTCCTGCGCGGCCTTCGACGCCGCGGCTACGCGCGCGTCGGCGGCGCGCTGGGTCTCGGCGATCGACTGGGCGGCCTGTTTCTCCACCTGCTGCCGTTCGCTGGCGATGCGCAGGTCGGCCTCGCGCTGGATGCGCTCCCGCTCGCGGGCCACGATCTCGTCGATCAGCGCCTGGCGCTCCTCGCGCTCCTCGACGATGGTCTTCTTCACCGCCACGCGCTCCTTCGGCGTGATGGCCGGCAGGGCGCCGCTCGAATCGTCGTCGGCGAGCTGCTGATTGCGGGGCAGCGGATGGGAGGGGGTCAGGGCGGCGGACAGCGACTCGATCTCCGCCGCGTCGGCCCCGAGGCGCAGGGTGGTGTAGGTCGGGTTGATGCGCTCCGCGGACTGCAGACGGAGGAGCGTCTCGCGGGCGTCGTCCTCGCGTCCGAGGCGGGACTGCGAGAGGGCGAGATAGACCAGCGCGGTCTCGAACGCCTGCAACCGCTCGAACCGGCCCGTGTTCACGTAGGCCTGCATCTGCTCGGGCGAGAGAAAACCCTGCGCCGCGGCCTGCAGATCTGTGACCGCCGACGAGAAGTCGCCCGACTTGTAGGCGCGCACGCCGCGGTTGAGCAGCGACTCCGGCGTGATGGTCGTCTGCGCCCACGCGGCGGTGCCAAGGCCCGCGAACAGGAGAACGGCGAGGAACTTACGCACGGTGAACCCTCCCAGTTGATATGTTGGAGACCCCGGTTGCTGAGCGCCGTGGAACCACCGGCCTCCCGCACTGCATTCAATTTTGCTGCCGAGCCGGGCTTCCCCTTTGCACGACCGCCCCCCGGGTGCACGAAAACCTCCTTCGATTCCTCCGGCAGCGGCAGGACGTTTTCCCCTTCCGCCGCGAGCTGGATCTCCGGCATTTCGTGGCCGATACGATCGGCCGCGCGGCGGCCCTCTTCCCCGTCCCGACGAAAATCTTTCTCCTCGACGAGCTGGAGCCGAAGGGCTTCGGCTTCCCCCTGACCCGGTCCCAGGCCGTCGACGAGCTGGAGACGCGCCTTCAGCGCTGGCTCGACGAAGAGCTCGCGGCGCGCGGCGTTCCCAGCGTCCGCGCGAACGACCTCCTCCTCGCCTACCGCGAGCACGTCATGAAGCTCGCCGGCAACGCCCTCGAGTCGAGTGTGCTCGCCGATTACCACTCCGTCTTCTGGCTCCTGCACACGAAGCAGACCGCGCGGCTCTTCACCGCGTTCCCGCGGCGGGCCATGGATGCCGGCGTCGCCCGCGAAGAGGCGGAGCGGCTGCGCTACACGCTCTACTCGAAATGGGTGACCTCGATCCGCGAGACGGCCGAAGTCCGCGGCTTCCTCGAGCTCGTCCTCGACAATCCCCTGCTCGTGGTCGAGGAGTTCGTCAGCCCCGACCTGCGCGAGCTGCGCGGCTTCTTCATGCACCTCCGCCGCGACTACGCGCCGTTCCGCAAGACCTTCGACGCGTTGCGGGCGATGGCCGCGGACCTCATCACCCGCGACCGGCTCCTCCGCCGCGCCCTCGAGATCCTCGGCTATCCGGAGTCCGGCATCATGCCCGTGGCCGGCCTGCTCGACGCGCGCGTGCGCGATCTGCTGGAGAGCCACTCCGCGTATCAGGCGCCGGGCGACACGTCCGTGCTCGATCTCATCTCCCGTCGAGTGCTGGAGCTGTTCGTCGTGCAGACCCTCCGTCGCGGCATCGTCTGGATGACGTCTTCCGCCGAAACCGAGAACGCCGGCGAAGACGGGACGGTGTACTCGCGGGCCATCCGCCCGATGAACTTCGGACGCCGCGGCGTCGTCGAGCCGATCGTCTTTCGCTACGGCCTGGTCTACGACATCACCTCGTTCACGGAGACCCTCGGCGAGATCGCCCGCGGCGGCAAGGGCGAGGAGCAGACCGTTTACCGGCAGATGCTCGAGTTCCAGCGCGAGCTCGCGGAGATCACCCGCCGCTACGGCCTGCAATTCGAGAAGTTCCTCGGCGACGGCGCGTTCTACACATCCCGCCGCGCCACGCGCAGCATCCAGGCTGCGATCGCGGTGCAGCAGTATTACGCCGAGGAGCGCCGCAAGGGGTTCGCATTCAACCGGGGCATGCGCATCGCGCTCAATTACGGCTACTATCGGCTCCTGCCGATGCAGGTCAACGCGGACGGCACGCAGCTCATGGAGTTCTACGGGCCGGGCATCGTCGAGCTGTCGCGGCTCACCACCGGCAAGACCACGAAAGAGGTGGAGGACTTCCAGCACCTCCTGCTCACCCACGGCTACGACCAGAGCGAGGTCTATCGCTTCTTCGCGCCGCTCGCGCGCAGCGTCGAGTACCTCGACTCCGCGCAGCAGCAGCGGGAGTTCTACGCCTACGTGAACGAGAACGGGCACCTCATCAACGAGGGCATCGTCCTGTCCATCCCGTTCCTCAAGCAGCTCTCGCAGGAGATCATCGAGGATGGGCAGAAGCTCTATCGCCTGGCCACGGCGTGGAGCGTGTACCTCGGATTCTCCGCCGGCGACGGCTACATCGGCGTGCGCCTCCTCGGATCGGTGTCGCTGAAAGGAATCGGCGCGCTGGAGATCGGCGAGGCCATCTGGACGACGCCGGATCACGCCGAGATTTCGATGATCGATGAGACCAAACCGCTGCTGCAGTTGCTGAAACTGGAGCGGCATCGGACTTCCGCGCATCGCATGGGCAGGCTCACGGAGGGCGACGACTCGCACGGCGCGGACCTGGTCGTGTGCGAGGCCCAGGGCGAATCGAACCCGGTCATCCTCGTCGGCGAATGGGATCCGGTGTCCGAGGAAGTGCGGCGTCCGATCCGGCTCGACGGGACGGATGCGGAGCGCTACGGGCTGGCCGTGCCGCTCACGGCGGAATCGGTGGAGCTGCAGACGGTCGCGTATCAGAAGCTCTACCGGAAACTGAGCCGCATGGAGACGCTGCCCAGCTTCAGCGTCGACGCCATCCGCCATAATGCGAACTTCAGTGGATTCATCATCGGGGCGACGGTGGAGCGGCTTTGACGGGTTTTCGTGGCGTGCGCTGGCCGCCGGAATCCCACTCGCGATCGTTTATCTCCTCGTCTACTGGATCGCGGCGACGTTCGTCCTGCTGGCCTTTCCGGACTGGACGTTCAAGTTCACGACGCGCCTGCCCTTCGCGCTGCTCGTCCCGCTGATCGTCATCAACGCCTTCGTTCAGGAGTGGGTCGTGACGAGATTCCGCGTGGTGTTCGTCAGCGCGCTGGTGCGGTCGTTGTGGAACGCGGTGCTCGGTCCGCTGGCGGCGATCAGCGTGTTCCCGGTGGGCCTGCTCCTCGCGGCGCTCTACCGCCAGCGCCCCAACCTCTGGCCATTGATCGTGGCGAACACAATCGCGAACCTGGTGATCTTCTCGATGGCGCCGTAACTCACAGAGAGACGACGAGGAGGCCTCCGGCGGGCCGGCGCGGCCGGCAGCGCTTGTTGGCCTAGCCAGACCGCACGCCTGACCCACTGAACGCGGCTCTCGTCAGGCGACGGAAATGCCTGACATGCCGGACCGGGTCGGAGGGAGGCAGCGGCGCACCGCCGCGACCAGTCTTCCGGGCATCACCGGCTTGGACAGCGTCTCGCAAATCTCGGGGAAGAGCTTGCGGATCTCGACGACCTCGAGTCCCGTCACCACCACGATCGACGCGAGGGCCTGCGGCGTGGTGCTGGCGATGTACTCCATGACGTCGGTGCCGCTCATCCGCGGAAGGGCGATGTCGAGGATGATCGCGTCGTACTTGCGCTGCCCGAGCGCGCCGACCGCTTTCTCACCGTCGGCGACGAGATCGAGCTCGCAACCCTCGAGCTCGAGGATCCGGCGCAGCAACTCGCGAGTCGCGGAGTCGTCTTCGACGATCAGGATACGGGGACGCATGTCCGTACATCACTCTAGCAGTAACAAACCGACGACGGGAAGAGTGAACTTTCCTCAGTGTTCAATAGTGAACCTCGCTGCATACTCGATGCCCTGGTCGAGTCCGCCCTTGAGCGAGTGATCCCCGCCCTCGATCCAGTCCACTTCGATGGACGGCGCGAGCGGATACTTCGACACCTCCTCGCGCGTGCCGAAGGGGTCCCGCGTCCCCTGGACGATCAGCGCCGGCGTGCGCAGCTCCTCCAGATGCGCGGTGCGCAATTTCCCGGGATTCCCAGGGGGATGAAAGGGATAGCCGAAGCAGATCAGCGCGCGGACTTTGGTCTCGTCCGCGACCATGCTCGCCATCCTCCCGCCCATCGACTTTCCGCCGATGGCCACGCGCGCGCCGCCGCCATGCTCCTCGATGACCTGCCGCCACGCATCGAGCAGAATCGGCTGCCGGTCCGGCGCCTTTTTTCTGGCTTCCATGTACGGAAAGTTGAATCGCACCACGCGCACGCCCCGCTCCCCCATCCCCTTCGCCACCGCAGCCATGAACGGATGCGTCATCGGCGCGCCCGCACCGTGCGCGAAGAGAAAGAGGTGTGACGAGTTCTCAGGGCCGTCGTAGAGGTAGTGCATTCGCTGTTTTTCGCTGTTTTCCAGTTTATCCCGCGCGCCGTCCAGAATGTGATAGCGGTCGTACATCGCCGCGGTGAGGCAGGAGTGATTGGGCATCACGCGCAGCCGCGTTCCCACCGGCACGTGCACCTTCGACTCGACCTTGCCGTGCTCCTGCGACAACGCGACGATGCGCATCGGCAGCGGGCGCAGATCGAGGTCGCACACCACGCCGTAGCCGAAGCCGGGCTGCACGTGCTCGGGGCTGAGGTCCTTGGAGAGGGCGAGCGCACCGGCGTCGAGGATCAGCGCGCCGCGCTCGGGATACGATCCGACCACGGTCGTCAGCACCGACACCGCGACATCCTCGTGCCTGCACGAGCCGATCGTGGCCTGAAAGGCGTCGAAGAAAACGTAGTTGCCGGGGCGCACTTCGTCGCAGTCGTCGAAGCGCTCCACGATCGCCGTCGTCGGCGTGGAGCCGATGCTGCGCAATGTGTCGATGCCCAGCAGCGCGCGGAACCGGGTCAGCGACGCCGACTCCTCGGCCGCGATGCGCCGGATCTCCCCCGCGTCGCGCGCGTCGTACGAGTGTCCGGCGTGGGTGAGCAGTCCCTGAAAGTGCACGCGCTCCGAATGGGCCATGCGCAGCGCGAGGCGCGCGCTGTCCGGACTCTCCGGATCGACGCCGGCGCGGTGATAGCCGCAGTCGACTTTCAGGAACACGTCGAAGACGAACGGATGCTCTTCCACCGCGCGGAACGCCTCCTCGGAGTCGACGAGCACGCTCAGGCGATCGATGCGCTGCGCGAGCGCGGCGGCCCGATCGAGCTTGGCCGCGGAGATGGGCACGGCGTAGGTGATGTCGCGAAAACCGTCCCTCGCGAACACCTCCGCCTCGGCCAGTGTCGACACGGTGATCGGCCCCGTCGCGCCGCCGTGCTGCATGCGTCCGATCTCCACGCACTTGTGCGTTTTCACGTGTGGGCGGAATCGCACACCGGAGGCGTGTGCCTTATCCCGCATCCGCTCACAATTTCGTTGCAGGACGGCGCGATCGACGAGGAAAGCAGGCGTCGAAATCTCGGATAGCATCGTGTCGGATGCGGAAGATACTCCACATCGACATGGACGCCTTCTACGCGTCCGTCGAACAGCGCGACGATCCCTCGCTGAAAGGCAAGCCCGTGATCGTCGGCTGGCCGGGCGAGCGGAGCGTGGTCTGCGCCGCGTCGTACGAGGCCCGCAAGTTCGGCGTGTATTCGGCGATGCCGGCCTCGCGCGCGAAGCGGCTCTGCCCGAGCGGCGTGTGGCTGCCGCCGGACTTCGAGCGCTACCGCGCCGTCTCGCATCAGATCCGCACGATCTTCGAGCGGCACACGCCCCTCGTCGAGCCGCTGTCGCTCGACGAGGCCTACCTCGACGTCACCAACGAGCTGACCGGCATCCCCACCGCGACCGAGACCGCGGAATGCATCCGCCGTGAGATCCGCGACGAGACCCGCCTCACCGCCTCCGCCGGCGTCGCCCCCAACAAGTTCCTCGCGAAGATCGCCTCGGACTGGCGCAAGCCCGACGGCCTGTTCGTCATCAAGCCCCACCAGGTCGAGCGCTTTCTCGTCGACCTGCCGGTGCGGAAGATCCCCGGCGTCGGCAAGGCTACCGAGGCGGTGCTGACGGAGATGGGCATCGTGACGGTGGGCGACCTGCACGAGCTCGACGCCGACGCGCTGACGAACCGCTTCGGCAAGTGGGGCGTGCGGCTGTGGGAGCTCGCCCGCGGCGTCGATGAGAGTCCCGTGGAGCCGTCGCGCAAACGGAAGTCGTGGTCGAGCGAGAACACGTTCGCGACGGACGTCACGCGCGAGGAGGCGGCCGAGTGGATCCGCGCCGAGGCCCAGAAGATCTGGAAGTCGCTGGAGGAGCGGTCGATGCGCGGACGCACGGTCACCGTGAAACTGCGCACGCCGAATTTCCAGACCGCCACCCGCCAGCATTCCCCGCCCGAGGTGCCGGCCAGCGGCGATGACGTGGCGCGCGTGGCGGTGTCGCTGCTCGAGCGCTTCGACTTCCCGCCCGACGCACGCTATCGCCTGGTGGGGGTGGGCGTGTCGAACTTCCTGGAGGACGAAGAGCCATCGCTCTTCCTATAGGTCCCATACGTCCCATAGGTCCCATAGGTCCTATACGACCCATACGCCCTATACTCCGCGCCGCCATGACGCACACCCAGACCATCTCCGTCGCGCAATACGGCATCGGTCCGATCGGTGCCGAAATCGCGCGGCTGCTGTTCACCAAACCGTGGATCCGGGTCACCGGCGCCGTCGACATCGATCCGGACAAGATCGGCAAAGACCTCGGCGAAGTGATCGGGCTCGATCGCCAGACCGGCGTGATCGTCACGCCCGAGCTGCAGGGCAAGCCCGACGTGGTCTGCCACTCCACCGGCTCGCGCCTGCGCGAGGTTTCCGGGCAGCTCGAGTCGCTGCTCGACCGCGGCTGCCACGTCGTGTCCACGTGCGAGGAGCTGTCGTTCCCGCTCGACGCGGAAGTCCGCGAGCGCCTGCAGCACGTCGCCCGCGCGAAGAACGTCGCCCTCCTCGGCACGGGCGTCAATCCCGGCTTCGTCATGGACAAGCTTCCGCTGACCATCACCTCGGTCTGTCAGGAAGTGACGTCCGTCGACATCATCCGCATCCAGAACGCCTCGACGCGCCGCGAGCCGCTGCAGCGCAAAGTCGGCGCGTCGATGACCGTCGACGAGTTCCGCGCCGCCGTCGACGCGGGCAAGATCAAGCACATGGGCCTCCGCGAGTCGCTGATGATGGTCGGCCGCGGCCTGGGCGTCGAGTTCGAGAGCGTGTCGGACGAGAAGATCGAGCCGATCCTCGCCGAGCGCGAGGTGGTGACCCAGTACGTCCGCGTCGCCCCCGGCCAGGTGGCGGGCGTGCACCAGACCATCTACGGCAAGGGACGCATCGACGTGGCGCTCGAGCTGCGAATGTACGTCGGAGCAGAGGACGTGGCCGCGGACCGCGTCATCGTGCGCGGCGTGCCGGACGTGGAGATGGAGATCAAAGGCGGCGTCCACGGCGACCGCGCGACCGCGGCCATGGTCGTGAACTCGATCCCGCGCATCGTGCAGGCACGCGCCGGCGTGCTGACGATGGACGATATTCCGATCAGCTACCGTTAGGTTCCCAGTTCATCCCGAGCGAAGTCGAGGGATCAACGGAGCCCTCTCGTGGCACGCACATCTTGCGTGGAGGCTGACCCCTCGACTCCGCTTGGGGTGAACTAAAGAATCATGAAGATCTTCCTCACCGGCGCCACCGGCTACCTCGGCTCCGCCATCGCAGCGGCGCTCGTCCGTGCGCGGCACGACGTCACCGCGCTCGTTCGCTCCCCCACCAGTGCGGCGCGCGTGCAGAGCTACGGCATCGAGCAGCATCGCGGTGATCTGCGCGATCCGGATTCGTACCGCGACGCGGCGCGCGCGGCCGAGGCGATCGTGCACGCGGCGGTCGAAGACGGAGCGGATCGCATGGACGTCGATCGCGTCTTCGTCGAAGCGGTCGCCGGTCCCACGCTCGTCTACACCTCGGTGATGTTCGTCCTCGGCAATGTCGACGGCGCGGATGAAAACGCGCCGGCGTCGGGACCGCGCGCGGAGCACGAGCGCATCGTGCTTGATGCCGGCGGCGTGGTGATCCGTCCGGGCATGATTCACGGCGACGACGCGTGGCTGTTCCACCATCCGATCGTCATCGGTAACGGGAAAAACCGTTGGCCGCTCGTGCATCGCGACGACGTGGCCGAGCTGTATCGCCTCGCCGTCGAGCAGCGAGCGCGGGGCATCTTCCATGCGGTGTCCGAGGTGATGCGTGCGCGCGATGTGTTTCCGAACGTGGAACCGACGCCGCTCGACAGAGCGCGCGACGAGCTGGGCGGATTCGCGGACGCGCTCGCGCTCGATCAGAACGTGCGCAGCGAGCGTGCGCACGCGCTCGGCTGGTCGCCGCGCTTGCGCTGGAACACCTGATCACGCACTATCCGGCGGTCATGCCCCGCCTGGTTGTCCTTGCCCTCGGTCTGTCCATCGTGCTCAGTCAGGCCGCCGAAGCCGCCACCCGCAAGTGGACCGGCGCGGGAGGGGACAGCGCGTGGGACACCCCGTCGAACTGGGAGAACGGCATTCTTCCGGTGGACGGCGACTCGCTGCACTTCCCGGCAGGCCTGGCCGCGCCGCTGCTCAACGACACCTCGCTGTCGTTCATCGATCACCTGTGGATCGACGACGGCTACCAGTTGAACGGCAATCCGATCGAGATCCGCGACGGCATCACCATCGCGCCGACGGTGTCCGCGTACGTCGGGCTGGAAGTGCGCGTCGCGCAGTCGCAGCACTGGACCGGCGCGAAGCTGGGCGGGAGCGACCCCGGCGGAACGTCGTCGCTGAACGTCGTCTTCACCGATGCGTCGGCCGTTCTCTCGGTGTCCGCCGCCGGCACGTGGTACCTCTTCGTCCAAGGCGCGGGCGAAGTCTCGCTGATCAACGGCGTGTTGTGGCGGCACACCAACGGCTCGACCTACCTGTACGTGATGAACGGCTTCCAGTACGTGCCCGTGCCGATGGAGTCGCTCGACCCGACCTGGCAGGCCATTCCGTAGAAGACCCGTTCAACGACCGACGTTGAACGCGCGCTCGCGCGCGGGCTCGACCTCGACGAACACGATCCGCGGCGAGCCCCTGGCTGGCGTCGGCGATGAGTGCATTCAGAACGGTACGCGTTTGCTCGGGCGGCTTGCCCGCATCGCCGATGACGTAGACGACCGCCTCGAGCGGGCCGCTCGCCGGCAACTCTTCGCCCGGAACATCCGCGCATTTCGGGTGATACGACGCGCAGCCCGCGAGCAGCGCGGCGAGAATCGCGGCGACGGGCCTCATCGAGCGCTCAGCGTCGCGCAGACTTTTTCTGCATGTGGGCGATGACGTTCCTGCTCACGCCGCTCTTCGACAGCGCGATCAGCGCGTCCGGCGAGACATCGAACTGCGTCTGCGTGGCGCCGTCGATGGCGAGGATGATGTTCTCGTCCGACAGCCCCGCTTTCACCAGATCGATCACGGTCTGATTGCGCATCCCTGCCGGTGCAGAAGACGACGACGCCTGAGGTCCCGCGACCGCGGTCGTGCTGGCCACCCGCACCGCGCTGCCCGTTCCGCTCCACGACTCATAACGCGTCACCGAGTCGGCGACGCGCGCGCCCGGCGCGCCGATCGGCGTCGAAGCGAGCAGGCTCGTATAGCCCTGCCGGAACAGCTCCTCGTCCGTGTTGAGCGCAGCCGCCGTCTCGTAGTGGCTCTTCGCCGCCCGCAGCGTGTCCAGCGCCTCGGTGCGATTCTCCTTCTGATACGCGAGCGCCTCTTTCGCGATCGCCAGCGCGTACTGCCGGAACGCTTCTTCTTTCCCGTTCTTCTTCGCCGGCATCGCTTCGACCGCGGCGAGATAGCGGTCCCACTGCCCCGCCTCCGCGAGCGGGATCAGCGGCTCGAAGCTCGCGCGGGGCACGAGCACGGAGACGCGCTCCTTCGTCGGCACGACCTGGGCCGCGATCTTCTTCGCCGCCCGCTTGAGCATGTCGTCCTCGACCGTGGCCGGCGCGGGGGCGGAGTCGTAATCGCCGAACGTGCGGCGGTAGGTCTCTTCGATGGAGCCGGAGGTCACTTCCTTGTTCTTGGACCCGATCTCGAAGACGCCGGAGAGGCGCGCATCGATGACCTTGCGCTGCTTCTGCACGGACACGTTCGTGTAGACCGGCTTGTCCTCGTATTTCTGCTTGCTCTCGTTCCACTCGCGCTTCGTGCCGGTCTGGCGCCGCTCGTAGTCGGTGTACGTCTCCCAGGTCTCGTGCGACTCGAGACGGTCGAGGTTCACGTCGATGCTCACGTCCGGCTTGCTGTCGGCCAGGGTGCCGGCGCCGGCCAGCACATGCTCGGTGATGTAGCGCTCGAGCGTGCGCGTGTCATCGCGTTCCGCTCCGCGCTCGCTCTCGACGACCACCTGCACGCGACGCGATCCGGCGTTCGTCGCCGGCGGAACGGTGCGGTCGAAGTCGACCGCCTTCTTCTTGAACCCGAAGCCCTCCCGGGCCTCCGCGGACACACCGACTGCGAGGAGGAGAACGATCGCAACCAGTTTTCTCATGATCGGGGATAGTAACGCCGCAGCACGAGCGCCATCAATCCGAACACCACCCAGATCACCACCCAGGCGACATGCGCCGACTCCAGCCAGTTCCACCCCGCCAGCGTGAACGCCCACAACGCATACACGAGCAGAAACACCCGCCGATGCCGCGCGTCGTCTTCCACCCCGGCCGCGATGGAGGCGCCGAGGATGAGAGTGGGGATGAAGCCGAGGACGAGGTTGAGGAGGAGGGTCAAGTCGCGCGCAGTTTATCCCGCGCGCCTCTCCACTTTATCCCGCGCGCAGACGCGGGATCTCGGGTGCATCTGCGCAATCGTTGCCTCAGGCGCGGTCGGCGTAGGCGCACCGGAGATCCCGCGTCTGCGCGCGGGATAAACTGAAACGAGCGACTATCGGTACCGCAAATCAATCACCTTGCGCACCGCGTCCTTCGCCACGTTCGGGAGGTTCTGTACCCGCGTCAGGACGTCGTTGAACGCGTGCGACTCGCCGCCGTGCTTGAAGCATTCGCCGCAGCGCGGGAGGTTGGTGAAGTCGCGCCGCGCGAAGGCGGACTGCATTTCCGCGAAGCGGGGGCCGTCGAGGATTTCCTGGAGCGAGTGCGTTTTCAAATCGCCGAGGACCTGGTCGCCGTGGGCGTCGTAGCAGCAGTGCGTGACCCGGCCGTCGGCGAAGATCACCACCCAGGTAAAGAACGCGCCCTGCACGCAGCCGTAGAACTTTCCGTGCAGATCGGTCTCCTCGTTCACGTCGAGGGCCTCGCACGTTTTCTCGATCACGCGCGCGTTCCTGAACTGCTTCAGGTCGAACAGCTTCCGGAAGTTCTCGACCGTCTCGTCCTGCGTGAGGCGCGAGCGCATCTTCTGGATCTCGATGCGCAGCGGATGTCCTTTGGCCTGCACCAGGAACTTGCGGGTCAGGTCGACGAGGCGATCGAAGTCGCCGCCGGTGCGGAGCTGCGGGTAGACGTCCGGCTGCACCGAGTCGACGCAGATGCGGATGCGCTTGAGCGGCGTGGCCAGCAGCTTTGCACCGATCTCCGGCGTCAGCACCAGCCCGTTCGTCGACAGGCTCGCCTCGGGGAACAGGCGGATCGCATCATCGATGCGCGCGTAGAGCAGCGGCTCCCCCATCTCGTGAAGCCACTTGAGCTTCAGGCCGTTGCCGTGGATCTCGCGCTCGGCCTTCTCGACGAGATGCCACTCCATGTCCTCATAGGGACGGCGCAACACCGGCAGCGGACACATGCCGCAGCGCAGGTTGCATTTGGAGGTGAGCTCGAGCCCGACCTTGATGCGAGAGGGGGAGAACTTCATTCGCCAGCAACCAAGCGCCGGAACAGAGCGCCGTATTCCTCCCACGAGTACTTACGGGCCGCCGCGGACGCGCGTCGCTCGAGCTCCTCGCGGTCGGCGCGCGCGAAGAACGCATCGACCCGTTTCGCCAGCGCGGCGTGGTCCGCGCTCGGGAAGATCCACTCCGCGTCGACGATCTCCGGCAGCCCGCCGGCATCGGAGGCGATGACCGGCCGCGCGAAGTGGAACGCGGTCAGTGCGACGCCGCTCTGGGCCTCGATGCGATACGGGGCGAGCACCACGTCGCACGCGGCAAAGTACGTGGCGATCTCCGCATCCGGGATGTAGCGAAAGTCGAAGCGCACGTTGGGCAGACCCTGCGCCAGCGCGCGGTACTCGTCTTCACTCTTCCACCACGCCTCCCCCGCCACGACGAGCGTGACCTGCGACTCCAGGAGACGCCACGCGCGCAACGCGACGTCGAGTCCCTTGAACGGACGCACGTGACCGAAGAACAGCGCGACGTTGCCGTCCAGGCCGAGCGTGCGCCGCGCTTCAGCGCGCGTCGGAATCGCGCCGCCGAGCTCGTGGACGGGCAGGAACGTTTTGACGAGCTGTGGAGCGGCGGGCTTCAGCCCGCCGGTGGCGCTCCGGCGGGCTAAAGCCCGCCGCTCCACTTCCTCCGCCTCGGTTTCCGCGTGCACGACCAGTACGTCCCCCCGCCGCAGCACGCGGTTCGTCAGCCACCGCTTCCACGCCGCCGGCTCCTTGTCGCCGACGTTGTGGCACTGCAGGATCACCTTCGTCCGCTTCGGCAGAAACGCGAGCAGCGTCAGGTACGGCAGCGCCCACACCCACACCCACCAGACGAGGATCACTGCGTCGGGCTTCTCGCGCCGCAGCGTCCACGCGGTGCGCAGCCAGGTGATGGGATTGATGATGTCGAGGAGAAAGCGCGCCTCGAAGCGCGGCAGCGTGGGATCGACGTCATCGCCGCCGGGATAGAGGAACTTCGGGAACTGCCGCTTGAACGAGATCACGGGCGCGCCGAGGGTCTCGGCGAGGCGCTTCGTGCAATAGGCGATGCCGGCGCGGTAGGGAGGGACGGGACCGATGATGAGCGTCTTCACGCGGCCGACAGGAAATTCACCACTGTCGACGCAAAGTACGCGCCCCACGTCCGCACGTCGAACACCAGCGACGACGACATGAAGCACGAGTGCGTGCAGTGGCACTCTTTCGCCCGGATCGACCGCCGCTGCTCGTCCGCCGCCTCGGAGAACCACAGCTGGTCCCACGAGTAGTTGGTGTCGCGCACGTTGCCCACGGGGTCGCGGAGCTCGCACATGCGCACCTCGCCGCGCGCGTCGAGCACGCCCGAGACGCGGCCGGCGTGACACGGACGCACCTGCGTCTCCTGCTCCAGCACGGCCAGCTCCATCTGTCGCGAGTAGATCTTCACGAACTTGAGGAAGCCGTCGTAGTTCCGGTAGCCGTTCCAGTACTCCTCGAGCTTGGGCAGGAGCGCGCGGTACTTGTCCGTGCTGATGGGCTGGATGTTCTTGTCCGGCTGATCACCACGGAGCATCTCGAACGAGTGGAACGAGATCTTCGGGAAGTCCCGGCGAATGCCTTCGAAGAGCACGTCGAGATCGTCCGCGTTGTACGTGCACAGGCAGGTGTGCACGTTCACGGTCAGGTTCGCGTACCGCTCCTTGAGCGGCATCAGCAGCGCGTAGGTCTTCTTCGACTTCTCGTAGTTGTTGGGGACGCCGCGGATCCAGTCGTGCTTCTCGCCGATGTGATCGATGGAGAGGTTGACGACGATCTGCGTGTTCGGGCAGCGCTGCAGGGTCGACTCCACCTGCCGCGCGATCAGGTCGCTGGTGATCGCGCCGGTGGGGATGGTGATCTGCTTGACGTTGTTGTTCGTCGCCAGGAACTCGCAGATCTCCGGGAGGTCGCGGCGCAGGAACGGCTCGCCGCCGCTCATGACGATGAAGAGCAGATCGCCCATCGACGACAGCGTCTTCTTGATCTCCTCCAGCGACAGCTCGTGCTCCTTGTTCTTCCGGAGCTGCTCCCAGTTGAAGCAGGTGCGGCAGAAGGAGTTGCAGTCGTAGGTCAGGCCGAGGATCAGGTAGACCGGGCGCATGCCGCGCTTGTCGACCAGATACTTCAGGTACTGGAGCTTGTCGGTGAACTTCATGCGATCGCGGTGAGGGGAACCGCTGAGGCAGTGTAACGATTTCCGTGCGTCCCCAGGTTCACCCCGAGCGCAGTCGAGGGGTCAACGGAGCCTCCGCGCAAAGTTCGCGATTCACGAGAGGGCTCCATTGATCCCTCGACTGCGCTCGGGATGAACCTGGAGCGCTACGCGAACGTGAACATCGAGCGGATCCGCTCCCCCACCTCCGCCCCCGCGTCGTCGGCGATCTCGAAGGCGATGAGGCGGATCTGCTCGAGCTCGGGGCGTTCGAGGGCTTTGGTGCGGCGGCGGATGGCCTGTCGCGCGAGGCTGAACTTCGTCTGGGAGAGCTGCGCGAGTCCGGGCAGCTCGCCGAGGAGCTTGTCGAGCGGGCGCTGCTCGATCGAGTCGACGAAATCGGCCATATCGTTGAAGGTCGACGCGCTCACACCGCGCTTCACCAGAGTCGAGTCGAAATCCATGGTCGACGCCGCCTGCACGCCATGTGCCTTAGTTCCGTCTCTGTGTGAGCCCCGTCACAATCCCGAGCCAGTACGTCACGTGATGCATCGCGAAGGCGAATGGGATCACGGCCCAGTAGCGTACCGGCAGTCGCGTCGCGCGCACGCCGAGGACCAGCGTGACGAGCGCGTACGGGATGGCCACGATCGGCGCGAAGAGGAAGCCGAACAGGCCGGCGACCAGGAACGCCGTCACTTTCGGATCCTTGCGCGCGTGCTGCAGTTGTCCCGTCTTCACCCGATAGCGCCAGCGCTGGCGGAGATACGGACCGGGAAACGCGCGGCGGCGATGAAAGACGCGCACCCCATCGTGGTAGACGACCCGGCCCCGCGCGCGCAGCTCCTCGATGAGAGCCGTGTCCTCGCCGATGTAGCCGATCGCCTCGTCGAATTGCGTGAACGCGCTCCGGCGGACGAAGAGATTGACCAGGGCGATGTCGCTGGCCCGCTTCACGTCGAAGACGCCGCGGCGGTTCTCGTGTGCGGCCACGCCGCTGCCGATGTAGCGCGTCGCCAGCAGCGTGTCCGAGATCAGCTCGCTCACCGGCGAGTCCGGCGGCGCGGGATCGGGACCGCCCAGGGCGAGCACGTCCGGGTGTGCGTCGAGGTAGGCGCAGGCGGTCGCAAGCCAGCGCCGGTCGGCCACGGCGTCGTCGTCGATGAAGGCCAGCACTTCCCCCGCCGCCACGGAAGCCGCTCGATTTCTTCGAGTTGCGGGATTACGATTCCCCTCGACGACGTTGCGCACCCGGGTCCCCCCGGGCACTTCGAGCGGCGAGGCCGAGACCACGATCAGCTCGAACGCGAACGGCGCCTCCTGATTCAGAACCGATGCGATCGCGCGTTCCGCGTCGCCGCCCAGCCGCTCGACCGGCATGATGACAGTCACTTTGACGCTCACACTATGAAGCTTATCGTTCAAATCCCCGCCTTCAACGAGGAGGCCACGATCGCGCAGGCCCTGCGCGAGATCCCGAAGAAGATCGACGGCGTCACTTCGATCGAGACGCTGGTCATCGACGACGGCTCGACGGACAACACCGCCGAGGCCGCGAGGAAGGCCGGAGCGACGCACATCCTCCAGCTCAAGACCCATCGCGGGCTCTCGGCCGCGTTCGTCGCCGGCATCGACGCCGCCCTGCGCCTCGGCGCGGACGTCATCGTCAACACCGACGCCGACAACCAGTACGCCGGCGCGGACATCGCCCGCCTCGTCGCGCCGATCGCGAAAGGGTCGGCCGAGGTGGTGATCGGCGATCGGGAAGTCGCGAAGTCGCCGCACATGTCCGGGGTCAAACGCGTGCTGCAGCGCGTCGGCAGCTGGACGGTCGGCAAAGCATCGGGACTGAGCGTCGCCGACGTCACCAGCGGCTTCCGCGCCTTCTCGCGCGAGGCGGCGATGCAGATCAACGTCTTCAATCCCTTCACCTACACGCTCGAGACGGTCATCCAGGCCGGCAACCGCAACCTCGGCGTGCAGAGCGTCACCGTGCGCACCAACGCGCCGACGCGCCCGTCGCGGCTCTATCGCGGGATGGGCACGTACATGCGGAAGTCGATCGCCACGATCTTCCGCATCTACACCGTCTACCGCCCGCTGAAGACGTTCTTCGCCATCGGCTCGCTGCTGATGTTCCTCGGCGTCGCCCTCGGCGCGCGCTTCCTCTGGTACTTCGCCCAGGGGGATCGCGACGGGCACATTCAGTCGCTGATCCTGGCCGCGGTCTTCCTCGTCACCGGATTTCAGACCTGGCTCATCGCGCTCGTGTCGGACCTCATCGCCGTGAACCGGCGGCTGACCGAGGACGTGCTGATCCGGGTGAAGAAGCTCGAGTCGCCGGAAAAGGCGCGACGAGTTCTCGCGTCTTCACAGCAACCGCAACAACAGCAGCAACAGCCGCAGGAAAAGCAACCGCGAGAACCGCGACCGCCGCGGCCTCCGCGCGAGCCGCGTCGCGACGCGCGTCCCGCCGAGCCGGCGGCCAAGGCGCCGGACACGCAATGGGTGTGGCTGCTCGATGAGAACAAGCTCGATCAGCGTGGCGCCGCTCCTCCGCCCGCCGCGGCCACGAAACCCGCGCCGGATGTCGAAGTGGTGGAGGACGACGACGAGGACACCGAGATCATTCCGGTGATGGACGGCGACGACTCCGCGCGGCCGCGTCGCCGGCGCCGCCGCCGTGGCGGTGCCCGGCAGCATACGGAGCAGCTACCGGGCAACCGCGGGAAACATCTCGCCGGCGGCGACGAAGGGGAGTAGGGCCGGCCTCTGGCCGGCGGGACGCCGGCGCTACTGCCGGCTGCGCGCGTAGATCAGCCGCCGATCGGCGGGTCGTTGTCGACTTCGGGATCGACCTTGATCTTCACTCCGTCGCGCTCCACGCCGAGCATGTACCGCCACACCACCTCGGTCGTGCCGGTGTTGTCGAAGGGATCGGACCGCAGCGTGTGGTCGTCGACGCGGTGCACGGTGGGCGCGCCCGACGACAGCCAATCGAAGCCGTCTTTGCCCGGCAGGAACGTCGTCGGGCCCGACGCGTTCCAGGTGACCACGACGTTCCTGGACCCGTTGGGGATGCGCAGACGCTCCGGGTGGATCGTCACCTTGTGAATGTCCGATGTGGTCTGGATCTGTACGTTGACGTGTGGCATTGCTTTCTCCTCTGCTGTCGGCCTCACTTCTGAAGAAACGCTTCCAGCTCGTTTGTGGCGTAGCCGGTGGCGCGGATGCGCGCGAGCACGTTTCCCGCTTCGGAGCCTTGGCCGCGACGCGAAAGGATGCGAACCCAGAGATCGAGGTCGGTGACCTCGGTTGAAGTCGGGATGAGAGGTGCGAGCGTCTCCTCGGCCGTGCGCCACGCTTCTTCGGCGGCGCGTCGATCACGGGTGATCTCGCCGTGGTTGAATGCAGCGTTCGCGGCGACGTAGCGCGCGCGGCGGTCCTTGCCGAACAGCGGCTGCATCGAGGCGCGGACACCTTCGAGGAGCGACCGCGCGCCCGCGACGTCGCCGGCATTGGCACGGAGGCGGGCCCAGGTCACGTCGATCGACGCGGCATCGGTCGCGTAGAGCGTCGGGTCGCTCGACTTTGCGCGCACCGCGGCGAGCCGCTGCCGAGCGTCGGCGCAATACGTCATCGCGCCGATGTCATCGCCGCCATGTATCCGCTCCCTGGCGAGGCGGTGCAGCGTGGCCGCGACGTTGCGCTGCCACTTCACGTTCGCGGGATCGTGTTCCGCGAGCTCGCGCTCGATCGTGAGCTCCTCCTGAAACAGCGCGAACGCGGCCCCGCGGTCTCCCGTCGCCACCAAGGCCTGCCCGAGGTAGGCCATGCTCGTGGCCAGGCGTTGGCGCCATTGCATCTGCTCAGGCTCGCGCGAGACGAGCGTGCGGTAGATCGCCACTTCGCGCTGGGCGAGATCGCGCGCGCCGCGGATGTCGCCGAGGCGATAGAGGACCGCGCCCACCTTGTTGATGGCGCGTGCGAGCTCCGCCTGCGCATCGGCATCGTCTGGATCGCGGCGGACCAGACCCTCTTTCACCCCGAGGCTGACGCGATAGTGCTTCAGCGCCTCCGTGAAGTTCTTCTCCGATTCCAGGGCCGAGGCGACGGCGCTGTGCCCGTAGGCGCGCTCGAGCTGATACTTCTTCTCCACCGGATCGAGTTTGACGAGCGTGTCGCCGTCGTTCATGTACGCGCGCATGTGCCGCAGCGCCTCGCCATGTTTGCCCTGCTCGCGCAGGGCATCACCGAGGTAGAAGTGCGCCGCGCCATGTGCGAGCAGCACCTCTTCGTTCCGCGGATCGCGGCGCAGGGCCTCGTTCGTGAGCGCGAGAGAGCGGTTCGCGAGCGCCAGCACCTCGTCGAGCTTCTTCTGCGTCGCACGCACCTCACAGAGTTGATTCAGCGCCTTGGCGTTGCGCGCGAGCGACTCCGGAGTCATGGTCTTCGGATCGAGCGACTCGAAGTACGCGAGCGCGCGCTGTCCGACGTCGTCCATGATGTCCAGACGCCCGAGTTCGTCGAGCTTCGTGCGCAGGTCGCCGAGCATGAACTCGATCGTCGTCTCGAGCTGGCCGCGGCGCCGCTCCGCCTCCTGCTGCGCCGCCACGGCCTTCGCGCGCTCGGTCTGCAGGTCCACGGTGTAGCGCCAGCCGCCGAACGCGAGGAGGAGAAGGAACGTCGCCAGCACCGCGTTCCGGGTGATCCGCTGCGGCTTGGTCGCGAGCCGGCGCAGACGTTCCTGCGTCTCGATTCCGGTCGGCCGATCGGCCGGCGCGAGCTGTTTCAGCCGGTTGATCAATGCCGCGACGTCGCCGGGGGCACCGGTCACCGGATCCGTTTCGCCTCGGGCGACGCGCAGGATGATCTCGCGCACGGTGAGGTCCTCCGGATGCGGCTCCGAGCCGGTGAAGAGGAACTGGAGCAGCAGCCCGAACGCGAACATGTCGCTGGCCGGAGTGAGCTCTTCGCCGCGGGCCTGCTCGGGACTCATGAACAGCGGAGTGCCGAGCGTGACGCCGACGGCTGTGGCCAGCGGTGCGCCGGGACGGTACCGGGTGGCGGGCAAGGTCAGCGTGTCGCTGCTGCGTGCGAGCACGGGCGGCACGGCCTGGAGCGCGCGATGGCGATCCGACCCTTCACGCACGACGCGCGCGCGTCCGAGCCAGCGGGCCAGGCCGAAGTCGAGGATCTTCACCTGGCCGGAGTTCGTGATCATCACGTTGTCGGGCTTGAGGTCGCGGTGCACGATGGCGGCGCGGTGCGCGGCCACCAGTCCGCTGGCGATGTCGGAAGCGATGCGCAGCTTCTCGCTGCGCGACAGGTTCTCGGTGACGTCCGTCAGCGTGCGCCCGTCGATGTACTCGAGGATGAGCAGATCGGCGGTCGGCGTATCGACGTAGTCGTAGATGCGGCAGATGTTCGGATGGTCGAGACGGGAGAGTGCACGGGCCTCGCGCAACAGGCGCTCGCGGGCGTCGTCGTCGAGCCGTTGCTCCGGGCTGAGCACCTTGACCGCGACCTTGCGCTCGAGCTTCTCGTCGTAGCCGCCGTAGACCTCTCCCACGCCGCCCTGACCGACGGCTTCAGTGACGTGGATGTGCCCGAACCGTGCGCCGACGAGCTCCATGGTGCAACCTTCGATTGTGTGTGGACCCGCCCGCATTCTAGTTGTATTGACGGACAGCGATGATGAATTCTCTCCCTCCCAAACGATAGTGAGCGGGCACTGACCGGCACGAATGTCTACACGTACGCGTTCACGAAATGCGCGCTCAGCTCGGCGGCCGTGAGCAGCTCGAACGGCACGTGCACGAGCGGATGAATCGCGTTGAACGTGTGCGTCGCGCGATCGATCACGGCGATCGAGCCTTCACGCGCGCGGGCCGCGATCAGCCGTCCTTCCGCGGGCGACACGCTGTCGTCGCGGCCTCCGTGGAGAATCAGCAGCGGCACCTCCAGACGCGACGCCGCGCCCAGAATATCCAGGCGCTCCGCGTTGGCCTCGTAGTCGTCCAGCATCACCGGCGACATGCGCATGACCTGCTTGGTGCGCGTGTTCTCCACTTCCATCACGCCGCGCTCGCGCCAGGTGCGCTTGGTCTCGTCGTCCCAGCGATCGACGCGTGAGATCGGCGCCCAGGCGATCACGCCGCGCAGGTTCGGCACGTCCTGCGCGCCGAGGATCGCGACGCCGCCGCCGCGTGAGTGGCCGAGGAGAAACGTAGGGAGATTCGGGAACGCGCGCTGCGCGTGCTCGACCACCGTCGCCAGATCGGCGAGCTGTGTCGAGTAGGTGTCGTGCTCGAAGAGATCGAGGCGGTCGAACGCTTCCGGATCGTCGCCGATGCCGCTGCGCGACATGTTGAACCGGCACACCGCCAGGCGGTGCTGCATCAGGCGCTGCGCCGTCCACGGAAAGAAGCCCCAGTCCTTGAACCCCTTGAAGCCGTGGACGACGATGACCAGCGCGCGCGGCTGGTCCGCCGCATCGAGCTCGCCGCGGATGTCCAACCCCTCGGCAGAGCGGAGCGTGAAGTGCGTCAAACGTTGAATCGGAACAGGATCACGTCGCCGTCCTGAACCTCGTACTCCTTCCCTTCGCTGCGCATCCTCCCCGCCGCCTTCGCCCCCTGCTCGCCCCTGGTGGCGACGTAGTCGGCGAAGGAGATCGTTTCGGCGCGGATGAAGCCCCTCTCGAAGTCGCTGTGGATCTTCCCCGCCGCCTGCGGCGCCCTGGAGCCGCGATGGATCGTCCAGGCTCGGGCCTCTTTCGGTCCGGCGGTGAAGAACGTCTCCAGGTCCAGCAGTTTGTATGCCGCGCGCACGAGCGCGTCCAGGCCGGGCTCTTCCAGTCCCATGTCGTGCAGGAAATGGCCGCGCTCCTCGGGCGGAAGCTGCGAGATCTGCGCTTCGAGCTCGCCGCAGATGACCACCACCTCGCCGCCCTTGTCCGTCGCCACGCGACGCACCTTCTCGAGCAACGGCGTCTCCTTGCCGAGGTCGCCCTCGGCGACGTTGGCGACGTAGAGCACGGGCTTGAGCGTGATCAGGCTCAGCTCGGCCAGAGCGGCCTGTTCGTGGTCGGTGAGTCCGGCCGCGCGCAGCGGCGTCCCCTTCTCCACCGCGGCGATGGCCTTCGTCAACGCCTCGGCCTGCGCGGCGTACTCCTTCTGCCCGACCCGGGCGAGACGGCCCACGCGATCGTTGCGCTTGCTCAACGCGTCCAGGTCGGCGAGCAGGAGCTCGGTCTCGATCACTTCGATGTCGCGCTCCGGATCGACGCTGCCCTCGACGTGCACGACGTTGGGGTCGTCGAAACAGCGCACCACGTGCAGGATGGCCTCGGTCTCGCGGATGTTGGCGAGGACCTGGTTGCCGAGCCCTTCGCCCTTGCTCGCGCCGCGAACGAGGCCGGCGATGTCCACGACCTTCAGGTCGGTGAAGATGGTCTGTTTACTCGCGGCCAGCTCGGCTATCTGCGTCAGCCGGTTGTCGACCACGGGCACGATGCCGACGTTCGGCTCGATCGTGCAGAAAGGATAGTTCGCGCTCTGCGCACCGGCAGCGGTGAGCGCATTGAAAATCGTCGACTTGCCGACGTTCGGCAGACCGACGATACCCACAGACAAACCCATTCGTGTTTCTCCTCGCGCGGGCTCAACGCACGAGGCGGCGCGCGAAATCCATCGCGCCTTTCAGCCCCACTTCCTGGTCGGTGATCACGTCGACCGGGACCGTCTCGCAGAACGCGCGGAAGCGTCCTTTGCGCCGGAAGGCTTCGATGAAGCGGCCGTCGGTGAACCAGGAGATGTTCTTCGCCGCCACCCCGCCCGCGAGGAACACACCTCCCCGCGCCAGGACGCGCAGGGCCATGTTCCCGGCCTCGGCGCCGTACATGTCGACGAACATCTGCGCCGCTTTCCGCGCCGTCGGATCGCCGTCATCCGCGCGAGCGGCGATGTCCGCGGCGTCGATCTCCTCGCCGCCCAGAAAGGTAAAGATGTTGACCAGACCCATGCCGGACACAACCCGCTCCCAGCTCACGTGGCCGTGGCGCTCGTGCAGGTGCAGGAAGAGGCGGGTCTGCTCCTCGTCCTGCGGCGCGAAGTCCTGATGTCCGCCTTCGCTGGGGATGATTTGCGCCGTGTCGCCGTTCCAGATCAGGATTGCTTCGCCGAGGCCGGTGCCCGCGCCGAGAATGCCGATCGGCGCGCGCGGATCGCGCTGGCCTTTCTGGAGCGACACGAGATCGTCTTCGCCGACGAGCGGGACGCCGAGGGCGACGGCGGTGAAGTCGTTGATGAGTGCGACGTGCGGGAGGCCGAAGTCGCGCGCGAGCGCGGACTCCTCCATCGTCCAGCCGAGGTTCGTGACCTGCGCGCGACCGTCGACGACGGGACCAGCGACGGCGAAGCACGCCGCGTCGATGCTGCCCACATCGCAGACGAGCTCGCGAAGCAGATCGTCGAAGGAGGCGTAGGCGCCGCTGTCGAAGCGGCGGGTGACGTCGCCGCAGCGAAGGAGCGTTTTCGTCCCGCCGACGTCCCCTGCGAGAACGCGCATCTACATCGCCTCGTCCGCGCTCGTCCCGTAGATCGCCGGCACGGGCACGTCGAGCAGACGCAGGTAGACGGCGAGCTGGCCGCGGTGGTGGTAGCTGTGGTTCATCAGGATGGTGCGCACGACGGCCACCTTGGGAATGGTCAAGACCGTCTGCTCGCCGCGGGTCATCGTGAACGGCTCGCGCAGGTTCTCGTCCGTCAGCGTCTCCAGGTAGGCGCGCGTGTCGGCCATGTTCTGCTTGAAAGCGTCGACGATGCCCTGCGTGTCGGACGGCATCGGCTGCGGCCGGGCCTGGGTCATGTCGAAGGTGCCGAGGCGCATGAACTTCTGCACGTTCGCGGGGATGGACGCGATGTGCCAGGCAAGCTTGCCGAGAGTGGAGGACTTCGGGTGCGGAGTGAAGTCGAGGCGGTCGCCGGGGATGCGCTCCAGGACGCGCACGGTGGTCTTCGCCTCGATGTCGAGCTCGGGCAGGATCGCGTTGAGGATCGGCATGCGCGAACTATACGACGGCGCATCCAATGAAACAGGGGCGATCAGCAGCTTCGCCGTCCGCTGATCGCCCCGCAACAAGGGGGAAAGCGTCGGCGTTGTAGCTTGGCGGCCCGGTGGTGGATGGCAACGCCGACGGGTTTCCTCTATTTGCAAACTTCGTGCGCGTCTTTGCGCTCGATGAAAGGTAACCAGCCCCGCGCGCCAAAGCTGACACCGCTCTTGCAACGGTCGTCGTGCATGTCCGGACGACGACAGAAGACCGCAGGCAAAGTGGATGGCGGCGAAGGCCGCGGCGTCCCCCTCGGCGGCCGCGACGAGCGCCCGCCCACGGGATACCGCGAGGTCGATGACGACCTCAAGGAGCTGAACGACCGCGACTTCGAGATCGACTGGGAGGAAGGCGACCCCGCCGACCGCCGCCGCGACCCGCTCCGGCGCCCGTAACCCACAGAGACGACCGGCCGGCGGGCGGGGACGACTGATTCAGCCCCACAGTCCCCTCTCCCCGCGTGCGGGGAGAGGGCCAGGGTGAGGGGCCGCTCTTCGCAGCCGGGCATGCCCCCCTCACCCTAACCCTCTCCCCCGCAGGGCGGGGGCGAGGGGACTGATTTAGCCCCTTCGTCCCCTCTCCCCGACGATCAGCGCGCCGCGTTCACGATCATCTCCACGCTGGGCGCGAACGCCGCTTCCAGCGGGAACGACGCCGCCGCCGGCGCGTCCGGTCCCGTGAGCCGCACCACCGGCCCCTTGAGCGAAGCGAACGCCTTCTCCGCCAGGATCGCCGCGATCTCCGCGCCCACGCCGCACGGTCCCGCCGCCTCGTGGACGACGATCGCGCGTCCGGTCTTGCGCACCGAGGCGAGGATCGTTTCCTCGTCGAGCGGCTTGAGCGAGCGGAGGTCGATCACTTCGGCGGACACGCCCGAAGCGTCGAGCACCTCGGCGGCTGCCAGGCACGTATGCACCGTCTTCGCGTACGAGATCAGCGTGACGTCGCTCCCCTCGCGCCGCACCGCCGCCTTGCCGATCGGCACGACGTGGTCGCCGTCCGGCACTTCGCCCGGCGTGTAGATCAAACCGATGTCGGTGAAGAACATCACCGGGTTGTCGTCGCGGATCGCACTCTTGAGCAGCCCTTTGAAGTCGGCGGCCGTCGACGGCATCACCACCTTCAGTCCGGGCGTGTTCACGAACCACGACTCCACGTTGTGATTGTGCTGCGCGCCGACGCCCCATCCCGAGCCCGTGCGGGTGATGGCCACGAGCGGGAACTGGAACTGCCCGCCGGACAGGTAGCGCAGCTTGCCGGCGCTGTTCACCAGCTCGTCCATCGCAAACGTGAGGAACGGCGCGAACAGCAGATCGATCACGGGACGCATCCCCGTCGCCGCGGCGCCGGCGGCGGTGCCGGCGATGATCCCTTCCGCGAGCGGCGTGTTGCGGATGCGTTTCGCACCGAACTCCTCCACCAGTTGTTGATTCTTCGTCGCGACGCCTTCGCCGAACGTGATCACGGTCGCGTCGCGGCGCATCTCTTCGGCCAGTGCTTCGGTCATTGCCTGATCGGCAGTCATCATCGTCATGGCAGTCATCCTCACGCGTAAACGTCGGTGGTCATTTCGGAGAGCGAGGGATACGGCGAAGCCTCGGCGAATGCCGCCGCGGACTCGACGGTGCGGCGCACGCGCTCGTGCATCTCCGCGATCTCCTCGTACGAGAACCGCGACTCCAGCGCGGCGATGGGGTCGCGGCGCTTCCACGACTCCAGCTCGTCCTTGTCGACGTAGGCCTGATCGTCCGGCTCCATGTGGCCGCGCGTGCGATAGGTGTACGTCTCGAGAAAGTACGGCTTGCGCGTCGTGCGCACGTACTCGACCGCGTCGTCCGCGGCCGCGCGCACGGCCTCGACGTCGTTGCCGTCGACCGTCTTCGCGGGCATGCCGTACGGGCGCGCCCACTCGCTGACGTGATCGACGAGCATCGTCTCCTTGCGGTGCACGAACGCCTGCCACTGGTTGTTCTCGCAGACGAAGAGCACGGGCAGGTTCCACACCGCGGCGAGATTCAGGGCCTCGTGGAAGATGCCTTCCGTGGCCGCGCCGTCGCCGAAGAAGACCACGGCGATGGCGTCGGTGTCCTGCATCGACAGCGACAGTCCGACGCCGGTCGACAGCGAGAGCTCGCCGCCGACGATGGTCGACGTCAGCACGACCCCGAGCTCTTTGACGGAGATGTGCAGGCTGCCGCTCTTGCCTTTGCAGTAGCCGGTGGCCTTGCCCATGATCTCCGCGAAGAGGCGTCCGGGATCGGCACCGCGCGCGAGGAGATGTCCGGCGCTGCGGTGATTGGTGAGGATGAGGTCCTGTTTCGCGAGCGCACTGACGACGCCGACGGACGCCGCTTCCTGCCCGACCGAGGTGCACATGCTGCCGGACTTGCCGGTGCGCTGCAGCTCGGCCGACTTCTCCTCGAAGGTGCGGATCAGAAGCATCGTCTCGAGCGCGGTCGCGGTCGCGTTTGTGGGCTCGATCATGGTGGTGGTCACTCGTGTTTCCTCCTGCACCGAAATGTAGGTGCGCGGCGGAAACGCGGTTCCTAAGAGATCGCTAGGGCGATCCGAAAAGATGCGGCGCGCGCGTCATCGCGACGCGCGCCTTCCTAACAAGTTGCTAAGCGCGCCGAGGACGAATCCGATGGCATGACCGAGCTTGATCGTGTGCGCGAACCAGAGATCGAGGCCGATGATCGTGACGATGACGAACGCCGCACTCGCGATCTGGAACCGCGTGCGCGCCAGCGGCGCCGCGGCACCCGCGATCGCGGCGACCGACTGCGACGCGCCGGTGGCAATGTGTCCGGCCAGTACGACGCCGAGCTGCGCCGCCGCGCCGCCGAGGAGAAAGACGCTCGCGAAACGCGCCGTGCGCAGACGCGGCTCCAGCCACCATCCGAGGAGGAGGAGATGCGCGACGTTGAGCAGCATGTGCGCGCGATGCACGTGCACGAACTGCGACGTGACGAGCGTCCAGACCTCCGTCGCCTGCACGGCCGCGCCGCGATGCGCGAGCTCGTAGATCGTCACCACCGGCCGCGCGCCGGCGATGACCAGCCAGGTCACGAGAATCGCTGTGGCGAGCACCAATGTCGCAATCCGCTGCATCGCTTCACATGCTACTTTGCGCGTGAGGTGAATCATGACGACGATCAACGGTTGCGACTCCTCCAGTGCCTGCACGTCCGACGCGATCACCTGCCTGAAGCAGAAAGGCATCCAGTTCGTCGGCCGCTATTACAGCCGGACGACACACATCGCCGGCAAGAAGCTGACCGCCAGCGAGGCGCAGCTCGTGTCCGCCGCAGGCCTCGATCTCGTCGCTGTCTATGAAGACGGCCCCACCGCGTACTCGTACTTCAGCGCCGACCGCGGCACCGCCGACGCGAACGGCGCGCTGGAGCAGGCCGCGGACGTCGGACAGCCCGAAGGTTCGGCGATCTACTTCTCGGTCGACTACGACGCGTCGGACTCCGAGATCGCCGCGAACATCCACGCGTACTTTCAGGCCGTGGCCGCAGCCATCGGCTCGAAGTACCGCATCGGCATCTACGGCTCGGGCTCGGCCTGCACGGCGATGATGAAAGCCGGCTTCGCGCAGCTCGCGTGGCTGTCGCAGTCGACGGGCTTCAGCGGCACGAAGACCTTCACCAACTGGGTGATCAAGCAGGGCGCGGAAGGCGCGATCTGCGGCCTGAACTCCGACGCCGACGTCGCCCAGGGCGACTACGGCGCGTTCCGGGTGTCCGCGACTTGAGCGTCCTCCAGGGCATCGGCAACACGCCGTTGGTCGAGCTCCGGCGCGTCGTGCCGCGCGGCTCGGCGCGCGTGTTCCTGAAGCTCGAGTGGGCGAACCCCACGGGCTCGATGAAAGACCGCATGGCCGTCGCGGCGATCGAGGCCGCGGAGAAAGACGGTCGCCTGCAGCCCGGCGGCACCGTCGTCGAGTACACGGCCGGCACGACCGGCATCTCACTCGCCTTCGTCTGCGCGGCGAAGGGCTACAAGATCGAGATCGTCTTCTCCGACGCGTTCAGCGACGAGAAGCGCCGCACGATGCAGGCCTTCGGCGCGCACATCACCGACGTCCCCAGCGATGGCGGCAGGATCAACGAGGCTCTCATCAAAGAGATGATCCGCGTCGCGGGCGAGATCCAGTCGCGCCCGAACCATTGGTGGTGCGACCAGCTCCGCAACCACGACGCCGTCCGCGGCTACCTCCCCCTCGGCGAGGAGATCTGGATCCAGACCGGCGGCCGCATCGACGCGTTCGTGCACGCCGTCAGCACCGCGCACTCGATCCACGGCGTGACCGAGGCGCTGTGGGGGCACGATCGCAACATCCGCATCGTGGCCGTGGAGCCCGCGGAGAGCGCGGTCCTGTCGGGCCGCCCCTCCGGCTCCCACAAAATCGAAGGCATCGGCATCGGATTCATCCCCCCTTTGTGGCGCCGCGATCTCGTCGAGGACATCGAGACCGTCTCAACCGACGACGCGAAGGCGATGGCCCGCCGCCTCGCCCGAGAGGAAGGCATCTTCGCGGGCACGTCCACCGGCGCAAACGTCGTGGCAGCGCTGCGCGTGGCGGAGAAGCTCGGCGAAGGCGCGAGCGTGGTGACGATCGCCGTCGACTCCGGCCTCCGCTACCTCAGCACCGACGTATACGCCCCATAGGTCCCATAGGTCCTATACGTCCTATAGGTCCCATCACGACAAATCGCTCACCGTTTGCGCGAGCGCCGCGCCACGACGAACAGCGGCACGAACGCCATCAGCATCCCCATGATGATGAGCGGCGTGGCCACCGTCATGTGGATCCGTTTGGTGGACAGCAGCACCAGCACGACGGCCTCGATGGCCAGACCGATCACGGCGATGACGATGGGGGTGCGATTGCTCGTAGTCATAACGTTTTGTCGAAGTGTCGCACGGGTAGCCGAGCTCTCCGGCGAGGGAGGCGATGGCCGGTGCGTCGTCCGGGGTCGCGTCTCGAAGCTTCATGATCGGCGCAGAGTGTAATAGCGTTGGCAGCCGCGTTGCTCCAGCCGGTCGGGCCGAAAACATGTCACAAGAAAACCGCTTCCGCTTCCGCGTCCTCGAACGGCTCGCGTTGATGGGCCCGAACCTCTACGCGCAGTTTCCGTGCATCAAGTGGAAGGTCGACATCGGCGAGTTCGAGGAACGGCCGACGAACGTCATCGACGGCTTCTACGACCGCCTTCGCGAGACCCTCCCCTCGCTTGTCGAGCATCGCTGTTCCGAGGGAGTACGCGGCGGCTTTTTCAGCCGGGTGCAGGACGGCACCTGGCTCGGGCACGTCATGGAGCACGTAGCCCTCGAGCTGCAGAACCTGGCCGGCATCGAAGTCGGATTCGGCCGGGCGCGCTCGGCCGACGGCCCCGGCATCTACAACGTCATCTATCAGTGCGAAGAGCGCTCGACGGGCATCATGGCCGGCGAGCTGGCCATCGAGCTGCTCGAAGCGCTCGTGGCCGGCGAGCGCTATCCGGTCGACGAAGAAGTCCACGCCCTGCGCCGCAAGTACGAGCGCAATTCCCTCGGACCTTCCACCAAATCCATCGTCGACGCGGCCGTGAGGCGTGACATCCCCTGGATCCGTCTCGACGAGGCCAACATGGTGCAGCTCGGGTACGGCGCGAACGCGAAGAAGATCCAGGCCACCATCGCCTCCACCACCCGCTACCTCGGCGTGGAGATCGCCGGGGACAAGGACAAGACCAAGGCCATCCTCGGCTTCCACGGCGTTCCCGTTCCCCGCGGCGACGCCACCCGCCACCTCGATACGGCCATCGAGATCGCGAACCGCATCGGCTGGCCGGTGGTGGTCAAGCCGCTCGACGCCTCGCACGGCCGCGGCATCGTCACCAACATCCACGACGAAGCCGAGTTGCGCATCGCCTTCGACGAAGCGAAGCACTATCGCCAGAGCGTCATCGTCGAGCGCTTCCTGCAGGGCAAGGACTTCCGCCTGCTGGTCATCGATCAGAAGTTCGTCGCCGCGGCGGAGCGCGTTCCCGCGCATGTCATCGGCGACGGCACGCACACCATCTCCCAGCTCGTCGACCTGGCCAACCAGGACCCGCGCCGCGGCGAAGGCCACGAGAAGGTTCTGACCCGCATCGAGATCGACTCCGCCACGCTGCGCCTTCTCGACCTGCGCGGCATGACCATCGCCAGCGTCCCGCCCGAGGGCGAGGTCGTGCAGTTGAAGACCACCGCCAATCTCTCCACCGGCGGCACGTCGGTGGACGTGACCGATCGCATCCATCCCGCGAACATCGAGCTGGCCGAGCGCATCGCCGCACTGGTGGGGCTCGACATCGCCGGCATCGACGTCGTGGCGCCGTCCGTCGAGACGCCGGTGGCCGAGAACGGCGGCGGCATCGTCGAAGTCAACGCCGCGCCGGGCTTCCGCATGCACCTGGCCCCGACCGAAGGCAAACCGCGCCCCGTCGGCGAGGCGGTCATGGACATGCTTTTTCCACCCGGCACCGAGTCGCGCATCCCCATCATCACCATCACCGGCACCAACGGCAAAACCACGACCGCCCGACTCTGCGCACACATCGCCAGGATGGCCGGCAAACACATCGGGCTCACCACGACCGACGGCATCTACATCGGCAATCACCTCGTGGAGAAGGGCGACACCACGGGACCGAACAGCGCGCAGGTCGTGCTGCGCGATCCGTCCGTGAACTTCGCCGTGCTCGAGACCGCGCGCGGCGGCATCCTCCGCGCCGGCGTGGGCTACGACTGGTCCGACGCCGCCGTGGTCACGAACATCGCCGCGGATCACCTCGGCCTGCGCGACGTGCACACGCTCGAAGACCTGGCCCGGGTGAAGGCGGTCACCGTCGAGCGCGTGAAGCGCGCGGGTTACGCCATCCTCAATGCCGAGGACGACATGACCTCGCTCATCCGCGAACAGGTCGGGAGCCGCCTGGCTTACTTCTCCCTCGACCCCGAGAACCCGACCTTCCGCGAGCACGTGAACGCGGACGGCGTCGGCGCGACCATCGACAACAACTGGCTGATGCTCTACGAGAACGGTATCCGGGTCCCCCTGACCGAGGTGCGACACGTGCCCAGCACCTTCGGCGGCAAGGCACGCTTCAACATCGCCAATGCACTGGCGGCGGTGCTGGCCACCTTCGCCACGAACATCGCCGTGACGGACATCGTGTCGGGACTGCAGTCGTTCTTCCAGTCCCCGACCACCACGCCGGGCCGCATCAACATCATCGACTTCGGCAGCTTCCGGGTGATGATCGACTACGCGCACAACCCGCACGGCCTGGCCGCGGTGAGCGATTTCGCCGCGGCGCTGCGCACGAACCGCCTGCTCTGCGTCATCGGGCTGCCCGGCGATCGCCGCAACGAAGACATCCGCGCCGCTGCGCAGATCGTGGGACGGGTCTTCGACCGCGTCATCGTCCGCGACGACTTCGATCTCCGCGGACGCGCGCCGGGCGAAGTGGCGGGCATCATCCGCGCGGGCCTGATCGAGGCGGGGATGAAGGACGCGCAGATTGTCGACCGCCCCGTAGAGGCCGAAGCCATCGCCCTGGCGGTGACCGAGGCCCAGCCCGGCGATCTGGTGGTGTACATTGCCGACAAGCCCGAGATCGCCGCGCGGTACGTCGAGGACCTGCGCCAGGTGACCAAAGAAACCGCCAGTGCTGGTCATTGAGAATGGAGACGTCCACACCCCCGCGTCGCGCGGACGCACGACGATCGTCGTCGCCGGCGGACGCATCGAGAAGATCGGCGACGTCGACGCCTCGGCGTTCGATCCCGAGGTCGTCGACGCGAGCGGCTGCCTCGTCGTGCCGGGCTTCATCGATCCGCACATCCACCTGATCGGTGGCAGCGGGGAGAAGGGGTTCGCATCGGCGACGCCTGCGATCGCGGCGAACGAGCTCTTCGCCGCCGGCACGACCACTGTCGCCGGACTCCTCGGCACCGACACCACGACGAAGACGCTCCCTTCCCTGCTGGCGAAGGTGAAAGGTCTGCGCGACGAGGGACTGAACGCGCGGATGTGGACCGGCGGCTACGACGCGCGATCTCTGACGGGCTCCGTGCGCGACGACATCATCCTCATCGACGAGATCATCGGCGCGGGCGAGATCGCCATCGCCGACCGGCGCGGCGCACACTTCGACGCCCGTACGCTGGCGCGTCTCGCCAGCGATTGCTACATCGCCGGCACGCTCACCGGGAAAGCCGGCGTGCTGCATCTGCACACGGGCGAGCTTCCGGAGCGCCTGGCGATCCTGCGCGAGGTGCTCGAGCTCGGCGTGCCGACCGCATCGCTGCATCCGACGCACGTCAATCGCAACGAGAAGCTGTTCAAGGAAGCGTCCGATCTCACCCTGCGCGGCGTCGCCGTCGACCTCGACGTCGTCGATGAGGACCTCGATCACTGGCTCGGACTCTTCCGCGGCGATCGCTCGATGGTCACCGTGTCGACAGATGCACCGATCGGACGTATTGGCGCGCTGCTCGAGCAGGTGTGCAACGTCATCCGCAAGGACGTGTGGCCGATGGAAGACGTGCTGGCTGTAGCCACGCGTAACCCGGCACGCGTACTGAAGCTGCACGACGCCGGGGAGCTCGCGGAAGGCAAGCGCGCCGATCTGCTGCTCCTCGACGCGGACACGCTCGCCCTCCGGCGCGTGATCGCCGGAGGGAGGACCGTTTGGAACGCCGGCGTCCCGCCGGCTGACGTGTCATCCCGAGCGTAGTCGAGGGATCTCCTCCAACGCACGATGTAGGGGATGCCTCGACTACGCTCGGCATGACACGGGCCGGAGGCCGGCGCTACGCGGTCAGGACGTGGATCTTGTGGTGCGGGTCCACCACCGTCACCTTCCCCACACCCTCCACCGTCACCTGCACCTGATCGCCGGAGCCGATCCAGACCAGGGCTGTGTCTTCGTCGATGCCGACGCCGGTCAGTTTCTGCCAGCGCACCGCGAGCTTGAGGCGCGCCAGGCGGCCGCGCTGGCCGAAGTGCTGGTCGATGATCACGTCGGGGATGAGGCCGAGGCCTTCGTCGATGTGGACCAGGTCGCCGTCGGAGCCGGCGATCATCGTCGCCGAGGCGGCGGATGCGCCGGCGCTCGTGCCGGCGTAGACGGCGCCGCCGTGGACGGTGTCGCGGATGAGCTGCACGAGATCGGTTGCGCGGAGATGCTCCATCAGCATCTGCTGGTTGCCGCCGGTCACGAAGATGCCCGATGCGGTGCGCAGGGCCTCGCGCTCATCGGCGGAGACGTTGCGGCGCTCGGCGTGGATCGTGGTCACCTTGTGCGCGCCGAGACGGCGGAAGATGCGCGTGTACGTCGCGGCGCGGGCACGCGGCTGTTCCGAGGCGGAGGGGATGATCACGATCTCCGCAGCGCTGCCACCCGCGCGGTGCACGAACGAGCCGAGGATCGACGAGCGCGCTCCGCGCTTGTTCTCGTTCCCCCCGATAGCGATGACACATCCGGATCCGATCATTGGACGACGTCTAGAACGCAGTGTGATCGATCGTTATTCGGAGGTCAACGCAGACGAAGGAATGCGCCCCGCCGGTGCGTTGAACGTCGGCGTGGTCGCCACGATGGTGTTCGAACCGTCCCGCCACACGTGAGCGGCCCGGACGTCACCGGCCCGCAGTTCGCGTCCGTGACGGTCACCGTGAACGTCCCCGGTGGTCACGCTCTCGACGCCGACGGTGCCGACCGCGAGCGAGTGGGCCCTGCTCGCCCTGATGGCCGCGCTGGCGGCCGCGTCGAAGGAGCTGATCGAGAAATCGTCGATGTGTCCGACGACGGTGTTGTTCGGTCCCGTGAGCGCCCAGAAGTCGAAGCCGTTCACGCCGTCTCCCACGTCGATCCGCAGGCCGTGCCGACCTGCGCGCCGGCCGCATCGAAGATCGTCAGTGAGAGCCGGTCACTGCCCCCACTGCAGGAACCCGACATTCGCGACCTGGAAGACAGTCGACGTCTGAAGTGACGTGCGCATAGAGAAGGAAGGGCGGCATGTTGCACCGGCGCGTTGACGATCGTGCCGCCGGTCGGACTGTTCGAGAGATGGCCCCACCCATCCTGCCCCTGCACGTCGCCGAGAGCAAAGTCCGGCGGCTCGAAGCCGGTGGTGCAGGTGGATTGCGCGGAGAGGACTGACGCGGCGAAGAGGGAAAGGGCGGCGAGCAGGCGCATCGGACGGCAGAGTACCGCGCATTCGCGGCGAGGCAGAGCATAGAGGCGGAAGGGCGGACCGCGGACCCACTTGCGCAGGGAGAGGGTCCGCGATGCAACAGTCCCCTCGCCCCGCTTGCGGGGAGAGGGCTAGGGTGAGGGGCGTGCTTCGCCCGAAAAACGGCCCCTCGCCCTGACCCTCTCCCCACTCGCGCGGGGAGAGGGGACTGCAATGCAACAGTCTCCTCACTCCTCTCCCGGTTGCAACCCCGCTACGTCATCCTTCGTACAATCCGCCCGACATGAGAAAACTCCTGCTCCTCCTCCTTGTCGCGACGCCACTGTTCGCGCAGACGAAGTTCGACCGCCCCCGCTTCGAGATCAAGCACGAGAAGTTCGTTCTCGACAACGGCCTCACCGTGCTCGTGCACGAAGACCACAGCGTGCCCGTGGTCGCCGTCAACGTCTGGTACCACGTCGGCTCGCGCAACGAGAAGCGCGGCAAGACCGGCTTCGCGCATCTCTTCGAGCACTTCTTCTTCAACGGGAGCGAGCACTATCCCCACGGTTTCCGCGAAGCCATGGACGACCTCGGCGCCAACAGTCGCAACGGCACGACCAATACCGATCGCACCAACTTCTTCGAAGACGTGCCCGTGCCCGCGCTCGAGCGCACGCTCTACCTCGAGGCCGACCGCATGGGCTTCCTGGCCGCGAACATCTCGCAGCAGATGCTCGAGCGCGAGCGTGGCGTCGTACAGAACGAGAAGCGCCAGGGCGAGAACCAGCCCTACGGCAAAGTGTTCGAGCGCCTGGCCGAGACGATGTATCCGTATTCGCATCCGTACTCCTGGACCACCATCGGCTCGATGGAGGACCTCAACGCCGCGACGCTGAACGACGTCAAGCAGTGGTACGCGACCTACTACGGACCGAACAACGCCGTGCTCTCCCTCGCCGGCGACATCACCGTGGCCCGCGCGAAGGAGCTGGTCACGAAGTACTTCAACGGCATCCCGCCCGGACCCGCGCTTGCGCGGGCCGAGGAGTGGATCCCGAAGCTCGATCGCAACATCCGCGACACGATGCAGGACCGCGTGCCGCAGTCGCGGGTCTATCGCGTGTGGCACGGGCCGGTGTGGAACGATCCGCGCGTGCAGCACCTGAAGTTGGCGGCCGAGGTGCTGAGCGGATCGAAGAGCGCGCGGCTGGACCGGCGCCTGATCTACGAGAAGGAGCTCGTCACCGCCGTCAGCGCGTTCGTCGACGACTCCGAGATCGCCGGTGCGTTCTACCTCCAGGCCACGGTGAAGCCGGGCGTCGATCCGGCGGTCGTCGAGAAGGAGATCGACGCGATCATCTCGGACCTCATTCAGAAAGGGCCGACCGCCGCGGAGCTGCAGCGCGCGCAGAGCCGCTCGCTGGCCCGGTTCGTGCGCGGCATGGAAACCCTGGGCGGCTTCGGCGGCCGCACCGAGATCCTCGCCGAGAGCCAGACGTACGGCGGCCGCGGCGACGCGTACCTCGATCGACTGGAGAAGACCGCGAAGGCGACGCCGGCGGACGTGCAGAAGGTCGCGAAGACGTGGCTGGACGCGAATCACTACACGCTGCTCGTGAACCCGATGCCGCAGCTCGCCGCCGGCAAGACCGACGTCGATCGCAAGGTCCTCCCCGCACTCGGCGACGCACCGGACGTCACCTTCCCTGCCGTGCAGCGCGCGACGCTGTCGAACGGTCTTAAGGTCATGCTTCTGGAACGTCACTCGACGCCGATCGTGAACGTCGCCATCGCCGCCGACGCCGGTTACGCATCCGATCCGTCCGCGAAGGCAGGTCTCGCGGCGCTGACGCTCGACGTGATCGACGAAGGCACGACCACGCGGGACACGTTCAAGATCGTCGACGAGCTGGACGCCCTCGGCGCACGCATCGGCGCCTCCAACACGCTGGATCTCTCCGTGCTCTCGCTGCAGGCGCTGCCGATGCACCTCGGTGCGTCGCTCGATCTGTTCGCGGACGTCGTGCGCAATCCCGCGTTCCCGCAGGATCTCGTCGACCTCTCGATCCGCCAGCGTGTCGCGCGAATCAGACAGGAACAGGCCCAACCGAACGCCACGGCCATGCGCATCCTGCCGCGCATCCTCTACGGCGAGAATCACGCGTACGCGAAGCCGTTCACGGGCTCGGGGTATCCGCAGACCGTGAGCGCGTTGAAGCGCGCCGATCTCACCGAGTGGCATCGCACGTGGCTCGTGCCCAACAACGCGACGGTGATCGTCACCGGCGACGTGACGATGAAGCAGCTCATCCCCGAGCTCGAGCGTGCGTTCGGCGCGTGGAAGCCCGGCCCGGCGCCGAAAAAGAACCTGGCCGCCGTGCCGCGCACCGCGGGGCGAAAGGTGTACCTCATCGACAAGCCGGACGCGCCGCAGTCGCTGCTCGTGGCCGCGCATCTGTCGGAGACGGGCGGCCAGGCCGACGAGCTGGCGATCGAGAGCGTGCTGCGCAACTTCGGCGGCATCTCCACGTCGCGCCTGATGCGCAACCTGCGCATGGACAAGCACTGGACGTACGGCGTCCGCGGCGGCCTGAATGACGCGCGCGGCCAGCGTCCGTTCGTGATCTCGACGGCGGTGCAGACGGACAAGACGAAGGAGTCGATCCTCGAATTGATCAAGGAGCTGCGCGGCGTGGCCGGCGAGCGCCCGATCGCGGGCGAGGAGCTCGCCAGCGCGATGCGCAACCAGACCCTCGGCCTCCCCGGCCGTTTCGACTCGCTCAGCGCACTCGAAAACGCGGCGCTGAACATCGTCAACTACGGTTACCCGGACGATTTCTATTCGAAGTACGCGAGCAACGTCCGCGCACTCACCGCCGACCAACTCAACACGGCGGCCAAACGCGTCGTCCACCCGGACGAAGTGATCTGGATCATCGTGGGCGACCTCAAAAAGGTGGAGGCCGGAATCCGCGAATTGAACCTCGGCGAAGTAACCCGCTACACCGGCGACCTGTAACGCCGGCTGACGTGTGGCAGCGACGTAGGACGGGCTTCAGCCCGCCCTACGTTTTTTCGCCCGGTAGTCGCTGTGAGATTCTTGGTCGAAGTCATGAAGATCACATCGAAAGGACAGATCACCATTCCGCAGGCAATCCGAGAGCGAATGGGATTGCTGCCCGGCACAGAGGTCGAATTCGTGGTCCGCGGGAACGTCGTCCAGTTGGTCAAGACCAACAGTCCCTCGCGTGGCGCGAAGATTGTCGCGAGGCTCCGCGGTCGTGCCCGACGCAGCCTCACCACCGACGAGATCATGAGACTGACGCGAGGCTGACTCGCGGGTCAGGCTGGGAGGGCCGGCTCAATTGCGACGAAGACGCGTCGTGAGGGTGTACTGCACCGCGACCGGTTTGCCGTTGAGCGTGGCCGGCTGGAACCGCCAGTAGCGAAACGCGTCCGCGACCTGTTTGCCCCACTGTTCGTTTCCGCCCGAGATGCAGATGTGGCGCGGCGTGCCATTTTCCCCGATGATGGCCTGGATGATCGCGACCGCCTCGGTGCCCTTGAGGCTGTCGGGCGTGGTGGGCTCTACACGATGCACGGCCTTCGGCGAAGTGATGCCGCTTCCCTCCTCGATCTTCAATGCGGTCGGCTCCGCGGCAGCAGCGCAGTTGCTCGCGCTGGACATGGACGGAGCCTGAGACGCACACGACAACGCGCACAAAACGCCGAGTGCGACGACGAGCCTGGATCGAATCATCATAGGACGCCTCCGCGTATTCATCGTACGGCATGATGGAATTCAATGCCACGACCGGCCGCGCAACACCGGCGACCTGGAACGCCGGCTGACGTGTCATCCCGAGCGTAGTCGAGGGACCTGGGTGGGCGGGCGGCGCGAGGCACGTTCCTGGTGCCCCCCCCGCCCAGGTCCCTCGACTACGCTCGGGATGACAGTTGGTTTACTTGACCCGGTAGCCCAACACTCGCAGCTCCGCGATCACCTTCGCCACGTGATCGCCCTGCAGCTCGATCTCATCGTCTTTGGCCGTGCCGCCGGAGCCGCACTTTTTCTTGAGGCGTTGCGCGAGGGCGGCCAGCAACTCGGGGGTGTGGGTGAAGCCGGAGGCGACCGTCACGGTCTTGCCCGCGCGGCGTTTGCGGTCGACGGCCACGCGGATCGTCTGCTTCTCCGGCGACGCGTCAGCTCGCGCTTCGAGCTTCCCCGACTCGCGCAGGCGCTTCGCCTGCTCGGGGTCGGAGGTCCAAACCAGTTTCGAGTCGGCCATCGCGGGATACTCTACGCGAATGGACGAGTTTTACCGCGGCTGGCGCCGTCCCGGCCCCGTTCCGCCGGGCGGAGTCGCCGTCGAGGAGGGCGAGACTCTCGACTACTTGTGCGGCTGGTACCGCATCTTCCAGTACGCGAAGGGGCATCGCTACTCCACCGATGACGTCCTCACGGCGTGGTACGGCACCTCGCACGCGCCGCGCGTCGATCGCGCCGCCGACCTCGGGTCGGGCATCGGCAGCGTCGCCCTGATCTCCGCGTGGCGGTTGCCCGGCGCGCGCTTCTGCACCGTCGAGGCGCAGGAGATCTCGCTGCGGCTGGCGAGGAAGAGCGTGCGCTACAACGGACTGGAGTCGCGCTTCACTCTCCACCAGGGCGATCTCCGCGACGCGTCGATCCTCGCGAACGAGGAGCCGTTCGATCTCGTTACCGGCTCCCCGCCGTACTGGCCCGAGGGGACGGCGTCGAAGGCAACTCACGAGCAGGCCGTGCCCGCGCGGATCGAAGTGCGCGGCTCCGTCGTCGATTACGCGCGAGCGGCCAGCCGCATCCTCGCGCCCGGTGGTGTGTTCGCGTTCGTGTTTCCCACGATTCAGATGGAGCGCGTGTTCGAGGGACTGGACGAAGCGGAACTGAAGTTGATCCGCCGGCGCGACGTGATCTTCAAGGAAGGCGAGCCGCCGCTGATCACGCTCTTCGCCGCGACACGGGCGCGCGACCTTCCGGTCACGTATGGCGCTTTCGTCGAGCCGCCACTCACCATCCGCCGCAAAGACGGCGGCGTGCCCGACGAGTACTCGGCCGTGCGAATGAGCTTCGGGTTTCCGCCGGGGAACGTGCCGGCCTAAGCCCACCGCATTCACTCGGCCAACGCACGAGGACCGACCGGGGGCCTCCGGCGGGCCGACACGGTCGGCAGCGCTGATCGAAACACGTGCGGCTGCCGAGAGCCGCGTTCAGTGGGTCAGGCGTGCGGTCTGGCTAGGCCGACAAGCGCTGCCGGCCGTGCCGGCCCGCCGGAGGCTTCCTCGTCGTCTCTCTGTGGGTCGATTGAAAGCGTGCTGCTAGTCCGGGACGACGATGGCGGACCAGGCCAGCTTGCGGACGGCCAGGACGTTCGCGTCGATGTCCTGCTGGGTGGCGGTGTTGCCGAGGACGCGCTGCACGTAGTCGAGCTCCGTCGAGACCAGCGCGGTGGGAAGCAGTCGCAGCGCGGCCTTGCGGAGATTCGTCTCCGAGACCGGGATCCGCTTCGCTTCGTCGGTGCGGGGCTTCACGCGGGCCGCCTTCACGAGCGGGTCCTCTCGCGATCGCGCGGGGAACGGGCCTCGCCGACGGTGATGGCGGAGCCTTCGACGCTCTGTCCGTTCAGACCGGTGATCGCCGCCTGCGCTTCCTCGGCGGTGCTGAAGACGACGAAGCCGAAGCCACGCGACGTGCCGCTGACGCGATCCTTCACGACCTCGGCCGACTCGGGCGCGCCGTACGGCTGCATGAGCTCACGCAGCCGGTCGTCCGACACGCCGGGCGGCAGATTTCCGATGTGTAATTTCATGGATTCTCTCCGGATTGCACTAAGGGGGTCTTTTCAGACGATCTGACTTAGTTCAGAGAATCCGAAGCAAGGAGGAAGGTTCCTCGAGGCCTTTGCAGAGTAACACGGAAAGGACGCCCTCTCCGGGGCCAGCAGGGCTTTTGCAGTGGTCTGAAGTCAGACATGACGAACGTCGCAGAACATGCCTCGGCGCGCGAAGACAACGCAATGCTCGCGGCGTTGCCGGTGCGGGAGCGGAACGCCGCACACAAGGCGTCGAAGCTCTTCGTTCTGGACTTCGGCGCGACCATCCTCCACGCGAACACGCGCTCGCATTTCGCGTTCTTCCCCATCCGCGGAGCGATCTCGCTGGTGCGTCACATGCGCGCTGGACCGACCGTCGAAGTGGGCGTCGTCGGCAACGAGGGGATGGTGGGCATCGACATCTTCCTGGAGGCGCCGTTCCAGGCCAACGACGCGATCGTGCAGGGAGCGGGATCGGCCTGGCGGATGCCGGCCGACCATCTGCTGGCGCGCTCCCGGAGCAACCGCGAGATGCAGCGGCAGTTGCTGCGCTTCACTGATGCGTTCCTGACCCAGATCAGCCAGACCGCGGCGTGCAACCGCGTGCACGACATGGAAGCGCGACTCGCCCGCTGGCTGCTGATGATGCAGGACCGTGTGGCCGCGCCGCAGCTTCGACTGACGCAACAGTTCCTCGCCCAGATGCTCGGCGCGCGCACGGCCACGGTGAACGAGGCCGTGCAGAAGCTGGAGGCGGCCGGCGTGATCGGCCATCGGCGGCAGGAGATCGCCATCCTGGACCGCGAGGGACTGGAGCGGACGGCGTGCGAGTGCTACGGCATCGTCCGCCGCGTGTTCGAACAGTCACTCACGAACTGAGGCGCTCTTCGCTCGATGCGCGCGGCAGAGTGACGGAAAACGCCGCACCCGTTCCCGCGCCGGCGCTGCTGGCGACGATTGAGCCGCCGTGCAGCTCGACGATCGTGCGGGCGATGGAGAGACCGAGGCCAAGGCCGGAGTGCGCGCGCCTTCCGCTCTTCTCCTGCGCGTAGCGGTCGAATACACGCGGGAGGAACTCGGCGCTGATGCCCGGCCCGTCGTCGCGCACTTCGACGCATACGGTGTCCGGCTTCACGCGCATGCCGACGGTCACCGTTCCGCCGGCGGGCGTGAACTTGACCGCGTTCGTGAGCAGGTTCCAGAACACCTGCTGGAGGCGGACCGGATCGACGTCCACGAGCACGCGCTCGTACGACGCCGGGACGAGCAGGGCGATGCCTTTCGCCTCCGCCGGCAGACGCACGCCCTGCACGGCGATGTCGAGGATCTCGTGGAGCAGCTTCCACTCGCGCTGGAGGGTGAGCTTGCCGGCGCTGATCCGGGCCACGTCCGAGAGGTCGGCGATGAGCTGGGACTGCATCTGCGCGGCGGCCGCGATGGCCGCCAGCGCGACGCGCGCATCGTCACTCTCGATGGAGTGCTGCAGCAACTGCGTCCAGCCGACGATCGACGTGAGCGGGTTGCGCAGCTCGTGCGAGACGGTGGCGAGGAGCTGATCTTTCGCTTCGTTCAGCTCGCGCTCCCGGACCAGGTCCTCTTTCTGGCGCGCTGCCGCGATCTGCTCGGTCACGTCGCGCATGGCCACGACCGCGCCCAGCAGATCGCCGTTCGTGTCGTACAGCGGACCACCCGTGCAGATGACCGTGCGGGCGTCGCGGGTGCGCGGGGCGATGACCATCACCGCGTCGCGCACCGTCTCGCCGCGCAGTGCCCGGAAGAGCGGGACCTCGTCCTCCGCCATCGGTGTCCCGTCGGCGCGATAGAGCGAATAGTGTTCGCTCCAGTCCTCGGACGACATCGCGTCTTCGGGGATCCCGTGGAAGTCGCGCGTCGCGCGGTTGAAGAAGGAGAGCGTGCCCTGCGCGTCGCATGCGACGACGCCTTCACTGAGGTTCTCCAGGATGGCCCAAAGCAGTTGCTGCCGGTTGGAACTGCGCGACGGAACGTCGTGCGTTACGCGGGTGCGGCGATCCGCGGTGCGATTCGGTTCCGTGCTCATGCGCAAAACCTCCGCGACGGAGCGGCGGCGGGAGCGGAACTGCTGGAAAAGGTTGCCAAAGGGCTTCGCTTTCTGAGGCGACGGTCGACCGCCGGCACAGCGCGGAGGATGAGGATTGCGTGCGCAGGCATGCTGCGCCCGTGGAGCAACGAAGTCGAGACATATTTACGTTACCGCATGGTTCTCCTGCCGAACTCGGACGCGGCTCGCTTCGTCAGAGAGGCATGATCCGCACGATCGCACGCGTCATCCTCGCTGCAATGGCAGTGATGTTCCTCGTGTCCTTCGTGACCGACATCGTGACCGCGCTGAAACGCAGCCGGCAGAAACGGACGATGGCCGACATGCGCTCCATCGCCACGGGCCTGGAGGCGCTGGCCACCGATCGCAAGGGATACAACATCGGGCCGGTGCGACGCCTCCCCCGCGGGACGATGCATCGCGTGCCGTTTGCGGAGGTCGAGCGCGCGCTCGTTCCCGTCTACATGAAATCCGTACCGCGGCTCGACGGATGGGGAGAGCCGTTTCGGATCTATGTCGGCGGCTACGACGAGAAGGGCCGCGCGCGGGACATGCTGATCCGCTCGTTCGGCAGCGATCGCCGCGCCAAGGGATCGTTCTACACGATCGGGAAGACCAGGACCATGGCGGAGGACCTCGTCTTCTCCGCCGGAAACTTCGTTCGGTATCCGGGGCGCTCATGAGGTCCCTCGCCGCCGTTGCACTGATCGCATCGCTGACGCGAGCTTCGTGGCGGTGCAGTCGTGGGAAGCGGACTAGCCGACAGAGGGGACGACGAAGGGCCTCCGGCAGGCCCGCCGGAGGCCTCCCGTCGTCCCCTCAGCGATAGACGATGCAGCCGCGCGCTTCCAGCGCGTCGATCACGTCGAATGACTCGAGCGTTGTGACCCAGCGCAGGTCGAGCTTCTCCAGCCGCGGCAATTCGAGCAGCGTGCGGGGGAGGGCGACGATCGGATTGCCGCGCAGGTCGAGCTGGCGCAGCGACGGCGGCATTGCCTCGGGCAGCACGCGCAGACGGTTGTTGCGCAGGTGCAGCTCGCGCAACTGCCCGAGTTGCGCGATGCAGTCCGGCAGTGACGCGAGCTGGTTGTCTTCGAGCTTCAGCTCGACGAGCGACGTCATCGCGCAGACGCAGCGCGGCAGCTCCGCGAACTGGTTCTGCCCGATGTTGAGGTAGCGCAGGCGAGTCAGCCTGCCCAATGCGTCGGGCAGTGACGACAGGCGGTTGTCGTGCAGGTAGAGAAAGTCCGTGAGCCCGGCGATGTCGCCGATCGATGCGGGAACAGATGTCAGCGCGTTGTGCCCGAGGTCGAGCATGCGCAGCTTGGTGAGCTCGCCGATGCGCTCCGGGACCTCTGTCAGATCGTTGTCCGCGAGCACCAGCGTCTCGAGATCGGGCGGCTCGAACACCGAGTCGGGGACGTGGCCGAGGTGTTGTTTCCAGAGGTTCAGGCGCGCAGGATACGAGAGATGGAACGCCGCCGTCTCGGCGGCTGGCCCGCAGGCGTCTCGGCTGCGCGATGCTGGCGGCGGGACGCCGCCAGGCCAGCCGGCGGGGACGCCGGCGTTCCGCAGGATACCGTGCCGGCCGGAGGCCGGCGATCCGGCCGGCGGGACGCCGGCGTTACACGATTGCGCCAGATTTCGCCGAACTCGGGCGCGGCTCGCGAAGAATCCGACCGGGAGGCCTCCCGCGTTACAGGATGCGCCAGATTTCGCGGTGGCCGGATTCGACGAGGTCCATGTAGCCGGCCATGGCTTCGCGCACTTCGGGGCGCGTGGAGTACTGGGTCTGGTGGTGCTCGAACTGGGCGAGGGAGTCCACCTCCGCTTCGAGGACCACGGTCCAGTACGTCGCGACGGCGTCGACCATGATCTGCGGGTTCCGGAAGCCGTCCATCTCTTCCATGCTTTTGAACGTGCGCTTGAAGCGCTCCACGAGCTCCCTGGCCTTGCCCGGTTTGCAGCGAAAGACGTCCCGTACTTTGTAACTCATGGAATTCATTGTAGTTCCGGCTCGTTGCCCGGGCCGCATGTCATTTTCTTCACTCGGACTCGGTCCGAAGCTTCTGCAGTCCATCTCTGACGCCAACTACACACAACCCACTCCCATCCAATCGGCGGCGATCCCGCGCGTGCTCGAAGGGCGCGACCTGATCGGCATCGCTCAGACCGGCACCGGCAAGACGGCCGCATTCGTGCTGCCGCTGCTCGAGCGGATCATGAACAAGACCGGCCGCACGCCGCGCGCGCTCATCGTCGCGCCGACGCGGGAGCTCGCCCTGCAGATCGACGAGCAGGTGCGCATCCTCGGCCGTCATCACCGCGTCCGCTGCGCCACGATCTTCGGCGGCGTCGGCGAACAGCCCCAGATCGACGCGTTGCGCCGCGGCGTCGACGTCGTCGTGGCCACGCCCGGACGTCTCCTCGATCTCATGGGCTCCGGCCACGTGAGCCTGCGCGACGTCGAGATCGCGGTCCTCGACGAAGCCGACCGCATGCTCGACATGGGCTTCCTCCCGCAGATCCGCCGGGTCGTGAACGCGCTGCCGAAACAGCGCCAGACACTCCTCTTCTCGGCCACGCTTTCCAGCGACATCGAGAAGATCACCGGCGAGTTCCAGCGCAATCCGGAGACCGTGGAGATCGGCCGCCGCGCCAATCCCGCGGAGTCGGTTGCGCAGTTTCTCTATCCCGTTCCGAAGAGCCGCAAGGTCGATCTGCTCGTGCACCTGCTGCGCGACTCGAGCCTCGACTCGGTGCTGGTCTTCTCGCGCACCAAGCATGGCGCGGACAAGATCGTGCGCAAGCTGAAGGCCGCGAACATCGCCGCCGCGGCGCTGCACTCGAACCGGTCCCAGAGCCAGCGCGTGACCGCGCTGAACTCTTTCAAGAGCGGGCATGCTCGCGTGCTCGTGGCGACGGACATCGCCTCGCGCGGCATCGACGTCGAGGGGATCTCGCACGTGATCAACTTCGACTTCCCGATGCACGCCGAGGATTACGTGCACCGCATCGGCCGCACCGGCCGCGCGGATGCGATCGGCGACGCGATCAGCTTCGTCACGCCCGACGATGAGGCGTACGTGAGAGGGCTGGAGAAGATGACCCGCCGCTCGGTGCCGCGCAAGCGCGTGGAGGGCTTCGATTACTCGGAGCGCGCTACGCCTGCTTCGCTTCCAGCTCACTCCAGCGGGCGTACAACCGCTCCACCTCCGTCTGCGCGGCGTGCAACTCCGCGTAGCGCTGCTGCAGCGCCATCGCATCGGACGCCACGGCCGGATCCTCGGCGGCGCGCCGGGCGGCCGTGAGCTTCTCCTCGGCAGCGAGGATGGTGGCCTCCATGCCGTCCAGCTCTCGCTGTTCGAGGTAGCCGAGGCGTTTGGGCTTCTTCTGTGGAGTGGCGGGGGGG
>DATLOL010000149.1:0-26473 GCA_035536275.1 Thermoanaerobaculia bacterium
CGGCACGGCCGGCAGCGCTCATCGAAACACGTGCGGCTGCCGAGAGCGGCGTTCAGCGGGTCAGGCGTGCGGTCTGGCTAGGCCAACCAGCGCTGCCGGCCGCGCCGGCCCGCCGGAGGCCTCTCGTCGTCTCTCTGCTCAGGAGGCCAGCACGCCCGCCAGCGCCGCGGTGATCGGCTGCGACGTGGCCTGCTCGACGAACAGCCATTGCCCCGACGGGTTGATCTCGAAGAACACGTACTCCCCCTCGGGGGTCAGGCGCACGTCGATCGCGCCGTAGACCAGTCCGAGGCGGCGCATGTAGGCGCGGAGCTGCTCGAGGAGAGCGTCGGGGAGCGTGACCGCTTCGATGCGGGCCTGGTCCATGGTCATGCGGAAGTCGACCTGGTAGCCGGACGGCGCGACGTGGATTGCGGCCGGGAAGATCTCGTCGCCGACGACCGTGATGCGCAGGTCCGTGCCGCGGATGTACTCCTGAAAGATCACCGGCGCGAAACGGACGCTCTCCAGCATCTCCGTCTCCTCGCGCTTGAGCAGGCGCGTTTCGCGCCAGGCCGCGTCGGTGCCGGCGAAGGCTTTGTAGATCGTGCGCTCCGGCGTCTGCTCGTCGACGAATGCGCGGGCGATCCGTGGATCGCTGGTGATGCACGTGCGCGGGATGCGGAATCCCAGCTCCTCGGCCACCTTCAACTGATACACCTTGCGCGAGGCCTCGTCGTCACGCATGGGGTGATTGACCCAGCGCACGTCGAGCGACGACCAGAGCCCGGAGAACGCGGCCTCGATCTCCCCGTACGCGAAGTGCCGGTCGGTTTGCTCGCGGAGGTCGTCGTGCAGCGCGAACGGCTGCGGGCGCCGCCACCACACCGATCGGCACTCGGAGAGGTCGACGTCGCCGACGTGGAACTGCGCGCCCGGCCACTCCATCGTCAGGGCGAGCTGGCGCGGGTATTCGCTGAGATCCAGCAGCGTCGCGGGTGCGCCGCGACGCTGCAGATGTTCCATGACCTCGACCGCGTGGAGATCGCGCTTCGCGCTGACCACGACGATCATTGGCCGCCGAAGGTCGCCTGATACTCCGCCACCACGCGCTGGTACTCCTGTTCGAGCGCGGCCAGTTCGTACTGCGCCTGCTGCATCGCCTGTTCGAGCTGGAGGAGGGTGGCGTCGTACTGCGCGTGGACTTCCTGCGCGGCCATGGCCTCGCCGATGCCCGGCGCGTGATGGGGATTGGCGAGGATGAACGGGCGTCCGACGCCGCCGAACGGGTCGAAGCGGCCGTCGTTGCCGGGCAGCTTCACGTCGCCGAGCTGCTTGTCGCGCCCGGGGAGCTTGCGATCGTCGAGACTCTTCAGCGTGCCCGAACGGTCGGCGAGCAGATCGGTGCCGCGATCGATGAATGCGCTCGTGGGGAAGCGATCGATCGAGGCCAGCGTGGTCACGTCGTTGGAGAGGTTGGTGCGCGTCGCGTCCGTGACGGCGGTCGTCGTCGGGCCAACGTCGGAGGTGAGGTTCGTGGTTGCCGCGTCGCTGGCCGCGTTCGTGATCGCGCTGCTGATCAGGTTTTGCAGCGTCGGCGACGCTGCGACGATCGCCTCGATCGGGAAGCCCCGGTTCTGTCCCGTCCCCTGGGCATTGCAGCCGCCGTTCGTATGCACGCCGACGATGCGACCGTCGGTGGAACGCAGGATGCCCGATCCCGAGTTGCCGCCCAGCGTGTCGATGTTGTCGTAGGTGATGGAGTTGCCGCCGACGGCGAAGACCGTTCCGGCCTCGACGCGTTTCCGCGCCCCGGCGGGGTGGCCGAGGATGGCAACCGTGTCGCCGACGGCAGCGTTCGTGGTGGCCACGCGCCCGGTGCCGAACGTGGCCGCGGCGTTGCCGCCCAGGCGGCAGATCGCGAAGTCAAGATTGCCGAGCCGGTATTCGACCAGCGACACGACCGGGAAGCTCTGCTCCGGTCGCGGATTGCCCGAGGCGTCGACCTGGTAGTTGAAGTTCACGTGCATGTTCGTCGCGATCTCCTGCGGCGAGATCGTGTTGAACGTGCCGTTCACCCGCGGACGGGTCCAGTTGTTTCCGGTCTGATCGAAGTTGTGGCCGGCGGTCAGAAACAGATTGTTCGCCAGCAGCGTGCCCGTGCCCCAGCGCGCATTGTTGACGTTGCCCGGGCTCGTGTACTTCGTGGCCAAGTCGTTGTTCCACTGCAACTGCCCGACGGAACCCTGATTGGCGTTGACGAAGGCGATCGTCACGCCGAGGGAGCCGTCGTACTGCTCGACCGGCTGCGAATCGTCGGTCGCGCCGCAGATGGTCTCCAGGATCGCGCTGTAGTTATCCTCGCCCGGCGCTTCGAGGGACTCGAGTCCTCCGACGCTCTCCAGCAGCTCCGGTCGCGGTGGGAAAAGATGGTCTTCCCGATCGTTCGGCATATTCGTCCTTTCTTCTTTCGGGGATTGGAGGGACGAGATTACGCCGGTTCCCTCGGGGCGGCAATGAAGCTGCATCGCTTGTTGCTGGTTACTGGTTTCTGTGTTGCTTGCGGTGCATGGCCTGGACACCAGGCGGCGCAAGCAACCAGCAACACAGCAACACAGCAACACAGCAACACAGCAACCAGCAACACAGCAACACCGGAGGTACGGATGCGAACCCTCATCCTCATCGCGGCGCTCACCATCGCCGCCTGTCGCTACGAGGCGCCGCCGCCGGACGGGCCGCGGCCGCAGTTGCGGCAGCGAACGGTCTGGCAGCGCACCGACCTCTCGGGCAAGGCCATCGCGCAGAAGTTCGTGCTGCAGCCGAAGGTCCTCTCGCGCTGCGAGGCCGGCTCGGGCCTCGGGAATGACAGCCTCGTTGCGCAGCCCGCGGCGACGTTCAACGAGAACGACTCCATTTATCTCTCGATGTGGCTGGCGCAGGCGCCGGAGGGGCTCCAGGTGTCACTGCGCGTGGTCGATGAAGACGGCGACGAGATCGGTGTCGCGCGCCGTGACGACCTCGGCGGAGCACGCGCGGTCACGATGCAGGTCGGCCAGCCGCTGGAGCCCGGACGCTACACGCTGGAAGGCTTCTGGGGCGGCAATCTGGTCTGCGAGAAGCCGATCTCAGTTGTGAGTGGGGTCAGCGGGACGCCGGTAGGGCGAGAGAAAACGTAGGCTCTCGATCCGGTCCGACAGCTCGCCGCCGATCTCCTCGGCGCGCGCCACGACGTCGCTCATCTCGAGCAGCTTCTGCTTCTCCTCGATGTCGAGATTGAGCGACATGATCAGCGCGTTGGCCAGCGCGTCGAGGTCCACTGTCTCGATCTCCGGCACCGCCGTCTGATCGGGGAGATAGCGCAGGTACTGGTGGGACAGATCGGCCAGCCACTCGCGCTGCGCGTAGGCCTGCTCGACGCTGCGCTCGGTCTCCGGCTCCGCCACGACGCGCGCCGTGCGATACGGCACGCGCGACACTTCATCGAGGATGCGGAAGCGCACGTCGCCGCGCACGACGATGTTGTAGCGCCCGTCCTCGAGCGGCACGGCCTGCTCGATCGTCCCCAGTGTCCCGAACGGATGCACCGCCGGCGCGCCGAAGTAATCAGCCTCCCAACCGGACCGGAGCAGCACGATGCCGAAGCGCTGATCGCTGTCCAGGGCGTCACTGACCATCTGCCGGTAGCGCGGCTCGAACACGTGCAGCGGGAGGCGGGTGTGGGGAAAAAAGACGATGTTCGGCAGCGGAAACAGCGGCAGTAAAAACTCACCCTCGGGCATCGGAGGCATGAAGTGGAAACTCTAGCATGCGCCAACCAGGCGCATGACTTCCTCGCGGCTCGCGCGCGTGCGGCGCAGCAGCGCCGCGCCGATGCGCGCGTTCCGTGTCGTCGCCAGTGCCGCGTCGAGCGCGCGGGGGCGCGACAGCAGCGCCGCGACTGCGCGGCTCCAGCGGATGCGCGGCGCGAAGAAGGACTGGTGGCGCGCGCGGTACTCGCGCTCGATCGTCGCGCGATCTTCGCCGCCAAGGAGGCGGAGAATGAGAGGCGCGAGCAGCATCGCCGACTGCAGCGCCATGGCCATGCCGTTGCCGGTCAGCGGATCGATCACCCCTGACGCATCGCCGATCATGAACACGCCGCCTTCGACGGCCGATCGCGCCCGGAAGATCACCGGCTCCGACGACAGAAAGTGCTCCTGCGCCGGCTCGTGCGCCGCGTAGAGCGATTCGAGTTGCGGCTCCTCGCGACGGAGCGTGTCGACGAACGCGTCCCACCGCCCTTTGTGTCCCGAAAGCCGCGATCCGTGCACCAGTCCGCAGATGTTGATCGCGCCGTCTTCCACGGCGTTCACGCCGAGGTAGCCGTGGCGGAAGGAATAGAGATCGATGGAGTCGCGCGCGGGACCGCGATAGTGGCGCTTGAACCCGAAGTTCCGGTCGCGCACGTTCACGAACGAGCGATGCAGTTGCTGGTCGAAGCGTCCCCATCGCCCCCACGCCCCGACGACCACGCGCGCTTGCGGCAACGCGGTGACGGTCTCGTTCTGCAGCACCGCGCTGCGCGCGACCGCCGTGCGCACGAGCAGGTCGTCGAAGTACATGCGCGACACGCCCCGCGCCTCGTGCGGGAAGTCGAACGCGTACGTGCGCTTCGAGCCGACGACGCGGCAGTGGGAGATCCGCGGCGCGCCCTCGAGCGTCACGCCGAGCGCGTCGAGCACCGGCAGCGCGTCGTACGACAGGAACTCGCCGCACAGCTTGTCGCGGGGAAACTCGTCGCGGTCGAACAGCGTCACCGCGACACCGCGGGCGGCGAGGAGCGTAGCGAGCGTCGATCCCGCCGGACCGGCGCCGATGATCGCTACTTCCACAGCAGGATCGCCCATCGGAACGGCCAGCGGCGCAGCAGGTCCCACTTCGCCGCGCCGGTCTTCGCCGCGATCGCCCGCGCCTCGGACAGCGTGTAGCCCTGCCGCACCGAGGCCGGCGCGTCGAGCGCGGTCACGCGTCCGACCACCCTGAGCGCGCCGAGGAGCATCACAAACCAGAGCGCGATGTAGTGACGCCGCGTGTCCGTCACGGCCACGCCCTGACGCGCGACCCGCAGCGACTCGCGCAGAATCCCCACGTTCTCATCTGGCGAGAAGTGATGAAAGAAATGCGATGACGTCACCAGATCCACAGCGCCGTCGCGGAACGGCAGGCGATGCGCGTCGCCAACGACGCGATGCACGCTCGACCCTTCGCGCAGATACGTGAGATGCGCGAGGTTGAAATCAAGTCCGACCCGCAGCGGAACGCCGTCGAGCCCCTCGAGCTGATCGCACGTGCCCGCGCCGAGGTCGACGATCGCCTGCGGCGCGAAACGGCGGAGCATCTTCCGATACATCCCCATCCCGCCCGCGTACCGGTTGATGCGACGCAGGTCCCGCAGTGACCGCTCCATCTCCGGGCGCGGCACGTTCTGCTCGTCGAGCAGCTCGTCAGATTCGACGCGGGGGGGAGTGAGCATCGCGGTGCGGAGTATCGCTCAGTGAACGCCAGCCTGGTGTCATCCCGAGCCGCGAAGACGGTCGAGGGATCCCCTGCTGGAACGAACGGCTCGCGCCTAAATCATGGGATTCCTCGACCGTCCTGCGCCGCTGCGCGGCTCCGGCGGCTCGGAATGACACGCGAGGGTCGCGACTGCTCAGCCGCCTCGGCGTTCCCGCACTCGCGTGGTCGGCGCCGCAGCGCCTGACACCACAGACAACCGACAACCGACAACCGACGACAACGCGGTCAGCACCGCCTCAACACCAGCGCCGAGTTCTTCGATCCGAACGCGATTGTGTTGCAGACCGCCACGTCGATGCGTTTGCGGCGGCCGAGGTCGGGGATGTAGTCGAGATCGCACTCGGGGTCGGGCGCGTCGAGGTTGATCGTCGGAGGGAGAATGTCGTCGCGAAATGCCATCAGCGTCGCCGCCACCCCCGCCGCCCCGCACGCGCCCTGCGGATGGCCGATCATCGACTTTGTCGCCGATCCCGCCAGTCGCGTCTCCGCGTGCTTGCCGAACGCCAGCTTCACCGCGCGCGTCTCGATGCGGTCGTTCAGATCGGTCGACGTCCCGTGATAGTTCACGTAGTCCACTTCGCTCGGGTCGACGCCGGCGTCCTTCATCGCCAGTTGCATCGCCCGCGCGGGCTCTTCGCCCGACTCGTCCATGCGCACCCGGTGGTACGCGTCGCACGTCGACGCGTATCCCGCGACCTCGGCATACGCGCGCGCCCCCCGAGCCTTCGCGCTGGACAGGCGCTCCATCACGAACATCCACGAGCCCTCGCCGAGGACGAAGCCGTCGCGGTTGCGCGTGAAGGGGCGCGAGCCGGACTGCGGATCTTCGTTCCAGGAGTTGGTCACGATCCGCATGATGCAGAAGCCGGTCAGCACTCCCTCGGTGATCGTCGCGTCGGCGCCGCCGGTGACGATGATGTCCGCGACGCCGAGCTTGAGATTGCGGTACGCGTAGCCGATGGCGTCCGTCGACGACGTGCATCCCGTCGAGATGAGATGCGAGAAGCCGTGGAGGTCGTAGGCCATCGAGATCTCGGATGCGATCGTGCCGATCGTGCCCGAGGGGACGGAGTAGACCGAGGCCTGCTTGGCGGCGCCTTTGTACCAGAGCTCGTACATCCGCTCGCTGAACTCCACCGCGCCGCCGCCGGAGCCGAGCATCACGCCGATGTTGCGGCGCGCCTCGAGGTCCAGCGCCAGCGGGTCGAGCTTCGCGTCGCGCAGCGCTTCATCCGTCGCGGCAATGGACATCGGCACGACCCGCGAGACGTGGCGGATGTTCTTCGCATCGACCCACAGCTCGGGATCGAAGTCGACTTCACCGGCGATGCGGCAGGGGAGGGCTCCCGGGTCGAAGTGGGTGATGCGGCGTACGCCGCTGCGGCCTTCGATGGTGGCGGAGAAGTAGTTTTCGCGGCCGGCGCCGTTCGGGCTGAGCGCTCCGACGCCGGAGATGACGATGGGGTCCGTGGTCATGGGCTGACATGATTCTATCGGGCGAACGGTGGTATCTTATTTCCGTCCGAAATGGTCCTCATGTCGATTCGCCTCCTGGGCGACGTGTCTGCAGTCGACTACCGCGGCAACGCGCTGTCGATCGGAAACCGCCGTACCCAGGCCCTCATCGTCTACCTCGCGCTGAAGAGCCGTCCGACGTTCAGCGAGATCGGTCGGCTGCTGTTCGACGATCCGAACGCGGTCGTCGAAGTGCGTGAGCTGGTGCGCGACCTGCGCTACGCGCTGCGCTTCCTGCCGCCCGAGGTGCTGAAGGAGGAGAACGACCACGTGCGCTTCAATCGCGACGTGGTCGACGTCGACGCGCAGAGCTTCAACGACCTGATCGCCGCGCCATCGCTGAACTCGATCCGCAAAGCCTCGGAGCTCTATCGCGGCGACCTCTGTGCGGGCTTCGTCACGCACATCCACGCGTTCGATGCGTGGATCGCTGAGCGCAGGCTGTCCTGCCAGCGTGCCGCGGCGGCGATCTTCGGGAACCTGCTGACGACGCTCATCCGCGCGGGGTGGTGGGAGGAGGCGGTCGACGTGGCCGGACGGCTGCTGTCGGTCGATCCGGCGCAGGAGGTCGTGCATCGCACGCTCATGCGCCTCCAGCTCGAGCAGGGACGTCCCGACGCCGCGCTGCGCCGCTATCAGGAATGCGTCGAGGTCCTGCGCCGCGAGCACAATCGCGAGCCGGATGCCGAGACCGAGCGCGTGCGCCGCGAGATCGAGCGTGCGCTCGATCAGAATCCCGCGCCGCGTGACGTATCGCGCACGCCGCGGACGAACGGCCCCGTGCTCATCCTGCTCGTCGAGGACGATCTCGTGTCCACCGCGCTGATGGAGGGATACCTCACCGACGGCGGTTACGACGTCGTCGCCGTGAGCGACGGCGGCGCAGCCCTGATCGAGCTCGGACGCCGCGGCTTCGACATGCTCATCCTTGACATCAACCTGCCGACCCTGAGCGGCACCAAGGTCTTCGAGATCATGACCCAGAAGCTCATCGACACTCCCGCGCTCTTCGTCACCGGCATGCCGGGCACGGAAGTGGAGACGCAGAGTCTGGAGATGGGCGCCGCGGGATTTCTCCGGAAGCCGGTGCAGAAGGACGTGCTGCTGCAGAAGATTCGTGGCATCCTTCAACGCAGCAGGCGCGATTCCATCTCGCGCTGATCGAACTGCTTCATGACCAGCACCTCCATCGCGCTCGATCCCCTCGAGATCGAAACGCGCCGCCGTGAGCGCGAGCGCCGCCTGGCCACCTTCGAGCTGCCCCTGGTCCGCCTCGGTGGCTCGATGCTGCTCTCGTTCGCGCTCTTCCTCCACAACATCTACCTCGTCCCGCAGCCGATCGGGCTCTGGCTCTCCGCGACGGTCTCCCTCGCGGCGTACGCCCTCCTGTCGTGGGCCGTCACCGCCTGGTTCTTCCGCCGCACGCCGCCGCGCGACTTCACCGTGGTCGCCCTGGCCGGCGATCTGGTGATCTGGACCTACGCCATCTACTGCAGCGGCGCGGATCAGAGCTGGCTGTTCTTCATCCTCCTGCTGCGCGTAGCCGATCAGACCCAGACCACCTTCCGCCGCGCCAGCGCCTTCGCCCTCGGCGCAACGCTCTGCTACGCGGGCATGCTGATGTACGTCGCGGTCGCGGATCAGGGCGACGTGATGAACCCGGGGCAGATGACCAAGCTCGTGCTCCTGCTGGCCGGCGGCGTGTACGTCTCGCTCGCCGCGCGCACGGCGGAGAATCGCCGCGCGCGGATGACCGAGGCCGTGCGCGTGTCGCGGGACCTGATCCGGAAACTGGAGCAGGCCCACTCGCGGGCCGAGGAGGCCAGCGCCGCGAAGAGCGAGTTCGTGGCGAACATGTCCCACGAGATGCGCACTCCGCTGCAGGCCGTCATCGGGATGCTGCAGCTCGCGGTGGAGGACGAGCAGTCGCAGTCGAAGGCCCGGCGCCTGCTGACGGCGCGGCGTTCGGCGGAGACGCTGCTGTCCATGATCGACGACGTGCTCGACTTCTCCCGCATCGAGGCCCGCAAGCTCGAGCTCGAGCCGGTGTACTTCTCCCTTCGCCAGCTCATCCACGACACGATGAAGTCCGTCGGGATCATGGCCGCGTCGAAGCAGCTGACCCTGTCGTACTTCGTGCATCCCGAGGTGCCGGAGACGGTGTGGGCGGACCCGGTGCGGCTGCGGCAGATCGTGGTGAACCTCGTCGGCAACGCCATCAAGTTCACGCATGCGGGCGAGATCAGCGTGACCGTCTCCCGCGCCGGCGACAATGCACGCTTCGACGTCCGCGACACCGGCGTCGGCATCGCCCCGTCGGTGCGGCAGCGCATCTTCGAGCCGTTCGCGCAGGCCGACAGCTCACACTCCCGCTCCCACGGCGGCGCCGGCCTCGGACTGTCGATCGTGGCCCGTCTGCTCGACGCGATGGGCGGCAGCGTGCAGGTCTCGAGCGAGCAGGGGGCGGGGAGCGTCTTCTCGTTCAGCGTGCCGCTGACGACGGACGCCGTCGGCGCCGCGCCGGAGCGTCGGGCGTGGGAGAGTCAGCTCGTCGGCAAGGCCATTCTCGTCGTCGAGCAGGAGGAGATGGCCCGCGGCGCGATCGCCCAGATCCTGCGCAGCCGCGGCGTCTTCGCCAGCGCGTTCTCGCGCGCGGTCGACGTTCCGCCGCAGGCGCGCTTCGCATGCGCGGTGACCGCCGAATCCGCGGTGATCGTGCGGCCACAGGTCGTCATCACGTCGCCGCTCGACACGACGAACTACACGGTGCGCGTGACCCGCCCGGTCGGCGAGCGCGAGCTCCTCGACGCGGTCGGCGTTGCCCTCGGCCTGGCCGAGGCGCCGCCGGAGTTCAACCTCGAGCCAGCGATCCGGGAGTCGGTCCGGCGCGTGCGCGTGCTCCTCGTCGACGACAGCGAGGTCAATCTCGAGGTCGTGTCGGAGATGCTCCGCCGCCTCGGCCACGACGTCACCATCGCCGCGGACGGCGAGTCGGCGCTGACCCGCCTCGGGGCGGAGACGTTCGACGTCGTGTTCATGGACGTGCAGCTCCCCGGCATGGACGGCCTGGAGACGACCCGCCGCTTCCGCGACTCGGGCAATCGCACGCCGGTCATCGCCCTCACCGCGCATACGTCGGCGCGTGACCGCGATCGCTGCCTGGCCGCGGGGATGAACTCCGTGCTCACCAAGCCGGTCGACTCGACGCGTCTCGCGGCGGCGATCGAGAAGGTGCTGCGCCGCGACGCGATCGCGGACGTCGTCGGCGGGAACATGGCCCTGCTGGCGCGCGTGCGCGACGCGTTCACGAGACAGACCCCTGAGCTCCTCGACGGGATCCGCGACGCCATCGGCCGCCGCGACGGCGACGCGCTCGCGCGCCACGCGCACAAGCTCAAGGGCTCGATGAGCTACTTCCCGGGCGAGCGCGGCGCGGACATCGCGCGGGAGATCGAACAGGCCGCGCGCGCGGCCGACTTCATCCGCGCGGCCGGCCTCGTGCCCGACCTCGAGCAGGCCATCGGAGAGCTCGAACGCGCGCTGAACGCATGACCCGCATCGTCATTGCCGACGATCACCCCATCGTGCTGGAAGGGCTGACCCAGTTGTTCGCGCTCGAGGACGACATCGAGGTCGTGGCCCGCTGCACGAACGGGGAAGAGGCGCTGGCCGCGACTCGCGCGCAGGAGCCGGACGTGCTGGTGCTGGATGTGCGCATGCCACGCCTCAGTGGCCTGGCCGTCCTGCGCATGCTGAGCGCGGAGAAGAACCGCGCGCGGGTGGTCCTGCTCACGGCCCAGCTCAACGAGACGGAGAGGGCGAACGCGGTCCGCTACGGCGCGGCGGGCATCGTGCTCAAGGAGACCGCCGCCTGCGCGCTGCTGGAGTGCGTGCGCGCAGTGGCCCAGGGCGAGACCTGGCTGCACGACGCGCCGCCCGCCGCTACCGGCCCGCGCGAAGCCGGACGCGCCCTCACGCCGCGCGAGCTGGACATCGTGCGGATGACCGCCGCCGGCGCCCGCAACCGCGAGATCGCGGCGCAACTGGGCATCTCGGAGGGAACGGTGAAGATGTACCTCCACACGATCTACGAGAAGCTCGGCGTGAACAGCCGCGTGGCGCTGGCGAACTACGCGCGCGAAAACGCGTTGATCTGACGTTGCTGGTTGCTTGCGGCGCACGGCATTCAGGCCATGTCCCGCCAGCAACACACAACCAGCAACGAGTAACCACTGATCTGACGTTGCTGGTTGCTCCGCGGCGCTACGCGCCGCTGTTGCTGGTTGCTTGCAGTGCCTGGCGCTCAGGCCATGTCCCGCCAGCAACATAGCAACCAGCAACGACTGATCTGACGTTGCTGGTTGCTCCGCGGCGCTGCGCGCCGCTGTTGCTGGTTGCTTGCAGTGCATGGCGCTCAGGCGATGTCCCACCAGCAACATAGCAACCAGCAACCAGCAACGACTGATCTGACGTGCTGGTTGCTCCGCGGCGCTACGCGCCGCTGTTGCTGGTTGCTTGCGGCGCACGACATTCAGGCCATGTCCCGCCAGCAACACAGCAACCAGCAACCAGCAACGACTCTACGTTTCCAACTTCGCGTCCATCGTGATCTCCGCCTTCAACAACCGCGAGATCGGACACCCGTTCTTCGCATTGTTCGCCGCGGTGTCGAACGCCGCCTGCTCGATGCCCGGCACGCGCGCGACGACATCGAGATGAATCTTGGTCACGGTGAACCCGGCGTCGGTCTTCTCCATGGTCACGTTCGCGCTGGTGCGGACGCTCTCGGGAGGAGTCCCGGCGTTGGTCAACTGACCGGAGAGAGCCATGGAGAAGCATCCCGCATGCGCCGCGGCGATGAGCTCCTCGGGATTCGTCCCGATGCCATCCTCGAAGCGCGTGCCGAACGAGTACTGCGCGTCCCGCAGCACTCCGCTGTCGGTCGAGATCGTGCCCTTCCCATCCTTGAGACCACCACTCCACTGCGCCGATGCCTTGCGTCGGATGCTCATCAGTCCTCCCACTTCAACTGAAACTCGAGCTCGTGCTCGCCCCCGGCACGCTCGTGCTCGATGTTGAAGATCGCGGAAGCCGGAATCCGCAACCGCTCCCCGGCCACCTGAATGACGAACGCCTCGTTCGACTCGATCGCATCAGCAAGCCGCCGCAGCTTGGCGACGAAGTCGCGCCGTGGGTAACCCTTCTCGATATCTCGTTTTCTGCTAGCCATGGGGCGAAGCATATCGCGAGAAGTCTGGCGAAGCGCCGGGCGTCGTAAACGTCATCCCGAAGGCGTAAGCTGCCCCCCCGAGAGGCATGGATCAATGACAGACACGGTACTTGGGTTTCAACTAGACATGTTGAAGGCCGAACTCGATACGATCAATGCGTCTATCCGACAGATGGATGACATCACGAAGGGCGTGAAGGAGTGGACGGTTGGCCTTTGGACCGCCGCAGTAGGAGGAGCGCTGATCACTCCGCGATTGTCGGCGCTCGTGGGAATCACCGTCGTGATTCCGCTTCTGTTCTGGTTCGTCGATACCTGGCACCGGAGAATTCAACGTAAGTTCATCTGGCGAAACGACGAGATCTCGAGATTTTTGAACGGACCCGACCTGGTTAAGTCATTCGTAACCGGCCAGCTCGTGAACTTCACCTTGCTGGATCCTGCGTCGCGCTCCGCGAGGGATCAACAGTATCTGGAATTCATCAGTTGGCGTAAGGTCATGTGGTTCAAAAGCATCAGCATCTTCTATGTAGGACTGATGTCGTTGAGTGTGATCATCGGACTGTTCGGCCTTCTTGGCTTCTTTTAGAAAATACGCGTCGAATAGTCGCCCGCGGCGGATGTGGCGCGGTAATTTGATCGCTAAATGCGAGAACTACTGATAAGGCGCAATTTCCCTTCGAGCCGGCGCGCTCCAGTTGAACGTCACGACGGGAGTAGACTGACGCGATGCTTTACGTGGCGATCGTCGCCGGTATCGTCATATCCGAGGTGTCCTGAGGACCGTCCGAGCAAGCTTTCGCTCGTGTCGTCGATCGGCATCAGCCTCGCGCCGTTCTTCCTGTTTGGTGCGCCGCAGTCTGGTGTGTTCAATGCGGCGCTGGCACTGAGTCTCTCCGCCTTTCTGACTCCACTGCTCTTCAGCGCGATGAAGACAGATACTGTGCTGGAGGCGCTCCAAGATAAGGTTACGGTCGGGTGTTTTCACGTCCTGTTCGCACTGGCGACAGGCTGGCTGTTGGCGCGCCCCATGGAGGGCTGGCTGGCCGCTCTGTTCGCCCTCGCGTTTGCATCCTTCCTGAGCAGGGCAGGGTTGTGGCTGGCCGCAGGCGGTTCGATACAACGATACACCCTCGCTCTCGTTCTCGTGTTCCTCGTAGCGTTCTTGTATATGCCATTAGTCGCGCGATCGTGCATCACGGCGGAAACTTGGCGTGACTGGCGCGTGTTCGTCGCTCCGCAGGGCCAGTGGCTGGGTCTTGAAGAGGCGTTTGCGTCTCGACCATGTCGTCATTGAGCTACCCTTCCCCGATGCGCTTCGACGTCGTCATCGTCGGTGCCGGCATCGGCGGCGCGGTCCTTGCGCTCGCGCTCGGGAATCGCGGCTGGCGTGTGGCCATCGTCGAGCGCGAGAGTGCACCGCCGGTGATCGCGCGACCGGAGATCCTGTGGGGAGCCACACCGGAGGCGCTCGACGAATACGGCATCGGCGACGACATCCGTAACGGCAGCGTGCACCTCGAGGCGATCGACATTGGCGGGGAGAAGCCATGGCTGAAGATCACGGGCGACGACTTCGCTGCCGCCGGCGTCGACGCCTTCTCGACGAACCCGTCGATGACGCGCGCGATGATCGCCAGCGCGGCCGTCGCAACCGGGAACGTCGAGATTCACCGCGGCGTCTCTGTCGAGGACTTGCTGTACGACGATGGCCGTGTGGCCGGTGTAAGCGCGAAACGCGGCGATGCGACGCTCGAGCTCGCGGCGACGCTCGTCGTTGGTGACGACGGTGGAAGTTCGGTCGTCCGCACGCGTCTGGGCATCCCGATCACGCTCCAGACTTTTCCGATCGAGTTCGTCACGGCGATGATCAAACGCTGGCCCTTGCCGCCGCATCGCGTCCGCATCTGGATCGATCGGAAGGGATTGGACCGTGGTCTTCCGGCCGCAGGCTTCATCCCGTGGCCGGGGAATGAAGGGGTTCTGCTGATGCCGCTGCCGGCCGATCGCGCTCAACGCCTTTTGGAACAGCCTGCTGAGTCGTTCTGGAGCACGCTCGAGCGTGTCACGCCGATGGCGCGCGCGATGCGTGCACAACTCGAGTTCCCGCGCGACTTCAGGCGGATCACACGCCCGTTCGGTCACGTGCAGTCGTATGTCGCCAACGGAGCGGCGCTGATCGGCGATGCGGCCCATCCGATGACGCCGGCGGGGGGACAGGGCGCAAACGCATCGATCTGGGATGCGCTTGCACTGGCGGGGATTGCTGACGCGGCGCTACGCTCCGGCGACGTCTCGCGGGAACGCCTGCTTCAGTACGAACGGCTGCGCCGTCCGGTGAATGAGCAGTCGGTCTCCTTTTCCCGCACCGCACGGCAAGCATTTCGCGCCGGCGGTTTTCTTCCCCTCACATTCATGCTCCCCATCATGGCGAGAACCATCGACGTCCTCGGCTGGCCCAAACGAAAGATCATCGGCTCGTTTGCAACCGCGTTCATTCCAGCTTTTCGCTAAACTTCGGCGCACCACACAGCGGACTGGAGGAGGACGCGATGCGGCGTGTTCGGTACTCCGTTGCGATGAGCCTCGACGGCTACATCGCCGGGCCTGACGGGGAAAACGACTGGATCGTCATGGATCCGGACATCGACTTCAACGCCCTTCTCGGCCAGTTCGACACCGTCCTCCTCGGGCGGAAGACGTACGAGGCGACGCGCGGGTACGGCGGCGGCGGGATGCCGGGGATGAGCGCGTATGTCTTCTCGAAGACGCTCCGCGCGGCCGACTGTCCCGGCGTCACCGTTTCGGACAACCCGGTGCAGACGCTTTCGGAGCTCAAGGCCGCTCCGGGGAAAGACATCTGGCTGTTCGGAGGAGGCTCGTTGTTCCGCAGCCTTCTCGATCTGCGGGCGGTCGACACCGTGGAAGTTGCGATCATCCCGGTGCTGCTCGGTTCGGGGGTACGCCTGCTGCCGGAACCCGCTCAGATGGCCAAACTGGAGTTGCAGGCCAGCCGGGTGTATCCCAAAACCGGCACCGTCGCGCTGACGTACGGCCTTGCGCCGCCGGCATCACGTGCGAAGCAGCGCCGGAAGGCGGCCTGAGAGATGGAAATGTTCCGGCGTATCGCGAATGGCCGCACCGATCTGATTCTGGATCTTCTCGCCGGCGGACAGCCGGCGACCTCGGTCGACGAGTCGGGAGTGAGTCTCATCAAGTGGTGCGCTTATTACGGTGACGTCACCGCCATTCGGGTCCTGCTGTCAAAGGGCGAGGTCCTCAAATCTCTTGGGGCGAATGCTCTGAATGAGGCCGCGTTTCACGGGCACTGGCGGCTGGGCGAGTTCCTGATCGAAAACGGCGCGGACGTCAACGGTGCTCTGCCCGACACAGGAGAAACGCCACTCCACGCCGCGTTGTGCACCAGCGACCGCAGCGCGCACGACCTCGTCCTCGAGCTCCTCCTCGACAGAGGCGCCGATCCGAATCGCGCGACGAAGCCCGGCGTCGAGACGGGAGGGTTCATGCGCGACGGCAGGACGCGCGGCGAGACGCCGCTGCATCGCGCGGCGGCATTCGGGACGGAGCGGACCATCGACCTGCTGCTCGCGGCGGGCGCACGCGTCGACGCGAAAGACGCGAATGGCGATTCACCTCTGACGTGGGGCAGTTGGTATCTCCGCCCGGACGCCGTCCTCCGGAAGCTCTGCTATGACGGGTTCAAGATCCATCCGGAGCGGCAGAGCATGAGAGCCAATCTCCTCGGGAAGCCGCTGCCGAAGGGATGATGGCGACATGCTGCCACGCTCTTTTGCGATGGTGTGTGGTCTGATCGCGATCGCCAATCTTCCGTTGCTCTTCGTTCCCATCCGTGCGGCCGAGCAGCGTCTCTGGCATCGCTTCGGGATTCAGACTCTGCGGCATCGGCTGACGCGTCGTGGCGCATCCGGCGGCCGGGACACGATCGTGCCCGTAGCGCGACGGAACATCGTCTGGCACTTCGTCATGACGGCGATTCTGGCCGCGATCATTCTGCATCCCGTGCTCGTCGCGTTGCCGTGGCGCACTCTCATCTATGCGTTCATCCTGGCCGGTGCATTGGCGTATCTCGCCGGCAGCATCGTGCAGCGCCAGAAGATTGCGATCGTGACCAACGGCGCGTCGCGCCGCAGCGATGGCGCGTCGTGACCCCAGCAATCGCGCCTCTTGACCCATGCAATCACGCACAGTGGCCCATGCGATCGCGCATCGTGGCCCATGCGAAACCGACTCGTGCCCCGTATACTGAGCTCATGCGTAAGCCATTCATCGTCGCCGCGATTCTTCTGTTCGGGGTCACCGGGCACGCGCAGACCGTGGACACGGTCTGGGGCGATCTGACGGCAGGGAACCGCCGCTTCGTGGAGGGCAATCTTCAGTACTGCGCGCTGCATCAACTGAGAAACGCTACCGCGGGTGGGCAGTCGCCGCAGACCTCCATTCTTTCGTGCGCTGATAGTCGCGTTCCGGCGGAGTTGGTGTTCGATCGCAGTATCGGCGAGTTGTTCGTCGTGCGCGTCGCAGGGAACGTCGACCAGCGCTTCGGTGTCGCCAGTCTCCAGTACGCTGTCCTCAATGGCTGGTCGAAATTGCTGATCGTCATGGGACACAGCGAATGCGGTGCCGTCAAGGAGTCGCTGACGCTCCCGAAGCCGGGTCAGCCCACGCCGGAATTGTACGAGCTCATCGTACGCATTCGGAAGTCGTTCAAGACCACGCCGCGCGACCTTCGCGAAGCGACGATCATGAATATCAATTACACCGCCGAGCAACTGGCGATGAATCCGACTCTCAAGGGCGTTCCCATCATGAAGGCGTACTACGATGTCGCGACTGGAAGAGTCGAACGGATTCCGTGACGTTACGTACGTCGCGATGCATAGAGACGACGAGGAGGCCTCCGGCGGGCCGGCCCGGCCGGCAGAGCTTGTGGGCCTGGCCAGACCGCACGCCTGACCCACTGAACGCCGCTCTCGGCAGCCGCACGTGTTTTGACTAGCGCTGCCGGCCGCGCCGGCCCGCCGGAGGCGCCCCGGTCGTCGTCAGAGCAAACTGGAAACAATATGAAGAGCAGTTCCAAGAAAAGCGCTAAACGAACACGAGCGACGGACGTACCAGATATCGATTTTTCCGGCGGAGTCCGTGGCAAGTACGCCGCACGGTACGCGGAGAGTACCAACATCGTCGTGCTGTCGCCCGACGTCGCTGAAGTGTTTCCTAACTCGGAGGCGGTCAATGAGGCGCTGCGTACACTTGTAAGACTCTCAGGCAGGACAGTTCCGGCAACGCGCACGGCGAAAGCGCGGCGGCTCACTTCACGCTGAAGCTGTCGCGGCCCGGTTCCCTTCTGGGCGCAAGATCGCTACACCACGCCGTCTTCGACGTTCTTCAAGTGGAACGACAGCGACTCGAGGTTGATGCGCAGGTCCACGCTCTTGACCTTCACGCCTTCGCGGAGCTTGAGCTGCACGGGGGCGAAGTTGAGGACGGCCTGGAGGCCGGCGTCGGCGAGGGCGTCGTAGACCGACTGGGCGGCTTCGGCGGGGACGGCGATGATGCCGATCTCCACGCGGTTGCGGCGGACGATGTCGGCGAGGCGGTCCCACGGGTGGACCTGGATACCTTCGCGCGACTGGCGTCCGGTCTTGGTCAGATCGGTGTCGACCATGGCCACGATGTGGAAGCCGTTCGAGTTGAAGCCGGCGTAGTCGGCGAGGGCCATGCCCAGGTTGCCGGCACCGACGATGACCACGTTGCGCTTCCGGTCGATACCCAGGGTCTCGACCAGGTTGCGCCGGAGGCGTGAGACGTCGTAGCCGACGCCGCGCGTGCCGAACTCGCCGAAGCAGGCCAGGTCCTTCCGGATCTGCGCGGAGTTGAGGTGGAAGCGGGTCGCCATCTCGTGCGAGGAGACGGTCTTCTGTCCCTGCGACTCGAGGAACGTGAGGCAGCGCAGATACACCGACAGCCTGCCGGTGGTCAGCTCGGAGATGCCTTCGCGATCAGCGTGGACGGGCCGGTTCATCGCGCGTCATTGCTGCAGCAGCACGCGCGCGGCATACCCCGCGGCGTTGAAGAGCGGCCCCGGGTAGATGCCGATCCACAGGATGCCGACCATGGCGATCATCAGCGCCCCCACCGCAAACACCCCGCCTTCCGCCGCCACCACATGCCCCTCGGCCGGCTCTTTCATGTACAGGTAGTACACGACGCGCAGGTAGTAGTAGACCGAGACGATGCTGGTGAGGATGCCGATCACGGCGACGGTGGTGTGTCCCGACTCGACGGCCGTCTTGAAGATGTAGAACTTCGAGATGAAGCCCGCCGTCGGCGGAAGCCCGGACAGCGAGAACATGCACAGGGCCAGGGCGAAGCCGTAGAACTTGCGGCGGAACCCGAGGCCGGCGATGTCGTCCAGGGTCTGAGGATCGTTTTGATTCTTGATCAGCAGCGACACGACGCCGAACGCGCCGATGTTCATGAGCGCATACGTGATGGCGTAAACCGACACGGCGGCCACGCTGTCGTCGCGCACGGTGAGCATGGCGATGGTCATGTAGCCGACATGGGCGATGCCGGAGTAGGCGAGCATGCGCTTGAGGTCGCGCTGCACGATGGCCACGGCGTTGCCGACGATCATCGACAGCACTGCCAGCGCGGCGACCATGTTCATCCAGTTGACCTTCGGCAGCATCGGCTCCATGGCGTCGAAGAGGCGCACCAGCGCGATGAGCGTGGCCGCTTTCGGTGCGACGGAGAGCCAGCCCGCGACGGGCGTCGGGGCGCCCTGATAGACGTCCGGCGCCCACGGATGGAACGGCGCCAGCGCGAGCTTGAATCCGAAGCCGGACATCATCAGCACGAAGGCCACGGTCAGCAGCGGCGTGGCCTGATTCTGCGCGAACCAGTGAGCCATCATGCCGACGTTCGTGGACTGGGTGGCGCCGTAGAACAGGGCCGCGCCATAGAGGATGAAGCCCGTGGCGAACGCGCCCATGAGGAAGTATTTGAGGCTGGCCTCGTTCGACACCGACAGCCGGCGGTGGTAGCCGACGAGGATGAAGATGCAGACGGAGAGGATCTCCAGGCCGAGGATGACGATGAGGAGATCGAGCCCCTTGGCCATCATCATCATTCCCACCGTGCCCCAGGAGATGAGCGCGTAGAACTCGCCGCCCTCGATGCCTTCGCGGTCGAGATAGTCGCGCGCGAAGAGGATGGCCAGCATTCCGGCGAGGAGGAAGGTGAGGTCGAAGAGCCGGGTGATGGGGCTGATCTCGTACGTCCCGCCGAAAAAGTGCGCGGCCTCTTTGTACAGGTTCTCGGACCAGGCCGCACCGAGGAAGATGATCAGGGCCAGCGGCCCGAGGGCGCCCTTCAGGCGCGGGGCGAAGGCGTCGAAGAGGATGAGCAGCATGCCGCCGCCGCAGAGGACGAGCTCGGGCATGATGGCCAGGAGGTAGTTGTCGCCGAGGAGGGGGTGGAGGTTCATTTCGCCTCCGGCGAGTTGCTGGTTGCTGGTTGCTGGTTCCTCGTGAGTCCTCGGTCAGCAACGCGGATTTCGCCAGATGCGTCAGGTCCGTTGATCGTGGTCATCAGGTGTTTGACGCTCGGCTCCATCTTCTTGAGGAACGTGTTCGGGTGGACGCCGATCCAGACCATGAACACGACCAGCGGGATCATGGCCGCGACTTCGTTCCAGGCGATGTCCGGAATGGAACGGTTCTCCTCGTTCGTGATCGGGCCGAAGAAGACTTTCTGCACGAGCCAGAGCAGGTAGATGGCCGCGAGGATGACGCCGCTCGCGGCGATCACCGACGCGACGGGATGGGTCTGGAAGGAGCCGGCCAGGATCAGGAACTCACCGATGAATCCGTTCAGGCCGGGCAGGCCGACCGACGAGAGCACGGCGATGACGAAGAAGACCGTGAACACGGGCATGGTGCGGGCGATGCCGCCGTAGTCGGCGAGGAGGCGCGTGTGCCGCCGCTCGTACACGACGCCGACGAGGAGGAAGAGCGCGCCGGTCGACAGTCCGTGGCTGACCATCTGCAGGATCGAGCCTTCGATGGCGGTCTGGGTCATGGCGAAGATGCCCAGCACGCAGAAGCCGAGGTGCGAGACCGAGGAGTAGGCCACGAGCTTTTTCATGTCCGGCTGCACCCAGGCCACGAGCGCGCCGTAGACGATGCCGATGACCGACAACGCGATCATGAGGTTGGCCCAGCGCATCGACTGCTCGGGGAAGAACGGCAGCACGAATCGCAGGAAGCCGTACGTGCCCATCTTCAGCATGACGCCGGCGAGGATGATCGAGCCGCCGGTGGGCGCCTCGACGTGGGCGTCGGGAAGCCAGGTGTGCAGCGGGAAGAGCGGCACCTTGATGGCGAAGGCGAGGGTGAAGGCGAAGAAGAGCAGCAGTTGCGCGGTCGCGGTGAGTTCCGTGCCGTAGAGCTGGGTCACTTCGAAGGTCGGTGCGCCGGCCTGGTGATAGTTCTGGAAGACCAGGTAGATGATGCCGAGGAGCATCAGCAGCGAGCCGGCGATGGTGAAGAGGAAGAACTTGACGGCGGCGTAGATGCGGTTCGCGCCGCCCCACACGCCGATGACCAGGTACATCGGCAGGAGCATCAGCTCGAAGAAGATGTAGAAGAGGAGCAGGTCGGTGGCCAGGAAGGCCCCGATCATGGCCGTCTCCATCACTAGGAACGAGATCACGTACTCCTTCGGATGCTTGTGGATGGAGTTCCACGCCGAGAGGAAGATGATCGGGGTGAGGAAGGTGGTCAGCAGGACCAGCCAGAGGGAGATGCCGTCCACTCCGAGGCCGTAGCGAATGCCCCACTGCGGAATCCACTCGAGGCTCTCCACGAACTGGAAGCCGGCCTGACCGTCATCCCAGCCTCGGAGGACGCCGAGGGACACGACGAAGGTCGCCAGCGACACGAACAGGCCGAAGCCCTTGATGGCACCGATGGCGGCTTTCGGGAAAAAGGCCAGCACGATCGCTCCCGCGATCGGTAGCCAGAGGAAGGTGGACAGGATCGGCATTCGGTTTAGACCTCGAAAGAGTGCTGCGTGCTGCGTGCTGAGTGCTGAGTCCCGCCCGCCCGGAGAGGGTGGGGGTACTCAGCACTCAGCACACAGCACACAGCACTCGTACTCATACGAAAAAGGCGATGAACACGAGCACGCCGACGAAGAACATCAGCGCGTAGTTGCGAACGTTGCCGGTCTGGAAGAAGCGCATGATCTCGCCGAAGCCGCGCACGACGTAGCCGAGCATTGCCGCCAGGCCGTCGATCAGGGCGTCGACGCCTTTCCAGAAGAAGCGCGAGAGCGCGGCCAGGGGGCGGACGATGATCGCGGCGTACAGCTCGTCGACGTACCACTTGTTCTCGATTGCCCGCGCGAGTGCGGGCGAGCGCTGCTCGAACGCGACGTCGCTGGCGTTGCCGCGCTCCTTGTAGAGGCGCATGGCCAGGAACCAGCCGGCCAGGGCGATCAGAGTCGACAGGCCCATGACCAGCCACTCGACCGACGAGTCGATGTGGATCTCGTGCAGGCCGGGGATCTCCGGGATGATCGGGTGCAGCCACTCGGCGAGGAAGTTGTGGCCGATGACGTGCGGCAGTCCGAGCAGGCCGCCGAAGACGGACAGCACCGCGAGCACGATCAGCGGGATGGTCATCGTCGGCGGCGACTCGTGCAGGTGATGCTCCTGCTCGTGCGTTCCGCGGAACTTGCCGTAGAACGTGAGGTAGACGAGCCGGTACATGTAGAACGACGTGCAGAACGCCGCGATGGTGCCGAGGATGTAGATGAGCTTTCCGACGCCGGGGAAGTACGGCGTCGACCACGCCGAGGCCAGGATCTCGTCCTTGGAGAAGAAGCCGGAGAGCGGCGGGAAGCCGGCGATGGCGATCGTGGCGATGAGGAAGGTCCAGTAGGTGATGGGGATCTTGGACTTCAGACCGCCCATGTTGCGGACGTCCTGCTCGCCGCTCATGGCGTGGATGACGGAGCCGGACCCGAGGAAGAGGCAGGCCTTGAAGAACGCGTGAGTGACGAGGTGGAACACGCCCGCGCTGAACGCGCCGACGCCCACGCCGATCATCATGAAGCCGAGCTGGGAGACGGTGGAGTAGGCCAGGACTTTCTTGATATCGAACTGGCGCAGGCCGATGGTCGCGGCGAAGAGTGCGGTCAGGCCGCCGATGATGGCCACGACCATCATCGCCGTGGGCGACAGGCGATAGAGCACGTTCGAGCGGGCGATCATGTAGACGCCCGCGGTGACCATCGTCGCGGCGTGGATGAGCGCGGAGACGGGCGTGGGGCCGGCCATCGCGTCGGGCAGCCAGACGTACAGGGGAATCTGCGCGCTCTTGCCGGTCGCGCCGAGGAAGAGCAGCAGGCAGATGCCGGTGATGACGGCCGCGCTGATGCCGCCGCCCATGGCCACCTGCTGCACCTTCGCGAAGTCGACGCTCCCCATGTACGCGAACATGAGGAACATGGCCACGAGGAAGCCGAAGTCGCCGATGCGGTTGACGATGAAGGCTTTCTTGCCCGCCGCCGGCGCGTGATTGGTGTCGTAGTAGAACCCGATGAGCAGGTAGGAGCAGAGGCCCACGCCTTCCCATCCGACGAACATGAAGAGGTAGCTGCTCCCGAGGATCAGGATCAGCATCGCCGAGAGGAAGAGGTTCAGGTAGGCGAAGTAGCGCCAGTAGCCTTCCTCGTGGTGCATGTAGCCGACGGAGTAGAGGTGGATGAGGAAGCCGATCCACGTCACGACCAGGAGCATGACGATGGAGAGGGGGTCGAGCTGGAAGGCGATGTCGGCGCCGATGCCGCCCGCACCGCCAGGTGCACCTCCGCTGTTGAACCACTCGTAGACGACGTTGAGGTGCCGCTCGCCGTGATGGTAGGTGTGCTGGTACTCGTAGACGGCGATGGTGCCGGCGACCGCCGCGGCCAGCGAGCCGAGGATGGCCACGGCCGTGACGAAACCCTTCCCCGCGCGCTTGCCGAACAGCCCGTTCAGCAGAAACCCGATGAAGGGGAGGATGGGGATGAGCCAGAGGGTGTTCAACATACGGGGGAGGTATGAGGCATGAGGTATGAGGCATGAGTGAACCCGCTGACGGCGAAGCCACTCATGCCTCGTACCTCATACCTCATCCCTTCGTTCTCCTCGCAGCGCAAGGAGAACTCCCCGCGCTGTCTTAACTTTCGTCTCTCAACCGCTCCTGATAATCGTCCGAGGACGCAGGATCGAGCTCCCACCGCTTCTCGTCGCGGCTTCGCTCCTTGTCGCCGAACTTCAGCTCCTCATCGTCCGCGTAGGTGACCCCCATGGCCGCGCCGACGTCGTCGACGTCGCCGCTCCCCGGAACGGACATGCTCGACACAGCCGACTCGTCGCCGCTGAACTGCGCTCCTTCCCACTGCGCGTCGAGGTCGCCGGCAGTGATGATCGGATCGGCGAGGGAGTCGTTCTGCAGCCGGTGAGCGAGCTTCGCGGCGCCCGCCGAGATGTCCACGTTGGGCGGCTCGATGTCATCGCTCAGACCGTTCCGGTTGCTGTCCTTCCGTTCGTTGTCTTCCCAGTCAATGAGCTTCTCAGTCTTGTCCATTGTTCAGCTCCTATAGCTGAACAATGCGACCGCTGTGCCGGTTGTACGGCAGGTGCTGAGTGCAGCACTCAGCACTGTTTACCAGTGCATCAGATTCGCCTCGTCCACATCGATCGTGTCCCGGTGGTGGTAGAGCGAGATGAAGATGGCCAGGCCGACAGCGGCCTCCGCCGCGGCGATGGCCATGATGAAAAAGACGAAGATCAGTCCGTGCGTCTGACCGAACTGCCGCGCGTAGGCGAGGAAGGTCAGGTTCACGGCGTTCACCATCAGCTCGATGGACATGAAGATGGTGATGCCGTTCTTGCGGGTCAGCACGCCCATGACGCCGATGGTGAAGAGGATCGCGCTGAGGATGAGGAACCAGTGGGTCGGGATCATCGACTCACCTCACGCGCCTTCCCCTGGCCCGTGCGGCCGCTGAGGAGCAGCGACCCGACGATGGCCGCGAGCAGCAGGATCGACACCATCTCGAACGGGAAGACGTACGCCTCGAACATGCGGATGCCGACGTCCCGCGCCGTCGAAGGGAACTGCGCGGCCGGGCGCCCGACGATCGCGTATTTGATGATGAAGTAGACCAGGCCGATGCCGAACGCGGCGCAGCTCGTGTAGCCGAGGAACTGCTGGATGGGCCGGGTGGGCGGCTCGGCCACGTGCTGCAGGTTGAGCAGCATGATCACGAACAGGAACAGCACCATGATCGCGCCCGCGTAGACGATCACCTGCAGCGCGGCCAGGAAGGGCGCCTCGAGCAGCACGTACATCACCGCCAGGGCGAAGAACGACGCCACCAGCGACAGCGCGCCGACCACCGGGTTCCGGTGCAGCACGACCACCAGCGCGAACACGACGGCGATCGCGGCGAAGACGAAGAAGATGATGACTTCAGCAGTCATTCAGCAGACCTTTGACGAATGTTGCTGTGTTGCTGTGTTGCTGGTTGCTCGCGCTGCAGCGCCCCAGGAACCAGCAACGAGGAACATAGCAACGAGAAATCAAATCCACCTCGCCGCCACGAACGCGGCCACGATCAGGAGATTCAGGATGGCCATCGGCAGGAAGTACTTCCAGCCGATGCGCATGAGGATGTCGTACTTGAGGCGTGGGATCGTCCAGCGGATCCAGACGAAGAAGAACATGAAGAACATCCACTTCAACATGAACGACGCGAACGACAGCAGGAACCCGCCGAACGTGGCCGGCTCGTTGTACCAGGGGATGTCCCAGCCGCCGAGGTAGAGGGTGGTGATGAGCGCGGCCATCGTGCCCATGGCCATGTACTCGGCCATGAAGAAGAGCGCGAACTTCATCGACGAATACTCGGTGTGGTAGCCGGCCACGAGCTCGGCCTCCGCTTCCGCAAAGTCGAACGGGAGGCGGTTCGTCTCCGCGAATCCGGAGACGACGAAGACGATGAAGCTGATCCACATCGCCGGCGAGAAGATGTTCCAGGCCGGGATCTTGAGGAAATCGAAGAGGACGATGTAGCCGGTCTGATGGGCGACCACGTCGGTCAGCCGCAGCGAGCCCGCCGCGAGGAGCACGCTCACCGCGGCCAGCGTCAGGGCGAGCTCGTACGAGATCATCTGCGCCGAGGCGCGGATGGCGCCGAACATCGAGTACTTGTTGGCCGAGGCCCAGCCCGCGATGGTGATGCCGTAGACGCTGAGCGAGGCCAGGGCGAAGACGACCAGGATGCCCGCGCTCACGTCGGCGACGATCGGCTCGAACCAGCGGCCGCCCTCGAACCAGGTCCGCCCGAACACGATGCGCTCCGGGATCGTGAAGCCGCGGCCCCAGGGAACGACGGCGATGGTCGTCAGCGCGGGGAGGAGGCCGAACGCCGGCGCCAGCGTGTACAGCCAGCGATGCGCCTGGGCCGGCACGATGTCCTCTTTCATGAGGAACTTCAGCGCGTCAGCGAACGACTGCAGGAGCCCGAACGGTCCGACGCGGTTCGGACCGGGACGGTCCTGAATCAGCGCGCTGCCGCGCCGCTCGATCCAGACCATGATCGGCGTGATGTTCAGCCAGATCCCCAGGATGATGGCGATCTTCAGGACTGAGAGCAGGACGTCGGTCGTATCGAATGCCATTTACGCCGTGACCTCCGCCAACTCGGGCAGTCCCTGCGCCTGGAACACGGCCTCACCCGGGAAGAGTCGCGCTGCGACGCGGCGGAGCGCCTCGAAATCGCCTTCCGCCTGTCCCTTCGGCTGGAAGGCCTGATGGAAGCGCTGCACGCGGCCCTGCACGTTCGTGTAGGTGCCTTCTTTTTCCGGATGGATGGCGCCGGGGATGAGCACGTCCGCGACGTCGGCCAGCGGATGGTTCGCATCCCAGGAGTGCACGATGAGGAACTTGGCCTTGCGCAGGTTCGCGACGACGGCCGGGTCCGAGGTGCGGTCGCTGAACCGCGCGTCGCAGATGTAGAGGACGTCGACGCCCGAGTAGTCGGTATCCAATGGAGCGGCGGGCTTCAGCCCGCCGTCGGCGTTCGGCGGGC
>DATLOL010000150.1:0-38833 GCA_035536275.1 Thermoanaerobaculia bacterium
TCGATATCACCCCATATCGATCGAATAGCTCCCCTCGCCCCGTTCACCACCTCGCGGAGACCCCGATCGATGTCTCCGCATATCCATCAAGGACTCCGGCGACGGGATCGGCGTCTCCTGCATAATGAAAAGCATGTCCAGCGACGACCGAGAGACGTCTGCTCCGCCCCTGGCCAAGGTCGAACCGGCCGATACGGTGGCGACACATGAGGCGAACGACCTGCTCGCGACCACGCAGACGACCCCACCGGTGCTCGCCGAGCCCGACATGCTGGTGCACGGACTGCGCTACCTGCAGGAGCGCATCCCGGAGTTCACCCAGCTGTCGGCGCAGGAGAAGCGCTCGCATGCCCGTGCTGCGAATCTCGATCCGGAGTTCATCGAGAGCGGCCTGCACGCCGCCTCCGTGTGGCGGGACACGCAGCTCTTCGTGAAACGGAGCGGTAAGGAGCTCCGGCAGGATCACGAGGAGATCGCCCGGTGGGACGAGGTCATCCGCGAGTTCCGCGCCATCACCGACGGCATCGAGGCCGCCAACGTGAAGCGGAAGCACCGCCTCGGCATGGCCATCCTGCAGATCTACCGGATGCTCGGCGTCTACTTCCGCCGCAGCCTCCCCCAGGACGCCTATATGCGCCCGTACTACGAGAACATGAGACGCGCCTACCTGCGGACGCAGAAGTTCCGCAGGACGAAGAAGAAGGACAAGGCGCCCGCGGAGTGAGGCCCTATCGCCGGGGCTCCATTGATCCCTCGACTTCGCTCGGGATGAACTAAAGAGACGCCCTACCGAGGATCACGATCGAGCCGCGGGCGTAAGTGTGGTCGCCGGTGTTGACCGTGCCGTCGACGACGCTGAAGCGCACGTTGTCCTCGAGCAGGCGTCCGGCGAAGCGATAGAGCTGCGGATCGTTTCCGTCGACGAGATAGCCGTACGAGGCATTGCGGAACGCGGCCGGTGCGGCGGCCGCGTACGCGCGGGTGCCGGTGACGGGCGTGGTGGTCACCCAGGCCTCGACGTTCATCGCCAGCGGCAACGACCAGGTGGTGAGGTCGTAGAAGTCGTCCGGCTGGTCGGCCTCCGCCTTCGCGCGCTGCTCTTCGACGAAGCCTTTGCCGAACGACGGCGCCTTCTCCAGCAGCGTGTTGGCCAGCGCGCCGCGCGGCTGGCGCGTGCTCACGACGACCGTGCCCGCGGGAAAGGTCTTGGTCTCGGTGACGTCGCGATCGAGGCGCGTCGCGCGGACCGGCGTCGCGGCGTTGAGCGTCTCGACGGTCACGCCGTTGCGCTGGAGCATGTCGATCAGCGCGTTGAAGTTCGGGGAGCCCGGCGCGATGAGAAACGTGTTCTTGCCGCCGTCGATCTGCGCGCGCGCGGCGCCGTAGGTGTAGCGCAGCAGCTCGGCGCGATGCTGGGCCGCGGTACGCACGGTGGTGATGCCGGTCGTGAAATGACGCTGCGCGCGATCGCCCAGCGTGAGCGCGGTGCCATCTTCGCGCTCGATGATGCTGCCCGCGCGGCCACCGCCGGCGACTTCGTAGGTCATCCCGATCGCGCCGTGCAGCGACGGCCACGAGTCGCCGTAGCCGGGATAGAAGAGGTCGAAGCGCTCGGCCACGAAGAACGGCCAGCCGCGGCGCGAGAACTCGGCCGCGTTCGCGCGCCCGAACACGTCCAGCCAGTCCTCGACCTGCTTGGGCAGATTCGCGTTGATCGGCTTCGCGTCGGGCGGGAAAAAGTACGACGAGCCCCAGAACATCTCGTGAAAGTCGACGAAGACCTGGGGCATCCACTCGCGATACGCGGCGGCGCGGGCCTGGGTCTCGCGCTGGGACTGCCACGCCCAGTCGCGGTTCATGTCGATGAGGTAGTGATTGAACCGCCCGCCCGGCCACGGCTCCTGATGCTCGAATGCCTCGGGGTTCGCATTCGGGCGGATGCCGCGCGTGCGGTGGAACCAATTGATGTACCGCTCGCGCCCGTCGGGATTCTCGAGCGGGTCGATGACCACCACCAGGTCCTCGAGCAGCCGCACGTTCTCCGTGAGGAGGTTGTGCGCCACCATCATCGACGCCTCGGCCGACGACGACTCGTTGCCGTGCACGCCGAACGCGAGCCAGACCACGGCGGGCGTGCTCTTGGTGATCGCCGCGGCATCGCCTTCGCCGCGCGCGAGCATGGTCACGTTCGCGCGAATGTCGTTCAGCGCCGCGTGGTTCTTGGCCGAGGTGAGCGTGGCCAGCACCAGCGGGCGGTCCTCGTAGGAGGAGCCGATCCGGCGGACGGTGATCAGGTTCGAGCGCTTCGCCAGCTCGTCGAAGTACGCGAGGATGCGGTGATGCGGCGTGAACCGCTCGCCCACGCGATACCCGAGGAACTCCTCGGGGGACGGAACCTGCGCGACGACGGCCGTGCAAACGACGAGCGACAGAATGACGACGAGCGCGAAACGACGCATAGGCGGGGAATTCTAATGTTGATGCAGGTCATCTCGATTGCCGGAGCGCTGATGGTGCTCAGCGCCTACACCGCGCACCAGCTTCGCCGGCTGCGGTTCCGCACCTACACCTACCAGCTCCTGAACCTCTGCGGCGGCGCGATGCTGTGCTGGGCAGCGGTCTCCACGCGACAGGCGGGGCTGATTCTGATGGAGGGGGCGTGGACGGTGGTCAGTGCGTATGGGGTTTGGACGGTGTGGCGGAGGGGGTGAGGGCCTCGGTGCTGGGTGCTGGGTGCTGCGTGCTGGTGCTGCGTGCTGCGTGCTGGGTGACGCGCGTCCCGCGTGTCATCCCGAGCCGCCGGAGCGAAGCGGAGGACGGTCGAGGGATCTGGCGGGAGGCACGCTCCTTCCCCCAGGTCCCTCGACTTCGCTCGGGATGACATGGGGGGTGGCTACGTGTCATCCTGCGCCGCCGAAGCGAAGCGGAGGACGGTCGCAGGATCCCCTCCCTACGGAGCGGGCACGGGGTTTCAGCAGGGGATCCCTCGACTTCGCTCGGGATGACACGTTGGATGACATGTGGCCACTCAGCACCCAGCACTTCGTCAGGACTCAGCACTCAGCACTTCTTCCTCGGCCACCGCGTTCGACTTCGTGTGGATGCCGAGGCGCTTCATCATCTCGTTGAGGGTCGAGGGCTTTACCTGCAGCAGCTCCGCCGCGCGTTTCTGGACGCCGTTTGCGAGCTCCAGGGACTGCAGGATCATCGTGCGCTCGTAGTTCGAGACCGCGTCCTTGAGGGAGATGCCTTCCGGCGGGACTACCGTCGCCGGCGTGTCGGTGCGGGTGGGGTAGCGGAGGTAGTCGGGGAGCAGCTCCGGGGTGATGCGGTCGCCGGTGCAGAGGACGACGGCGCGCTCGATCGTGTTTTCCAGCTCGCGCACGTTGCCCGGCCAGCCGTGATCCATGAGGATGCGCATCGCGTCCGGGGTGACGTCGCGGACCTTGCGGCGGTTCTCCTCCGAGTACTTCTGCAGGAAGTGCTGCACCAGGAGGGGGATGTCCTCGCGGCGCCGGCGCAGCGGCGGCAACTGGATGGTGATGACGTTGAGGCGGTAGTAGAGGTCCTCGCGAAACCGCTGCTCGGCCATGAGCTTGTGCAGGTCGGCGTTGGTCGCGGCGATGATGCGCACGTCGACCTTCACCGTCTCGACCGAGCCGAGGCGCATGAACTCTTTTTCCTGGATGACGCGGAGCAGCTTGGCCTGGGTCTCGAGGTTGATGTTGCCGATCTCGTCGAGGAAGATCGAGCCGCCGTCGGCAACCTCGAACAGGCCGCGTTTACTGGCGATCGCGCCCGTGAACGCGCCCTTCACGTGACCGAAGAGCGACGACTCGAGCAGCTCCGGCGGCAGCGATCCCGAGTTCACCGTGACGAACGCGTTCCGCGCGCGCGGACTGGCGTGGTGAATGGCCTTGGCCACCAGCTCCTTGCCCGTACCGGACTCGCCCTGCACCAGGATGTTCGAGCGCGACGGCGCTGCCTGGCGGATCAGGTCGAAGACCTTCCGCATGATCTCGCTCTTGCCGGTGATGTTCGAGTACGCGTACTTCTCGGACAGCTCGCTCTTGAGGCGCTCGTTCTCGCGCGAGAGCCGGCGCTGCTCGAGGGCCTTGTTCACCGTCAGAACGACTTCCTCGTTCTTGAACGGCTTGGGGATGTAGTGGAAGGCGCCCTGCTTCATCGCGTCGATCGCGCCGTCGATGGACGAGAACGCGGTGATGACGATGACCGGCAGGTTCGGATTCGAGATGCGGATGGCGCGCAGCGTGTCGATGCCGCTGATGCCGGGCAGCATCACGTCGAGGATGACCAGGTCGATCTCCTCGGAGTCGAGGACGTTCAGCGCCTCTTCGCCGCTGGCGGCGGCGACGATGTCGAAGCCCTCGCGCCGCAATACGGCGTCGAGCACGTCTCGCAGGACTTCTTCGTCGTCGACGATGAGAATGCGCATTGGTTAGATGGTCGCTGCGGCGCGATCCACTCTGGGCAACTTAATCGAAAACTCGGCGCCGTCGCCGGGCGTGCTCACGACGTCGATCTGTCCGTCGGCTGCGTCGATGATACGGCGGCTGATGGCCAGGCCGAGTCCCGTGCCGCCCTGCCCGCGCTTGGTGGTGACCAGCGGCTCGAAGATGCGCGCGAGCATGTCGGTGGGGATTCCCTTGCCGTCATCTCTCACCCGCATCACCACGCAATCGCCTTCCTCGGCAGTCGTGATCCAGATGTTCCCGCCTTCCGAAACGGCATCGCGGGCGTTCAGCAGGACGTTGGTCAGCACCTGTTGCAGGTCCTGGAAATTGGAGCGGACGCGCAGCGGCGCGAGCTGCGTGTGCGTCCGGATGCGCTTCGGCTTCAGCAGATCCTCGTGCAGCGCGATGGTGGACACCACGAGCTCTTCGAGGTTCACCAGCTCGCGCGAGCGGGGGCGGTTGGCGATCAGGTCGAGCAGGTTGTTGACCAGGTTCGACGCGCGGAAGGTCTGCTGCTCCATCTTTTTCAGGAGCCGGTACTTCGGATCGTTCTCCGGCGTCTCGGCGAGCAGCAGTTGTGCGTACGAGGAGATGCCGGTGAGGGGCGTGTTGACCTCGTGCGCGACGCCGGCGGCGAGCAGTCCGAGGGAGGCGAGGCGCTCCTTGTCCTGCAGCTCGCGCTCGAGGCGCACGCGATCGGTGACGTCGCCGATGACCAGCACGCGCGCGTTGTCGTCGACGTCGCCGGCCGAGAGCGGGCTCGCGGTCACGGTCACTTCCTTCTCCACGCCTCCGGCGTTGATGAAGTGCGTGGTCAGCGTGTGGCCGTTCGCGGCCAGCAGCTCGTTGTACGGCGGGAAGAGCTCGTGGATCGACTGATGCGTGTGATCGGCGCCGACGATGTCCCAGAAGGCCTTGTTGGCCGTGAGGACCGTGCCGTCGTTCGACACCACGGCGATCGCTGACAGCGACGACTCGATGATGTTCTCGTTGTACTCCTTGAGCGCGCGGATCTCCTCGAGCTGGCGGCGGAGCTTTCCGTACAGCCGCGAGTTCTCGATGGCCAGCGCCAGCGGGCCGGTGAGCGTGCCGATGAGATGCAGGTCGTCGCGCGACAAAGGCTCCTCACCGCGGCGAGTGCCGAGGAGGAGGAGTCCCTGCAGCTCGCCGCGGTTTCGGAGGGGGAACACATAGCGATAGCCCGCCTCCAGCAGCTTCCACGGAACCTCGCTCTGGTCGGGCAGGCGCGGTGCGCTGAGGATGACCGGGCCTTCTTTCGGCACCGTGCCCAGCTCCTCGACGGTCACGCGCCGCGGCACCGAGCCCTCGGGATCGTAAATCGTCAGCGACCCGGCCTCGCGCATGAACAGGTTCATGCGGTCGATGTGCAGGGTCGTGCGCAGGCGGTCGCGCATCATGGCGATCAGCTCGTGCACGTCGTGGAAGGTCGCCAGCTCCTGCGCGAAGTCCGTCATCGTGCGGCGATGCCGGTAGCTCTCGCGGTACAGGATCATCTCGATGACCGACTCGATCCGCCCCTTCACCGGAATGAGCACGCCGGCGATGAGCAGCCCCGACGAGAACGCGAGGAAGTTGCGCTCCATCGCCGAGCGCTCCTCGATCACCTGAGACAGCACGAGGTTCACCGTCGAGAAGGCGATCATGCCGAACGCGAACGTGACCGCGTAAGCCATGATCTCCTTGATCACGACCTCCACGTCCCACAGCCTGTATTTGAGGATCGAGACCGCGAACGCGAGCGGGATGAAGGCGAGCGGCAGGATCGAGAACGTCGTCCAGGCCGGGCGCACGTCGCCGGAGATCAGGTACGGGATGATGTAGATCGCGGCGAACGGCAGGAAGCCGAAGGCCAGGCCGAGGTAGATCCACTTGATCTGCTTCTTGCCGATGGCGGCCGCCTGCCGGTAGGTGTACGCGAGCGCGACCACCGCCAGCGTGAAGTAGACCGCGAAGTCGAGCATCTCCCAGCGGTCGATCACCTCGAATGCGGTGCGCGGCGACGCGATGTTCACGGCGTTGCTGAACAGCAGCAGGTCGATGTTCCACAACGCCAGCAGCGTGGGCGGCAGATACATCAGCGCGATCCAGCTCTTGTTGCGCAGCAGCGGCCGAGGGAAGAGCAGGAAGAAATGCAGGGCCAGCGGCGGCAGGAACACCCGCGACAGCTCCTCGGTCATCTGCAGGACCTTGTAGATCCAGTCGATGTCGCCGGCCGGCGTGTAGACGTAGACGATGAACGACAGCAGGGTGACGAAGTAGAACAGCCGGCTCTCGGTCGTCTCCCCTCGGAAGAACGTGAACAGCCCGATGGCGATGTAGAGGAAGCCGATGAAGCTGAGGATGAGGTACGAGTAGTCGACCTTCAGCTCGGGCGCGCTGTAATGAATGTTGCGCATCACCCCGTCGCGCTCGACGACCATCGGCACGGTCAGCCCGATGCGACGCAGCGTCTTCTGCAGCCCTTCCACCTCGGTCGTCGGCGTGCCGCCGATCAGCCAGATCCGGTCGCCCGGCTGGAGGCCGGCCTTCTCGGCGTCGCTGCCCCGATCGACCGACTTTACGACGATCACGCCCCGGTCGCGCTGGAAGGTGAAGTCGATGCGCTCGAACGACGAGCGCTTCCGCTGGAACGAAACGAACGCACCGAGGATCACACCGACCGTGAGGACGGTGAGGAGTACGTTCGATATGAGAGAGCGACGCATGTTCGGGCCGAGTCTGGCCATTCAACGCGGGTGCCGTGGTTGAGCCAAGGCTAATTCATTGATTCGACAAGTTGAATCGGTGTGCGGATTTCCGAATGCGCGGGGGGCGGGTCCAAGGCTTTGGATTTTTACGCGCAGTTTTTTGGACGTATGGGACTTACGGGACCTATGGGCCTAGAGGGGGAAACGGCAAACGTCCCGCAGGAGACAGACGTCGCAGTTCTCCTTTTTCTGCTTGCGCGAGCAGAGATCGAGGATGCCGAGGCGGCAGAGGGCGAAGTCGTAGCGGACGGGATCGGCGGCGTCGAAGCGCGCCAGCGCGTCGGTCAGCGCACGCGCGGTCTTCCAGTCGCCGGATTTGCGGTTGCTGAGGCCGAGGAACGTGGCGATGCGATGGACGTGGGTGTCGAGGGGCATGACCAGCCTGGCCGGATCGACGAAGGTCCACAGCCCGAGGTCGGGCGGGGTGCGGCGGACCATCCAGCGCAGATAGAGGTTCATGCGCTTGCACGCGGAGCCATCGACGGGCGAGGACGTGAGGTAGCCGTCCGCGCCGAGGGCGTCCACGAAGCGGGTCAGCGACCCGGCGATGTCCGACTCGCGCGCGTCGTAGCTCTTCTCGAACAACGCGCCGAGGGAACCGTGCTCGCGTAGCGCGCGGGAGATGCAGCCCAGGAACGCCACCAGATCGTTGGTCTTGTGGAAGCGATGCGCGAAGCCGGCGAAGCGCGACATCGCCTCCTTCGCATCGAAGGAAAGGAGATACGCGTACGGGCCGCCGCGCATCTTCGCCAGCACCGCGCCGATGTTGGCCACGATCGTTTCCGCGCGGCCGTACGCGAACGCGGCCGCGATCAGGCCGGCCACTTCCTGATCGCGCGGATCGTCGTAGCGCAGCACGAGCTGCAGCGGATCGGGCTCGATGGTCGAGATGTCGAACGTGACCACCAGCTCGTCGAGCCGCGATTTCAGCAATTGCGAGGCGACGGGCCTGCGACGCCTCATTGCGTAACTCGCATCGAGCGGGGCAACATCGGGCGGATTGGAACTCTTCCGGCCTTCCGGCGTCATACTTGCGCCATGCGCCACGCCAGATTCGTAGTCGCGCTTCTCCTTTCTCTTCTCTCTCTTCCGTCGCTCGCGGCGATCACCGGCACGGTGATGAACGCCGACGGGCAGCCCGTCGCGGGTGCGCGCGTCTTCATCCACGCGATCGAGACGCCGAACGGACGGCGCGAACGTCTGCTCACGGCGTCCCCGCAGCTCGTCGCGCTCGCCGAGACGAAGACCGGCTCGAAAGGCGAGTTCTCGCTCCCGTCGCCGAAGGAGCCGGTGGTCGATCTGCGCATCGAGATGCGCGGCTACGAGCCGGAGTCGCGGCGCGTCGAGAAGGATGAGGAGGCGGGCGCGATCACCATCGCCGCGCGAGAGATGAAGCCGGGCACGATCACCGCCGGCGGCAAGCCAGTCGCGGATGCGACCGTGGTCATCAACTACGGCGGCGCCGAATACGTCGTGCGCACCGATGCGCAGGGCAAGTACGAGGCGCCCGACCTGCGGCGCGGGCGCAGCATCAGCGTGCTGCATCCCGGCTTCGCCATCGACGACGAGAACTTCATGATGATGGGTGGCAGCAGCGTGTCGCCGAGCGAGCTGACCCGCACGCTCAGTACCGGAACACCGCTCAACGGCACGGTCGTCGCCGCCGACGGCAAGACGCCGGTGGCGAAGGCGGTCATCACCCTCGACGGCTGGCCCGTGGCCACCAGCGGGGACGACGGGTTATTCGTCGTCGCGCGCGCGCCTTCGAAGTGGACGACGCTCGGCGCGCGCAAGGACACGCTCGTCGGCCAGCATGCGTTTGCGTCCGGCAAGGCGCTGACCGTGCGCACGGAGCGCGCGGGCGTCGTCTCCGGACGCGTGCTCGACGCGAAGACGAAGGTGCCCGTCGCCGGCGCGACGGTGCGCGTCAACCCGATGCGGCGCGGCATGGGCTTCATCGACGCCTCCACGGTGGCCATCACCGACGCGAAAGGGGGCTACTCGATCCCCACCGCGCCCGGCACGCTCATGGTCCTGGCGTCGCATCCCGCGTACGAGACGCACAACGGCGAAGTGACGCTCACGGGCGGACAGTCGGTGACGCGCGACGTCAACATCACCCAGCTCGCGCGCGTGACCGGCGTCGTCGTCGATGACGAGAAGCGCCCCGTCATCGCCGCGAAGATCTCGGCGGAAGCGGCCGGCACCGAGATGGGCATGCCGATGATGATCTTCCGGGATTCGGCGACCGCCACGACCGGCAGCGACGGCCGCTTCGCGATCCGCGTCCGCAGCGAGTCGGACCTCCGCCTGCGCGCGGCGAAGAAAGGTCTGCCCCAGGCGAAGAGCGACGCGCTCAAGCTGCAGGCCGGCGAGCGCAAGAGCGGCGTCGTGCTGACCATCCCCAGCGGCGTCGCCGTCGCCGGCAAAGTCGTCGACCCGAGCGGCAAGGCGCTGTCGGGCGTCTCCGTCACCGCGACCGAGACCCCGGCCGGCAGCGAGCGCTCGATGATGATGCGGCGCATGGTCTTCATGGGCCCGAACCAGGAAGAGGAAGACGTCGTGCGCACGGCCAGCGACGGCTCGTTCGCGATGCAGCTCAAGGAAGGGACGTACGATTTCACGTTCAGGCGTGAAGGCTTCGCGCCGAAGAACGTGCGCGCGCAGAACGTGGCCGCCAACAACACGCAGTCGATCGAGGCGAAGCTCGACGTGGCCGCGGAGATCACGGGCCGGGTCACCCGCGGCGGCCTGGGCGTTCCGGACGTCATGGTCAGCGCGATGTCCGAAGTCCCGACCGGCACGACGACGGGTCCCGACGGCTCGTTCACGATCACCGGTCTGGCCGCGGGCAGCACGCGGGTCTCGTTCCGCAAGGAAGACGCGCTGATCAACGAGTCGCGGTCGTACACCGCGCCGGCCCGCGACGTCGTCGTGGAGCTCCCGATCGGCGGCACGATCCGCGGCCGGGTCGTGGAGAAAGGCACCAACAAACCGATCAGCGCGTTCCAGGCCGGCGTGTCGGCCTCGCGCAGCGGCGGCGGCATGATGATGATGGCCCCGCCGCTCCTGAAGAGCTTCACCAGCGATGACGGCTCGTTCGTGCTGGAGAACGTCCCGGCCGGCGCGATGAACGTCATCGCCAACGCCACCGGCTACTCCGCGGCGCGCCTGAACGTCGACGTGCCGGAAGGAAAGACCGTCAGCGACGTCGTGCTCGAGCTCGAGCAGGGCGTGCGTCTCACCGGCCGGGTCACGACGTCGACCGGCAGCGCGCTCGCCGATGCGAACGTCATGGTGCAGCCGTCCGCCACCGGCGCGTTCGCCATGACCGGCACCATGCGCCGCACCACCACCGACTCGAACGGCGAGTATTCGCTGGAGGGGCTGACGCCGGGCGAGGAGACCATCAATGTCTCCCATCAGAAGTACAACAACGTCACGAAGAACGTGCTGCTCAAGGGACGCGAAACGAAATTGGACGTGACCCTGGAAGGCGGCGCGACGATCACGGGCATGGTCGTCACCGACAGCGGCGCCCCGGTCGCGGACGCGGAAGTGGAGGCGTTCAGCGCCGGCGCCGGCGGCGAGCAGGCACGCACCAATGCGAGCGGACAGTTCGAGATGGAGAGCATGCGTCCGGGACGCTATCGGTTCACGGCGTCGAAGTCCGGCTACGTCGAAGGCACGCAGAGCGACGTCGACATCTCGTCCGGCGCGCCCATCCGGATCGTCCTCCAGACCGGCGGCACGATCTTCGGCCGCGTCACCGGCCTGGCCGAATCGGACATGGCCAACGTGATGGTCAGCGCCCGCAGCGGGCGCGCGGCGTCGTCGGCCGCGGTCGATCCGCAGGGCAACTTCCGCATCGAGGGCGCGCCCACGGGGACCGTTTCCGTCTCCGCGACGCTGCAGCCGCGCGACTTCGCAGGCCGCCGCACCTCGGGCACGCAGACCGTCGAAGTGTCACCCGGCAGCTCGCAGCAGGTGAGCATCGACTTCCGCGGCGACGTCGTCATCCGCGGCCGCATCATCCGCAACGGCAAGCCCCTCGGCAGCGCGAGCATCGGCTTCTACCCGCGTAAATCGGGCTCGCAGGCCAGCGCGAACGCAACCGCGGACGAACAGGGCAACTACTCCGTCTCCGGCCTCGAGGAAGGCGAGTACAACGTCAACGTCACGGACGTGCAGCGCTTCAGCCCGTACAACACGACCTACACCGTGCGCGGCTCGAGCACGTTCGACATCGACTTCAAGGCCGCCTCGCTGCGCGGCCGGGTGGTCGATGCCGCGACGAACGAGCCCGTCGACAGCGCTACGATTCAGTTCCGCTCCTCGGCAACCGGCACCGACTTCCGCGGCATCCGCACGGCGCTCACCGACTCGGCGGGCGTGTTCTCGATCGACTACGTGCACCCCGGCCCGTACCAGATCACGGCCAGCCGCGATGGCTACGGCAACGCCACGCAGGACATCACCATCAATGACGCCGGCAACGACAACCTGGAGCTGAAGGTCTCGCGCAACGACGGCGTGAAGATCTCCATCGTCGACTTCCGCGACAACCGTCAGCTGTCGGCGCAGGTGATCGTGTTCGACATGCAGGGCCGCATCGCGCACGACACGCGCGGGATCATGCGCTTCGGCGAGTCCGCGCGGGAGACCCGCCTGCCGCTCGCGCCGGGCTCGTACACGGCCACGGTCTTCGTGCCCGAATACGCGCCGCGGCACATCACGTTGCAGTCGCCGTCGAACCCGACCATCTCCGTGTCGCCGGGCGGAACGATCATCGTGCGCTCGCGCCACAACGTGCGCCGCCGCATGCGCCTCATCGACGCGAGCGGCATGGTCTATCCGCGCTGGTCGATGACGCCGGCCACGCGCGATCTCCCGCCGGGAACGGCCACGCTCGAGCACATCGCGCCGGGCTCGTACAAGCTCGTGCTCCTGAACGACGACGACTCGATCGGCGCGTCGCAAACGGTGAACGTGCGGGAGGGGGAAACGGTCACGACGGATTTGTAGGGCTTTGTGTCATCCGGAGCGAAGTCGAGGGACCCCCTGCGGGGGCTCAGAGCCCACTCCGTAGGCGGGAGATCCCTCGACCGTCCTCCGCTTCGCTTCGGCGGCTCGGGATGACACAGGGGCCCTCCGCTTCGCGCCGGGGCGCGGAATGACACCGTGCCCACGTCCTCGCCCCTACTCTTCGTGATCGTGATCGTCCGGCATTGCTTCCGGCTCGGGGATCTCCGCCACCGCCTCGAGGGGCACGCGCTCCGAGAGGCGGGGGGGCGCGCCGCTGCTGATGAAGATGTTCTTGCGGTACTTTTCGAGGCGCTTGAACAGGTGGTGCAGGTCGTACGTCAGACGCATGACCGTGCGGCGGAGCTTGTACTTGACACGGCGGAACGCGTCCAGGTCGTCGCCGCGCAGGGGCGGCAGAAACGAGTGGATCTCCTGAATGCGCTTGCGCACCTTCTCCAGATCCTTGTCCTGGATGTTGAGAAAGACTTCTTCGCCGTCGACGAGCAGCGGCTCGACGCCGCTCATCTGATCGTCGAACCAGTGCCAGAGCTGGATCAGGTCGATGCGGCGGCCCTTGGAGAGGAAGCGCGTCTCCAGCAGGTCCTGCCGGAAGTAGCCGAGGAGCTTGCGATCGTCGGTCTTGTTGAAGTCGTCGTCGGTCAGGTTGCGGACGTTCCAGACGCCGAACCGGATGATGTCATTGCGCGTGCTGCGCAGTTGTCGGAGCACCTCTTCGAGGACTTTGACGGGAAGCTGCGGCAGCGATTGCGCCTCCGGCAGGGTCTGCTGGGGCGAGGTCAGGGACATGGCGGGCGTGAGAATACACGACTCACTGTCCGGCGACGAACGTGGCGTCCCCGCTGCGGCGGTCGATCAGTGACGCGTACGCCCGCCCGCTTCCGTGCGTGAAGTGCACGACGGCGCGGCCTCCGCTCACCCGCGCGACGACGGGCACGTGGAACCATCCGGCCGGCATCGAGAGGATGTGTTGCCCGACCTGCGCGCCGGCAGCGTTGTAGATCCGGAGCTCCGCGCGGCTCTGTTCCGTGGTCATGAACCCGACGTTGGTCGTGTAGTCGTCGTTCGACTCGATGAAGAGCAGGTGCTGCTGCTCCGGGCCCGTAACTTCGAGGAAAGGCACGTACTGCATCGTCGCTCCGTGGACGATGCGCGTTCCGGCGAACGTGACCGGCGAGAGCGTGGTCGTGAGCAGAGCGGTGGTCACCGTGCGATGGAACAGACGCGCGAGGACATCGGGATACGAATTCGCCCCGGGAGCGTCAGGCGTCGGCGCGATGAACTCGACGGTGCCGGCATTGGTGGCGTGGAGCCGCACGAGCGCGGCCTGAATCCCGTGAGCCCACAGATCGCTGCGCCACACCGGCGTATCCGATCCCTGTCCGGTGATCGCCGGCGCGCTGACGGTCCGCTCGCGGCCACGGATCGCGGGGATGAACATCGCATCGTCGTTGCGCAGCTGAGAGAGATACGCCGCGACGCGCGCGTTGCCGCTGATCACGCGCACGAGGGTGAGACCGCCGGGCGACGGCAACTGCACGTGGCTGTACGGCTCGATCGCGATCTCGCGGCCGTCGATGCTCACGATGCCGCGGCCGCCCGCCGTCTCCGTGATCCCGACGTTCACGCGCGTTCCGGGCTCATGGAACGGTGCGGCGAACAGCGGCTCCTCGCCAACGGCGGTGGTGTCGATGACTGCCGGCACGTCCTGACCGAGGGTGCCGTTGGCGGTGACGAGCACGGTGCGGCTCATGACCAGCACGTCGCCGAGAATCTCCAGTGAGCCGCTGCCGGCGGTGTGGAACGTACGATCGACGACGTCGTCGAACGAGAGCGTCTGGCCGGCGTCGACGAAGACGCGCGTGGCGAGAAACTCCTCCGCGCCGTTCTTGGTGCTGCGCGTGAAGATCAGTGTCGCGATCTGCGGATGCGACGTCACGTTGGCGATGCGCACATCCGAGACATACGCGCCGGCCTGCCCGTAGAGATGCGCGACGACGGGGATCATCTGCGAGCGCGCACCCCGCGGACGCGTCGACTGCGCCTGGTCGCCCGCGAATTGGATGTCCAGCCCCCACGACAACAGCGTGCCCGTGTCCTGCGGCGCGCGATCGGCGACGCGCAGCGTCCACGTCCCGGCGGCGCTGCGGCCGTGGAGGATGTCCAGCGATTGTGCGGGTGCGGCGGTGAGCCCGTAGGTCGCGTGGATGTCGGCCGTGCGCGAGCTGGAGACGTTCTGCAGCAGGATGACCGTGCCGTCCGGCGCAATCAGCTCGATGCGCAGATCGCCGCGCGCGCTGTGGGTGAGATCGACGCGCACGAACAGCTTCTCGATTGCGCGCGCATCGCTGATGGTGATCGTCGAAGTCACGCCCGCTTCCGTCTCCGGAATCACGAGCCCGTGCTGCACGCTCTGAAACTGCACGCGCTCACCGAGCATCGGCACTTCACATTCGGTGAGGATGCCGCGCTTGCCCATGGCCGTGCAGATCAGGCCGATGTGCGCGCCCTGATAGAGCTCACGATCCGCTTCGATGAGGCGCCGAGCCATCACCGCGAACGTCGGCCGCGGCGGCAATCCGAAGATCGACTCGAGGACGATCGTGTCCATCTCCCCGCGCGGCATTTGTTCGCGCAGCTCGCGCAGCGCGGAGGACCAGATCGCGCCGTTGCGATGCTCGGCGCCCGACTGATCGTTCGGCTCGAAATCCGCCATCGTGCGCGTGCTGTCGACGCGGCGCAGGCAGTCGCTGTTCGGCGGATAGCCGCAGCGCTCCGACGATGCGTCGAGCCAGCAGCGCGCGTCCCAGTCGGCGATGCAGTACGGATCGCGTCCCGACGCCCGCCGCGCATCGACGTGCGCGGAGAACGCCCAGTAGTCCGCCGTCCCCTCACTCAGCGCGCGCGCCTCGCTGCCGAAGCCTCCGCCGAACGTGCCCGGCGCGATCCACTCCATCAGCGCGTGCGCGTATTCATGCACGAGGATGTCCGCGTCCTCCGCGTCGTCCGTGCCGCCTTCGCCGAAGAAGAGCGTTCCCCGTCCGGCCTGCGCGCCGCTGGGCACGAAGAACGAGTTGTCCTCGCCGGCCGACGCATGCGCGTCGACGGGCACGGCGTATGGCGCGATGGCGCGCGGGCCGCGATAGCCGAGGGACTGCACCCACTCCTGATTGCGATGGATGTGAAAGTACGCGTTGACGTCCTCGAAACCGTCCGCCGTGCGATCGAACACCAGACTCCCCTCGGGCGGCGCAATCGACGGCAGTTGCCGGTCGACGAGCTCGACCCACGGTCCGTGCAGGGCGCTGTCGGGGAGCTGCACGGACTTGTAGGCGCCCTCCGGGACGGGACCGTCGTTCGCGTCCTGCAGGTCGGGCGCATTGAGCGTGACGACCGGGTTCGGATCGAAGACGCGCGCGGGCTTCGCGTTGAAGAAGAGAGGCGTGCGGCGGATCAGCGCACCGGTTGCGGCGTCGACGTCTTCCTGCCACGGTTTGTACGGGGCTTCGTGGGTGATGCGGCGCCTGATGCGGCGGCCCTCGACGAATCGGAGCCCCTCACCCTGGCCCTCCCCCCGCGGGGCGGGGAGAGGGGACTTGGTGGTGATGTACGTGTCCGTCGGGAGGCCGTGCTCGTACTGGCGGTAGCGGTAGTGCGTGCCGGTGAGGGACTCGCGGGTGAGCTCGAGCACGAGGGTGGCGGCAAGGAGCATGTCACTCCTGATTACGTCTGCGCCGCCATCTGCGCTGGGGGCAGCGCAGTGACCACGGCCTCCGCCGCGGGGAGCGAGAAGAAGAACGTGGTGCCCGCTCCTTCCTTGCTCTCCACCCAGATCGTGCCGCCGTGGCGCTCGATGATCTGCTTGGTGATGTAGAGGCCGAGTCCCAGTCCGCCGTAGTTCGTCGACGACACCTGGCGCCCGCGGTGGAAGCGCTCGAACACCTGCGCCAGCTCGTCCGCCGGAATGCCGATGCCGCGATCGCACACCGCGGTGACCAGCGAGTCGCCGCGGTCTTCCACCGTGACCGTGACGTCGCTGCCGTCCGGCGAATACTTGACCGCATTCTCGAGCAGATTGCCGAGGACCTGCTCGAGTCGGTCGCGGTCACCGGTGACGACCTTGCCGGCGTCGGGCACGCTGACGTGAAAACGCCGGTCGCTCACGGCGGTGTGATGGCGATGCACGACGTCGCGCACGAACTGAGGCCAGGCGATCGGCTCGCGCCGGATCTCCAGGCGGCCGGTCTCGATGCGCGACACGTCGAGCAGCTCGAGGATGAGCCGCGACATGCGATCGATCTGGTCGAGCGCGATGTCCAGATACTCCTCGGAGGTATTGAGATCGCCCTCCTTGATCAGCATCTTCGCGAGCTGGGTGTAGCCCTTGATGGACGTGACCGGGGTGCGCAGCTCGTGCGAGGCGATGGAGAGGAACTCGTCTTTCAGGCGGGAGAGATCCTCGACCTTGCGCCGCGCCTCGACCTGCTCGGTGTAGAGCTTCGCGTTCTCGATCGCGAGCGCGGCGCGCTCGGCCAGGACCTCGGCCAGCGGCAGCTTGTCGTCGGTCATCGCGCGCTCGGGATCGTTCGCGGCGATGACCAGCGCGCCGATCATCTCGCGCCGCGTGCGCAGCGGCAGCACGAGCAGCGAGGCCAGGCTCACCGGCGACGGGTGATAGGTGCCCGGACTGGTGGCGTCGAACGACGGCCGGACGTCGGTCATCATCGATGGAAAGCCGGTCGAGACCACCTGGCCGATGATCCCGTCTCCGACCACGAGCGGCTGGCGATAGATGTACGACCAGGCCAGTCCGAGCGACGTCATGTCGCGGTGATAGATCGCCGCGACCCGCAGCTCTTTGCTGTCCGAACTGCGCAGGATTACCGCGGACCAGTCGCCGAGGACCTCGGCGACGCGCTCGGCGATGGCCTGGGTGACCCATGTCGGATCGATGTTCGAGGAGAAGAAGGCGCCGGCGTCGGCGAGGATCTGCGCGCGCTCGGCCTGCACCTGCATCTGCTCTTCGAGCGCACGGCGCTCGGTGATGTCGCGGAAGGTGACCACGACGCCGGAAGTACGGTTGTCCTCGCGGAGCGGGGTCGCGCTCATGGACACGACCACGCGGTCCGCGTTCTCGCGCGCGATCATCACCGTCACGTCCTGCACCGTGCGTCCCGTCGACAGAGACTGGGCGGCGGGGAGCTCTTTTGCGTCGAGCAGGCGCCCGTGCTCGTCGCGGAGGCGGTAGACCTCGGCCTGCTGGAAGATCGGCACGCCGATGTCGGACTTGCCGAGGAGCCGCTGGCCGGCGGGATTCATGAAGACGGAGCGGCCGTCGGCATCGACGAGCAGCACGCCATCGGACATCCCGCCGATCATGGCCTCCGTGCGCCGCACCTGGCGGACGACGTAGTCGCGCAGGGACTGCTCGATGCGGAACACCGCGATACCCCCGACGACGACGATGGCAATGCCGCCGAAGAGGAGGGCCATCATCAGCCACTGCCGGAGATTGGCGGTACGCTCGGTGACGGCGCCCTGCTCCGCGCGAATGCGGTCGGAGATCTGCTCGGCGTAGTCGGGAGTCCGGCGCCGCTCCGTCGCGACGTCATTGACCATGTCCATGGCCGTCTTTTCGTCGCCGCGAACGCGAATCTGCGGATCCATCTTGGCCTTCAACGCGTTGCGATGCTGGACGAGCTTCGCGACCAGGATGGAGATCTCGTCGTCCTCGCCAGCCACCTCCTTGGCGCGCAGGGCCCTGGTCTCGAATGCGCGCGACGCATCGTCGTACTGCTGCGAGAACGCGGTCTCCCCCGTGAACGCGTATCCGCGCGACGCAGCCACCATCATGATCAGCGCCTCATCCATCGCGTGCACGTCGTCGAGCAGCGGGCGCGAGAACTGGGCGTTGCGCGCTTCCTGGCGCTGCTCGGTCTGCAGAATGGCGATCGTCGCGGCGACACCTGCCACCGTCAGGAGGACGAGGCCGAAAAACGCCCCCCAGAGAACTCGCCGGATGGATGAGGACATACGATTCCCGCGCTGCCTTGTGCAAGAACGGCGCCGCCCGCCAGCTAAATCCTAGTAAATGCAGCTACTTCGACGCCGCAATCCGTGGAACGCGCCATGCAGTATGGCAGATTCGGAGGCCGGTATGGCACTACGACCGCTGCGCAATGCGACGATCACATTCGGGCTGGTGAGCATCCCTGTCCGCTTCTACACCGCCACCAGGTCGGAAGACATCCACTTCAACATGCTCCACGGGAGCTGCGGCTCGCGCGTGAACCGCAAATGGTGGTGCCCGAAGCACGAGGAGATGATCGAACAGGGCGAGATGATCCGCGGCTACGCCGTCGCGAAGAACCAGTACGTGACGCTCACCGACGACGAAGTGAACGTGCTCGAGAGCGACGGAGACCGCGCGCTGGAGATCACCGAGTTCGTCGATCTCGACCAGGTCGATCCGGTCTTCTTCGAGAAGGCCTACTACCTCGGACCCGCACCCGGCGGCGGCAAGACCTATCGCCTGCTCGCCCAGGCGATGAAGCGGCAGAACAAGGTCGCCGTGGCGCGATGGATCTCCGGACACCGCGAGCATCTCGTGCTGCTCCGTCCCTTCGACGACGGCCTGATCCTGCACACGATGTACTACGCCGACGAGGTCCGCGACTTCTCGGCCATCGACGTCGAAGGCGGCGAAGTGCGCGACAAGGAGATCACCCTCGCGGAGATGCTGATCGACGAGCTGACGGAGGAGAAGTTCGACCCGCTCGCATACAAGGACACCTATCGCGAGCGCCTGATGGACAAGATCCAGGCGAAGTCCGAGGGCGAAGTGATCGTGTCGGAGACGCCGGGTCAGGAGAAGGCGGCGGAGGTGGTCGACATCATGGAGGCGCTGCGCCGCAGCCTGGAAGGCGCGAAGCCCGCGGCCACGAAACGCGCGGCACCGAAGCGCGCGCCGGTGCGCGCGACGTCGACGCCCAAGAAGAAAAAGGTGTCGTGAGGACAGGTGTCATCCTGAGCCGCCGGAGCGAAGCGGAGGACCGTCGAAGGATCCCCCGCCTGGTAACGAAGCAGGGGATCCCTCGACTTCGCTCGGGATGACACGACGAAGGAGCATCGATGCCCGACCTGCTCAAGAAGTACCGCAAGATGCGCGACTTCGGGGTCACTCCCGAACCCGCGGGAGGGAAGCCGAAGAAGCGCAAGCTGCCGATCTTCGTCATCCAGAAGCATCGCGCCTCGCATCTGCACTACGACTTCCGTCTGGAGATGGAGGGCGTGCTGAAGTCGTGGGCCGTGCCGAAGGGACCGTCCTACGACCCGGGCACGAAACGCCTGGCGATGATGACCGAGGACCATCCGTACGACTACGCGAAGTTCGAGGGCGTGATCCCGGAAGGGAACTACGGCGCGGGCAACGTGATCATCTGGGATGAGGGCGGGTGGGAGTTCATCGAGCCGGGCGACGATCCCGTCGCGGCGGTGAAGTCGGGCAAGCTCACCTTCAGGATGTTCGGAAAGAAGATGTTCGGCGAGTGGGCGCTGGTGCGCATCGGCGGCCGCTCGAAGTCCGACAAGGGAAACGAGTGGCTGCTGCTCAAGCATCGCGACGAGTTCGCGAATGCGAACGTGGACGTGACCAAAGTCGCGCCGCGCTCGGTCGTGTCGAACAAGCTGGTCGAGGAGATCGGCGGCGAGAACGTCTGGCAGAGCAACCGGAAGGCATCGTCGCGGAAGGCCCCCACGCTCGCGGACAAACTCTCGACGCCGAAGAAAAAGCGAGCAGCCCCCGCGAAAGCTAGCGCGGCGAAGGCGAAGAAAGCGCCATCTCGAGCAGCTTCCTCTCGGAGTCGAAGCTCGCCTGCTGCAGCGAAGCGCTCAACTCGAACCACTGCACGTCGTCGACCTCGCTGAGCTGCGGCTCGAGCTCGCCCGCGACGTACTCCATCAGATAGAAGTCCACGCGCTTCTGGATGAGCGTGTCGCCGGCACGGAACACGTACTCGATCGTGTCGAGCGGACGGACGATGCGCGCCTCGATCCCGGTCTCCTCGCGTACCTCGCGCAGCGCCGCGGCCTCGGAGGTCTCACCGACGGTGACCGCGCCTTTGGGCAGGCCCCAGCGGGTCTTGTTGCGCGTGGCGATCAGCGCGACGTGCGGCGCGCCGTCGCGCACGACGATGACGACGCCGCCAGACGAATGTTCGTTACGCGTCTTCCGCCGCCCGGCACCCATTGGCGGACCATTCTAGCTCGATGGCGTGAGGCGACACGGCCCGGGTCGGCTCGCGTCGCAACTTCGCACTGGTTTCGATGGACGGAAGGGCGTACATTTCGGTCAGCAAAAACGGAACGAGGAGGACGTCGGCATGTCCGGACTTGGACTCATGACCGTGGTCGGATTGGTCGTGCTCGCGGTGCTCGTGGTCGTCTTTCTGAATGTGCGCCGGAAAGACCTGCTCGGCGCGATCATGGAAAAGCGCCGCTCCTCGGCGAAGCTGGTGAGCCGCGCCGACTACGTCGAGGGCGCGGAGACGATCCCCGTCGCGCTCGCGCTCACCGACGACACCTTCTATTACGAGAATCCGGATCTCGAGGCGTCGTTCGATCTGAATCGCATCGACGAGATCGAATACTCGAACGAGCTCATGACCGGGAAGAACCACGACGAGAGCTGCCGGGTGCTGCGCCTCCGCTCGCATGGAACGACGTTCGAGTTCCTGCTGGACAAAACGGAGTGCGGCAAGTGGGAGGCCGCCCTCCCGCCGAAAACCCTCGGCCCGGTCGCGCGCGCGGCGGTCTGACTCGCAACGGAATGGCGTGCTGTGGCGGCCTGTTCCGACGGCCGCAGCGTCCCTCCACGCGTCGGGGTGTAGCGCAGTCTGGTAGCGCACCTGCTTTGGGAGCAGGGGGTCGGAGGTTCGAATCCTCTCGCCCCGACCAACTCGTTTGAACGTCTGTCCCCGTAGCTCAGTCGGATAGAGCAACAGCCTTCTAAGCTGTGGGTCGAGTGTTCGAATCACTCCGGGGACACCAGGCGGGGCGGCGTTTACGTTCCCGCATACAACACGAACGGAGCCCAGTACAGCGGGCGACGATACGCGCCACCGCCCCGGAGCATCTGCAGCTTCGCCGTGCGCAGCGCGTCCGCGGGGTCGCGGCCTTTGCGGATCTCGCCGTACATCGTCTCCATGAGCTGCGGCGTCGCCGTGTCGTTCACTTCCCAGAGCGCGGCGATGACCTCGTCCGCGCCCGCTTTCAGGAACGCCCAGGCCAGGCCGATCACACCTTCGCCGGCGTACGTGCGCGTGCCGGCGCCGTAGCAGCTCGAGATGGTGACCAGTTGCGCGTCGACGGGCTGCTGCATGACGTCGCGCGCCAGCAGTCGATAGGAGCTGTTCCCGTTCGCCGCGGCGAGGATGATCGCGGAGTCGAGCGGCCGGCGGCTCGAGGCGACGCCGTGCGCGACGAAATGCTGCACGTCGAAGCGGCCGCGCGTGGCGTTCTTGTATGCGTCGGGTGTGGCGTTCGCTCCGCGGAGGATCGTCGGACGCACGAACTTCGCCGACACCTTCTCGATCTCCGCCGGCGCGTGCTTCAGCCGCGGATACGACTCCACCGCCGGCGCGTCGCCGACGAGCAGCAGCGACGCAGGTGCGTGCGTCTTCTTCGGGCCCTGCGCGATCAGCTGCAGCGATGGTGCGCTCATCACCACCACGTCCTCGATCCAGTAACGACCCGACCGCGGCATCAGCGTCTCGAAGTTCAGGGTGTGCAGCTGGCCGTCGGCGACGACGATGACGCGCGCGTTCGGAGCCGGCTTCACCGGCGAGGGAATGAGCATCGAGAAGAGCTCCGTCGCGGGCTGCGCGCTGCGCTCGGGAATGCCGCGGGCACCGAGGAGCAGATCGCGATAGGAGCGCGCGGCGTCCTCGATCTTCGTGCCCGCCGGCAGCGGGTACACGGTCACGGCCGCGGGTGTGATCACCCACACGAACGAGCGCCGGCGCCCCAGCCAGTAGGTGAGGATCGTGGCGTGGTTGGCCTTCGCGACCGCGCGCGCGTCGAAGGTGCGGGCGACGTCGCGCCCCTCTTCCAGCGACTGCGCGCGACTCGCTTCCGTGACCGCGAGAGCGCCGCCCACGTCGCGGGTGCGCACGAGGAAGTCGACGTACTCGTCGAACATGTACGCGGCGGTGTTCAGGAACGCGAAGCGGAGATCGGGATCGGCGATCTCTCCGCGCTTGTCGTTCACGATCCGGGTGGCGCGCTCGAAATGCGTGCGTGCCTCGGCGTTGCGGCCGGCGCTCGCCAGCAGGATGGCGAAGTAGGTCTCCGCCTCGATGAGCGTCGCCGGGGACGGCTGCTGCCGCAGCACGTCCTGGAAGATCTTCTCCGCACCCGTGCGATCGCCGCGGAGCACGGCGATGCGCGCGTCGACGACGCGCGAGCTGCGGATCGCCTCGGCGTCCCCTTTCTTGGCGGCATGCGCCTTCGCGTTGAACCGCGCGGCGTCGTCCAGATGACCCAGCTCCAGGTACGACCGGGCCATGTTCGCGTAAGCGTAGCCGAGCGATTTGTCCCGCCCGACCTCGTCGGCGACCCTGGCGGCCTCGGAGTTGAGGCGGATCGCGTCCTGCCAGTTGCGTCTCTGGTACTCGACGTTGCCGCGGGCGATCAGCCACACGGGCATGTCGTAGCGCGGAGCGGCATTCGCGGCGACGAGGTACAGCCGCTCCGCGGCCTCGTAGTCGCCGAGCTCGAAGTACGCCCATCCAAGGTTGCCGGCGGCGACGCTCTTGTGTTTCGTGAGCTGCCGCTGGCCCAGGAGCGTCACCGCACGCTCGCCCCACTCCACTCCATCAGTCAGCCTTCCGCCGTGCGAGAGAAAGAACGCCACGTTCGCGGTCGCACGCGCCTCGGTGTCGCGTCGCCCGTTTTTCTGCGCGAGCTCGAGCGCCGTCCGCGCGCTCGCGAGCGCCGTCCGCGCACCCCCGAGCGCCTCCTCCGGCGTCTTCCCCAGCGAGGAGTTATAGACGAGCGAGGAGTTGTAGAGGTGAACGTCGGCCAGCAGCTTCGGGTGGTGCTTCGTCGCGAGATCGAACGCGCGCTGCATCAAGTGTATGGCGCGTGCCGCGAGCGCGCGCATCACCGCGTGCTGCACGGCCGCTTCGCTGTTCCGGTATTTCGCGGGCAGCTCGAATCTCAGTAGCTCGTCGGCCTTCGCGAGCCCGCGGGTCGACATCGCGAGCTCGCCGCGCATCACGCGCAGCTTCCAGACGGTCTCGCTGTCTCGCGTGCCGAAGCGCGCGAGCGCTTCGTCGAGAATGCGTTGCGCCTCGACGTACTGCGCGCGGTCGATGGCCGTGCGCGCCAGGCGCGCCGCATCCTCGGGAGTCGCGGGTGCCGCCGTGGCCGCGCAGAGAAGCAGCGCGGCCAGCAGCGGCACGAGCATGTATTTACGGATAGATCGGGGTGCCATTCCCTTCCACCGAGGCAATGGTCAGCGAGCCGTCGTCGGGGGCCGAGGTGCTTTCGGTATTTTCGAGCGCGAAGGACTGGACGTTCTCCGGCAGCGGCGCGAACGTGTCGTTCCGGCCGAAGTTGATGCGGAGCAGACTCACGCTCCGGCGTCCCGGCTTGAACATCAGTTCGCCGAAGCGAACGGTGCCCAGTTTGTCGACGAACACCTTGTGGTGCTTGCCGGTGACACGCCCGTCGACTCGTTCGACGAGCGAGCCATGCAGCGCGCGACGCTCGCCCACGAGCTTCTCGAGCTGTGCCGGCGAAGTGGTGTTGAAGCGCTCCGCCAGCGCCTGGGCGTCCGCCGGTGCGATGAGTCCGGGCGGGAGCGCCTGCGCCGTCCGCGGCTTGATCACGTCGCTGAGGTGGCGGTAGCGCTTCAGGCTCCCGACGCAGACGTCCAGCTCCGGGACGACCTCGTGGCCCGCGGCGCGCACGTCGCGGTACGAGGCCTCGAGCTGGAAATCGTGATCGTCGTCGCCGTCGCCGTCACGGTCACGATCGCTGTGGATCGAGGTGACGGTGCCGCGCAGCTCGCCGATGGCCAGCTTGTCGAACACGCGCAGGTTCTTGATGAAGACATACGTAAAGGTGATGAACTTGTCGCCCCTCCGTTTGCCCGACACCCGCGTTTCCGCGTGCGCGAACGACAGCTCCTCGGAGAAGTAATTGCTCACGACCGTTTTCCCCTCGCCGCCCGTGGGCGCGAGGGCGACCGAAGCGATACTGGGGATGACCGTGGTGATGTGCTGGCTGCGAATGACGCCGCCGGCAGCGAGAGCACTCGCGTTGTACTTGAATTCCATCTCACCCTCCTTGCGTGGACCCGTTTACTTCGTTGCCGCAGGACGCTGCACGTTGAATGGATATCGGGCGATGACGACGCGCTTTACCGTTTCGCCATCGCCGGACAGCACCAGCTCGTACGATCCCGGATCGGGATCGGGGAGCGTGATCTGAACGAGCTCGTTTTTCGCGGACAGAGAGTGGGTCGAGATGCGCTTGCCGCCGCTGAAGATGTCGGCCTGGACGTTGCGGTAGCCCGCGGGCGGATCCAGCTCGAGCTGACCGAGCTCGCCCTCCGCGAGGACGAGCGTCTTCGACGCTTCCGTCTCGCCGCGCACCTCGGTGGACTTCAGAAATGCCGTATCGGCAACGAGCGCCGGTGCGACGTTCTGCATGCGCATCCACACACCGCCGGTCGCGAGCAGCAGCGCGGCGGCCGCGGCGGCGGGAATCCAGTTCCGGAGACCGCGGCGGCGCGGATGCGAGTCGATCGCGACGACCGGCGCCGCCGGCTCCGCGACGAGCCGCCGTCCGCCGTCCATCAGGCTCATGCCGGCGCGCACGTCTTCGGCGCATTCCACGCAGTCGAAGTAGTGCTCTTCGAACGCGTCCACCTCGGCGGCGGTGAGCATCTCCAGCGCGTAGCGCTCTGATGCCTGTGATTCGATTGCTTCAGCGTGATTCATCGGTCCTCTCGACTGATAGTGACGAATTCCGCGGAAACGTTTCATCAATCTGCAGGCGCCCGCTCTTCCGGCGGAGGAAGAAACTCTTGAAGGTTGCCTTGGCGCGGTGCAGGAGGACGCGGAGGTAGTCGCGATCGACGCCGTAGCGCCGGCACACTTCATCCTTCGAGCTTTCGTCGATGAAGATCGCGCGAAGGATGTCGGAGTCGCGCGCGGGAAGGGTGTTGAGGACGCGGCGCACGCGCTCGACGTTCCGGGCGGTGTCGAGTGACGCCGCGGCGTCGCTCGTATCGGGGATGTCCATCACGTCGTCGGAGAGCGGCTCGGTGCGGCCCTCGGCGCGGTAGTACTCCATCAGCACGCGGTTGCAGATCGAGTTGACAAACGCGCCCAGCTTGCGCCCGTCGCGCAGGTCGCCGAGGTGCTCGAAACAGCGGGCAAAGACTTCCTGTCGGACTTCATCGATGGCATCGAATGAGCCCAGGCGCCGTCGCAGCTTCAGCAGCAGGAGGTCCCGGAAGTAGGCGTGGAAATGTGTCGCTGTGTCCCGATCACCTTCTCGCAGACGCCGCACGTAGTCGTCGTCGAACACGAAAAGTTCCATTTTGGTGTCTCGTTACTTTACTGCAATCCGCCCGGGCGCAGGGAAAGTCAGCGCGGCGGAAGCAGGCGCGTGAGCAGGCGGCGGATGGCGGCGTGTCCCGCGGCGACGTCGATATCGCGCTGCAGGATCGGGAGATAGCGCGCGGAGAACGCGGCGTCGGCGCTGCTGCCGAAGAGCCGGTTCACGCGGGCGACCACGTCCTCGATCTGCGCGGGCTCGAAGTCGGTCCGCGAGAGGGTGTCGATGTCGACGATCAGCGAGGTGATCGGCCGCAGCCATTCGAAGAACGGCTCTTCCTGCAGCAACTGGAGCATGTGCGTTGGGCCGTTCACCGGCGCGACCGTGGCCGCGTACTCGTCACGCGCGGCGTCGATCAGGGCCCGGTGCAGCGGCATCAACTGCTTCCAGAGAACGCGCAGGGCCGCGCGCTGCTCGGCGCGAACAGGATCGTCCGGCGTGTGCATCATCCGCGCGTAGACGTCTTCTTTTTTCATGAGGGGAAAATCACGCCTCCACGGTTGGCTGGGGAAGGGTTGGGTAGGCAGTAGCCAACCGTAGAGGCCGTGAAAGCTGTGTTGCTGCAGCCCAGGAGTCACAAGGATACGCTCCAAGAACAATGCCCGCAACGGTTGCGGTTCGCGGAGCGCGCGAGTAGAATCCGCCGCCGCTGCGGAATGAACCCCCCGGTTCGGCCGTTAGCGTTCCGTGCTCGCACCCATAGCTCAATTGGATAGAGCATCTGACTACGGATCAGAAGGTTAGAGGTTCGAGTCCTCTTGGGTGCACCAATCCCGATTCAAAAACACGGCGGGCTCCGGCCCGCCGTAATACTCTTTGACAGGTGAATCAGGTGCAGTGGATGGAAACGGCCTTCGCCCTCGCCGAGGATGCCGCCGCCGAGGGAGAGATCCCGGTCGGGGCGGTGATCGTCGATCGGGAAGGACGGATGATCGGCCGCGGACGCAACCGCCGCGAGTCGGGCGATCCCCTCGGGCACGCCGAGCTCTACGCGATTCGCGAGGCCTCTCTCGCCATCGGCGACTGGCGGCTCGAAGGAACGACGATGTTGGTCACCCTCGAGCCATGCGCGATGTGCGCGGGCGCGCTCGTGAACGCGCGCGTCGAGCGTCTCGTGTTCGCGGCGTACGATCCGAAAGCGGGCTTTTGCGGCTCGCTCGGCAACCTGGTGCAGGACGCGCGTCTCAACCACCGCCTGGAAGTCGAAGGCGGTTTCATGGAAGAGAAGTCGCGCGCGATGCTCCAGTCGTTTTTCCGCCAACTGCGCCAGCGCGATCGAACGGAGAGGTGGCAGAGCGGTTGAATGCGGCGGTCTCGAAAACCGTTATACCTTCACGGGTATCGAGGGTTCGAATCCCTCCCTCTCCGCCATTTTCTGCCCGCTACGAACGGAGAGATGGCCGAGTGGCTTAAGGCGCACGCTTGGAAAGCGTGTGTACGTTAACCCGTACCGTGGGTTCGAATCCCACTCTCTCCGCCACCGGCCGGGCACGGCCCGGTGCGCTGACAGGCATAGCCTTCTTGGAGCCTGTACTAACGATCGCGATCACCGTAATTTGCTAGGGCCGCTGGGATGAGTCCGGGTCCTGTGCAGCAGGAGCCCCGAACCGCGTCAGGACCGGAAGGTAGCAGCGCTAAGGAGCCACACCTGCGTGACACAGTCAGGCCTGGACTCTTCCGAGCGGCCCTTTCCATTAAACTGCGCCCCTCATGTCCTATCAGGCGCTCGCGCGCAAATATCGTCCGCAAACCTTTGATGACGTCGTCGGTCAGGAGACCGCGGTGCGGACGCTGCACAACGCGATCGAGTCCAACCGGATTCACCACGCCTACCTCTTCTCCGGCGTCCGCGGCATCGGCAAAACGACGACCGCACGCATCCTCGCCAAGGCCCTGAACTGCGTCAAAGGTCCGACCACGGATCCCGACAACACCTGCACCATGTGCCGCGAGATCACCGAGGGCATCGACATGGACGTGCGGGAGATCGATGCGGCGACGTACACCGGCGTCGACAACGTCCGCGAGCTCCGCGACGTTTCCCAGTTCCAGCCCGCCCGCGACCGGTATCGCATCTTCATCATCGACGAGGCGCACATGCTTTCCACCGCCTCGTGGAACGCGCTCCTCAAGCTGATCGAGGAGCCGCCGCCGCACGTGGTGTTCATGTTCGCGACGACGGAGATGCACAAGGTGCCGCAGACGATCCTGTCGCGCGTGCAGAAGTTCATCCTCCGCAAGATCACGCTCGACGATCTGATCGGGCGCCTCGAGGAGATCTGCCGTCGCGAAGGCATCACCGCCGAGCGGGCCGCTCTGGAGATCATCGCCCGCCGCGGCGAAGGGAGCGTTCGCGATTGCCTCTCGCTCCTCGATCAGATCATCGCCTTCAGCGGCCGCAACGTCACCGCCGAGGACGTGGCCACGATCCTGGGCCTCTCCGACACGAACTTCTTCGCCCGCGTGATCACGCTCGCCGGCGAAGGCGATCACACCGGCATCCTCGAAGCGCTGCAGGAAGCCTCGGACAGCGGACGCGATTTCAAGATGCTCTACCGCGACCTGCTGAATTTCGTGCGCAACCTGCTGCTCCTCGCGAGCGGCGCGCCGGAGTCGATGCTCGCCGCCGCGCCGGAAGACCTGCCGACGATGAGGGCGGTGGCGGAGAAGTTCTCGTATACGGAGTTGCTGCGGATCGCGAACCTGCTGCTGCGGGATGACGAGACCGTGAACAAGGCGGAGCATCAGCGCCTGGCGGTGGAGATCGCGCTGCTGAAAGCGGCGACGTTCCCGCGGTTGAAGTCTGTCGAGTCGGTGCTCGCGGGCGATACGAGCGCTCCTGTGGAGCGGCGCCCGCTTCGGGCGCCGGAAAAAGCTGCGCCGAAACCGGCGGCCGGAGCGGCCGCCGCTCCACAGGCGTCGTCCGGCGATCTCGTCGACCGCATCCGCAAGGCCAAGCCGATGGTCGCCACCTACATCAAAGACGCCACCATCTCGAAGTCCGGCGGGCGCATCACCATCGCACTCGCCGACGACTTCGCCGTCGATGCCGTGAACGACGCGAAGGGCGCGATCGAGCAGATCGCGTCCGAGATGCACGGCGAGCGCATCACCATCGAAGCCAAACTGCAGGAGTCCGAGCCCGCGCCCAGCGGACGCCGCGCCGAGGACAAGCCGTCGCCGCTGCGCGACGACCCGGTTCTCAGCGCCTTCCGCAAACACCTCGGCGGGGAGCTCGTGAAGGAGAGCAAACGATGAACATCAAACAACTCATGAAACAAGCGCAGCAGATGCAGGACCAGATGCAGCGGCAGATGGCCAACATCCGCGTGGAAGGCACCGCCGGCGGCGGCATGGTCAAGGCCGAGATGGGCGGCAACAAGGAGCTGATCTCGATCACCATCGACAAGGAAGCGGTCGACCCGAACGACGTCGAGATGCTGCAGGACCTCGTCAAGGCCGCCATCAACGAGGCCGCGCGCAAGGTCGACGAGGAGATGCAGTCGTCGATGGGCTCCATGATGCCCGGCGGCATGAAGATTCCGGGTTTTTAGTCGTCGTTCAGGCGACTCTCTATGACTGCCCCGCCGCTCGCGAACCTCATCAACGAACTGACGAAGCTTCCCGGTGTCGGCGGCAAATCCGCGGCGCGTCTGGCCTACCACATCCTCAAGCGCCCGGCGGCCGAGGCCGAGGCGCTGGCGACGGCGATCCTGGACGTGAAGGCGAAGATCTTCCGCTGCTCGGTCTGCAACAACATGACGGACATCGAGCCCTGCGCGATCTGCAGCGACACGCGCCGCGACCCCACCCTGATCGCGGTCGTCGAGGAAGCGTTCAACATCCAGACGATCGAGCAGACCCGCGACTTCAAAGGCGTCTACCACGTGCTCCTCGGCGCGCTGTCGCCGCTGAAAGGCATCGGGCCGCAGGACATCGACGTCGCCGGCCTCGTCAAGCGCGTGCAACAGACCGGTCCGCGCGAGGTGATCATCGCCACCAACCCGAACGTCGAGGGTGAGGCCACCGCGCTCTACATCGCCCAGCAGCTCCGCCCCCACGGCGTGCGCACCACCCGCCTCGCGTTCGGCCTGCCCGTCGGCGGCGATCTCGAGTATGCGGATCAGGTCACGATGAGCAAGGCGCTGGAAGGGCGGCGGGAGATCTGACGCACGCTGCGGCGTGCGGTTGTCATTCTGTGCTATACAGTTGCGTCCCTTTTCACGGGCAATTTATGAGGAACAATGGCGACTCCTGATCTCGTGATGTACGAGGAGGAGTACCAGCAGATCAAGGACATCCTTCACCGTCTGCAGGTCGACTCCAACTCGAAGATCGTCTTTCTCGTCGACAAAAACGGGCAGCAGATCGCCGTCATGGGCGACATGCGCGGCGTCGACGCGACTTCCCTCGCGTCACTCACGGCCGGCAACGTTGCGGCCACCGACGGCCTGGCCAAGCTCATCGGCGAGAAGGAGTTCTCGATCCTCTTTCACGAGGGCGAGCGGGACAACATCCACATCTCACTGGTCGCGCAGCGCGTCATTCTGGTCGTGATCTTCGACGAGAAGTCATCGCTGGGCCTGGTCCGGCTGCGGGTGAAGAAGGCGTCGCAAGAGCTCGAGCGCACGTTCGAGGTGCTCCTCAAGAAGGCCGAGGCCGAGCGCGGGTCGATGTCCAGCCGCTTCGACTCGCCGTTCGCCGAGATCACGGACGAAGACATCGACAGCCTCTTCAGCGAATAGCCTCCATGACGTTCATCAATTACGCGGCGCGGGAGATCAACTGCAAGATCGTCTATTACGGCCCCGGCCTGTGCGGGAAGACGACCAATTTGCAGTGGATCTACGACAAGACGAACCCGCAGGCAAAGGGAAAGCTGATCTCCCTCGCCACGGAGACGGACCGCACTCTCTTCTTCGACTTTCTCCCGCTCGACCTGGGCACCGTCCGCGGCTTCAAGACCCGCTTCCATCTCTACACGGTCCCTGGCCAGGTCTTCTATGACGCGTCGCGCAAGCTGATCCTGAAAGGCGTCGACGGCGTGGTGTTCGTCGCCGACTCGCAGGAGATGCGCATGGAAGCGAACCTCGAGTCGCTCCAGAACCTCGACAAGAACCTCAAGGAGCAGGGCTACGAGCTGAAGCAGGTGCCCTACGTCCTCCAGTTCAACAAGCGCGATCTCCCGACAGCGCTGCCGCCCGACGAGATGTACCGCCAGCTCAACTTCAAAGGCGAGCCGACGTTCGAGGCCGTGGCCATGAACGGAACGGGCGTGTTCGACACGCTGAAGGCGGTGGCGAAGCTGGTGTTGACGGAGCTGAAGAAGAAATAGCGTTGCTGGTTTTCCGCCCGCCCGCACACCCGTTGCTGTGTTGCTTGCGGTGCATGGCCTGGTCACCATGCGGCGCGAGGAACCAGCAAGCAACAACCAGCAACGGCGCGAAGCGGCTATTGAACCAGCCGCTGCAACTCTCCTTCACTGAACCTTCTCAGATCCTCCTGCGCCTCCGCGGCCTGCTGCTGCATTCCGACCGCGGCGTAGCAGACGGCGCGCATCTGGAGCACGGACGCGCTCCATGGCACGTTCGGCTCGTACTCGCGGAGCGCGGTCAGGGTCGAGGCTCCGCACTTTTTCGTTTCCCACGATGCGGCGAGGAACGCGCGTCCGCGCGGCGCCTCGAGCAGGTACGCGCTGTACGGCTGTGAGAGCGCGTCGAGCACTTTCTCCGAGGACTGCGGGTCGCGCGCGACGGCGGCGGCGGCCGAGATCGCACCGTTCATGATCGACAACAGCGGCCACGGATCCTCGCGATAGCGCGTCAGCGCGTTGCTCAGCAGCGCACCCGCGCCGCTGAAGCTGCCCTTCTGATAGAGGAGCAGTCCGGTGAGCGCGTCCGCCTCCGTCGGTTGCCATGGCCGCAGCGGATCGATGTACGTGAGCGCTGCGTCGTCGCCGGCGAGTGCGAGCACGTGTCCCAGCATCGCGTTGTCGTACGTGTTCACCGGCTGCCACTGCGCGCTTCTCCACATCGAGAGCGCCCCGGCGTGGTTGCCCGCCTCGTACGCACGCGCGAACTCGTTCTTCGGCAGCGGCACGCGCAGCCAGGAGATCGAGGCCTTGTTCTCTTCGACCTTGGTCCAGTCGAACGCGCCGCGCACGATCGTCGGCCGCGTCGCGCCGAGGCGCTGAGCCGCGGACAACAGCTCGTTCATCAGATCGATGTCGCGGTCGAGCGAGCGCGCGAAACTGAACTCGATGATCTGGCGATCGTCGGTATTGAGCTCCGCGACTCCCGCGGCAGCCGCGCGCGCCAGCTTCTCCGAGCCGATGAAGTGCGACAGGATTCCTTCCGCCGACTCCACACGCCAGGCGTTGTGCGCGGCGCGGCGATAGGGCTCGGTGGCGAGGCGTTGCCGGATCTGATCGGCGTTGTAGACGATCGGGTCGCGCGACGCGACCAGCACGATGTCGCCCGAGGTCGTCGTCCACGTGTCGACGTTCGGGAAGACCGAGGTGATCGTGGCGTAGATGGTCTTCATCGTCCGCGTCTCGATCGCGTACATCTGCATCCACTGCACGAACAGCCCGTTCGTGTTCAGACGATCGACCGCGGCCGTGTAGAACTCTTTGGTGTACAGGCTGGCGATGCCCGCGCGATACGGGTTCGACGGCTCCGAGAAGATGAGGTCGTACTTCTCCCGCGTGGTGAGAAGCACTTCCCGCGCGTCGCCGATCGACGTCACGTGCTTCGGGTTCGACGTCGCGTTGCGGTTCACGGGGTTGAAGTACGTGGCGATGTCGACGACGACCGGCTCCAGCTCGACGGCGTCGACGCGCTCCACGCCCGGCGTCTCGGCGATCCAGCCCGAGGTCGTGCCGGTGCCGAGGCCGATGACCAGAGCCTTCTTCGGGTTCGGGTGGAGGAGCATCGGGAGCATGCCCGACATCACCTGCGTGCCCGCGTCGTCGCGTGCGGAGCCGTCGCTCTTGCCGTTCACGATCAGTCCGAGGTCATCGCCGGCGGTGAGGGCGATGCTGCTCTCGCGCCCGTCTTTGTCGAGCAGCGTCGCGTGACGCATGCTGTGCATCCAGTCGCGCAAGGCGTTCGGATTCGACGGAGAGATCGCGCGGCCGGCGCCGATCCCGGAGTGGCGCCACAGGGCGGTCGGTCCGAGGGTGAACATCAGCGCCAGCGAAGCGACCGCGCATGCGGCGGCGATCGCGGCGACGCGGCGGAATCTCTCCCGCATCGCGAAGAACAGCGTCACCGCGCCGAGGGCGACCAGCGTTCCGACGGCGAGCTTCCAGCTCCCTCGCGCGCCGAGATATGGAATGAGCACGAAGCTGCCGAGGAGCGAGGCGGCGATCGAGCCGCCGGTGTTCCAGGCGTACGCGAGACCGACTTCGCGGCCGACGCTGTCGCGCCCGCGCCCGAGGAGGGAGATGAGCAGCGGGAACTGATAGCCGGCCACGATCGCCGCGGGAAGCACGACCACCGCCGTCACGATCGCCCAGGCCATCACGTGCCCGCCGAAGCCGAACACGCGCAGCGCGCGCATCGAATTCGCGAACACGGCGATGCGATCGCCCAGCGCGAACGGGATGATCATCGCCAGCGCCTCGAGCGTGCAGGTGACGGCGAAGCCGGTGGCCGTGGCTACGCGCTCGCGGTTGCCGAACGAGTACAGCGCGCCGCCGATGCCGATGCCCAGCAGAGCGATGGCGAGCACGAGTCCGAACATGAACGTCGTACCGCCCAGGAGCGGTGAAAGCATCCGGTACCAGACCAGCTCCATGAGCAGGAAGGCGAAGCCGACCAGCGCCGCGGCGACCAGGACCAGCTTCGCGGGCAGCGCCGCCGCGCGGAACGGCTCTTCGGTCGCGGCCTGCTCCTGCCGGATCGTTCCGCGTCCGAGGAACCAGGCCAGCGCGCCGACGGCGAGATTCACCACCGCGGCGATGAGCAGCGTCGAGCGGTTGCCGTAGCGCTCGAGCAGCACGAACGTCGCGATCAGCGCGCCCGCGACGGCACCGAGGGTGTTGATGCCGTAGAGCAGCGCCAGTCGGCGGCGGCCCTGATCGTCGCTCGACTCCACCGCGCGCGCCATCGCCGGCAACGTGCCGCCCATCGCGATGGTCGGAATGGCCAGCACCAGCGTGGACAGAATCAGCCGCACCAGCGTGGCCATGAAGGTGCCCAGTACCGCGGAGCCGCCGATGGCGAAGTAGCCTGCGCGCACGCCCAGCAGCAGCAGCGGCGTGACGGCCGCGGACACGGCGATGATCATCTCCAGCACGCCGTAGAGGGCGAGCGGATGCGGGTGGCGGTCGGCGCGCTTGCCGAGGATCGCGCTGCCCAGGCCGAGGCCTCCCATGAAGATGGCCAGGACCGCGCCCGTCGCGACCGTCGACGCGCCGAAGATCAGCCGGAAGTCGCGCATCCAGACCGTCTGATAGATGAGGGCACAGGCGCCGGAGAAGAAAAGGAAAAGAGCTGCCTGCCACGTGCGGGCCGCGCGGATGGGCTTGGTCTTCATTGCCGCGAAGAATATCGTGTCGCCCTTATGGATGCGCAGTTTCGCCGTCTCTTCAACGCGCAGTTCACGCCCGAGCTGTACGACTGGTATCGCGCCGAGCTGGCCCGCCGCCTCGACTGCACGTTCGAGTTCCGCCTCGCGGAATCGCCGCTGTTTCTCTCCGACGACTTCAAGCAGCGCGCGGTCGACGGCGCGAACGCGATCATGGAACAGCTCTCCGATCCCGCGCTCATCGAGCGGATGAAGGCGGCGATCCCGGAGCGCTGGAACACGCCGGGGATGGACGCGCTGCCGAGCTTCGCGCAGGTGGACTTTGCCGTCGTGCGCGACGCGAGCGGCGCGCTCGTGCCGAAGCTGATCGAGCTGCAGGGCTTCCCGTCCCTCACCTCCCTGCAGGTGCTTCAGCGCGACGTCTGGAAGGACGCGCTCGCGAAGCTGGACGGTCTCGACGTCGCCTGGTCGTGCTGGTTCTCCGGCTACGACCGCGAGGCCTTTCTCGACCTCGCCCGGCGCACGATCGTCGGACTGCACGATCCGGCGGAAGTCATCCTCATGGATCTCGATCCGCCGCGGCAGAAGACCTATCCCGACTTCGCCGCAACCAAGCTGCTGTTTGGCGTGGACGCCGTCGATCCCACCACGCTCGTGAAACGCGGCCAACAGCTCTTCCGCGCGGACGGCACGCCGGTGCGCCGCATCTACAACCGCGTCGTCTTCGACGAGTTGATCGTGAAGGGCATCGAGCTGCCGTTCGACTACCGCGAGGAGCTCGACGTCGAATGGACCCCGCATCCGAACTGGTACTGGGTCTGGTCGAAGTACTCGCTGCCGTTTCTGCGGCACGAGTCGGTCCCGCGGGCGACGTTCCTGTCGGACCTCGATCGCGTGCCGGAAGATCTCTCGCGGTACGTGCTCAAGCCGCTGTTCTCGTTCGCAGGCGCAGGCGTGAACGTCGAGCCCACGCGGGCTGACATCGACGCCGTCCTGCAGAGCGAACGGAACGCCTGGTGTCTGCAGGAGAAGATCGAGTATGAGCCGGCGCTGGAGGCGCCCGACGGCGGCGGCGTGAAGATCGAGATCCGCATGATGTTCCTGCGTCCCGACGACGAGCCGAAGCCCGTGCTCGCGCAGAACCTAGTGCGCCTCTCGCGCGGGAAGATGCTCGGCGTCGACTTCAACAAGCAGTTCACGTGGGTGGGATCGAGCGTGGGACTGTCGCGGACTTCGTAGCGATCGAGATCGCCGAACACGGAGTGTCATTCCGCGCCGCACAGACGGCGCGGAATCCCCTCCCGGTCAATGGGCGGGGGATCCCGCGCCAAGGCGCGGGATGACACGTTTCCCTCGACCGTCCTTAGCTGCGCTCCGGCGGCTCGAGGATGACACAGATTTCGCATCAACCCGCGGCGTGCCGATTCACACCGCCGCGCCGCTCATCCCGCCGCGCCCCACGCTGAACAAGCTCCGCGCGGCCGCGGCGGACTGCAAAGCGTGCGATCTCTGGAAGACCGGCACACAGACGGTGTTCGGCGAGGGCAGGCAGAAATCGCTGGTGATGTTCATCGGCGAGCAGCCCGGCGACAAGGAGGACCTGGCCGGACGCCCGTTTGTCGGCCCCGCCGGCGCTCTCTTCGACAAGGCACTGGAGGAAGTCGGGATCGATCGTGAGCGCGTGTACGTCACCAACGTCGTGAAGCACTTCAAGTGGGAGCCTCGCGGGAAGCGCCGCATTCACAAGAAGCCGAACGCCGCGGAGATCACGGCCTGCCGGCCCTGGCTGCAGTCGGAGATCAACATCGTGCGCCCGCGCGCGATCGTCTGCCTCGGAGCCACCGCCGCCCAGGCCGTGATCGGCCCGAGGTTCCGAGTCTCCGTGCAGCGCGGCATCTTCGTCCCCTCCGATCTCGCCGAATTCCTGACCGCGACCGTGCACCCGTCGTCGATCCTGCGCGCGCCATCCGATGAAGCGCGCCGCCTCGAGCGCGCCCGTTTCGTCGAAGACCTCGGCCGCATTCGCGAGGCCATCGACGAGCTGGTTTGAATCACTTCACAACCGCTCCACCCTCGGCTTCGGCATACCGCGCAAGGTCGTCCCACGCGCGCGCGGCCTCGGGCAGTCCCGCCACCGCGTAGCAGTTCGCGCGGATCGTGAGGACTTCGCGATTCCAGATCGGGTGCGGCTCCGCGTCGCGCAGCGCGGCGATGGTGTGGGCGCCGCACCGATCGAACAGCGGCGCCGTGACGATGCGCGTGAAGACGCGACTGTCCTCGTACTGCATCGCCGCGAAGGGCTGCGACAGGGCGTCGAAGACGAGTCGCGCGCGCTGCGGGCTCGATTTCGCCACATCGTGTGCGAACGCAAACGTCGGCTCCATCACCTTCTGCTGCGGCCATGGCGACTTGCGGTAGGCGATGAACGCGCGCCGCAGCAGCGCCGCGGCCTCGTCGTAGCGCTGCTGCTTCGTGCGGAGCATGCCCAGGATGGCGTCGGCCTCGATGGGCTGCGCATAAGCGAGGAGTCGCGCGAACTCCTCAGCGTGCGCATCGCCGTCGCGCGCGACTTCGGACGCCATGAGCGCGGCCTCGCCCACTCCGCGCGGACTGTCTCCGCGCATCACCCACGGACGCTGGCGCTCGACGGACGCCCAGTCGACCGTGCCCCGTATCCGTGGGCGCATCGTGCGCGTCCGCTCCGCGTCGCGCGCGAGCTGATCCTGCAGCGCGGTGCCCGCGTCGATGCTTCGCGCGAATCCGAACTCGATCACGGTCAGGTCGTCGGTGTTGATCGCCTCCGCCTGTTTCGCGGCCGCGCGCGCGAAGTCCTCGTTGGTGAAAAAGTGCGCGAGGAAGCCTTCCATGTCCGTCGTGCGCCAGGTGTTGAACGAGGCGGCGCGATACGGGTTCGTGCCGAGGCGCGCGCGGAGTGCATCGGCGTCGATCAGGAGCGGCTCCGCGGTCGCGATCAGCACGATATCGCCATGCGTCGTCCGCCACGTCTGCACGTGCGGGAACACGCCGGTGAGCGTCGCGTAGATTGTGCGCAGCGTTTCGGGATGCACGGCGTAGGTCTGCACCCACTGCGCGAAGATGCCGCGCGGCCGCAGGCGCGCGCGGGCCGCGGTGTAGAACTCGTGGGTGAACAGGCTGGCGATGCCGGCGCGGTAGGGATTGGACGGCTCGGAGGCGATGAGGTCGTAGCGGCGGTCGGTCGTCAGGAGCACTTCGCGCGCGTCGGCGATGTCGATGTGCACCTTCGGATTCGAAAGCACGCCCGCGTTGACGGTGTGACAGTCGCGCGCGACGTCGAGCACCACCGGCTCGAGCTCGACGACGTCGACGCGCTTCATCGTCGGGATCGCTCCCAGCCAGCCGGCCGTCGACCCGGTGCCCAGACCGACCACCAGCGACGACTCCGGCCGCGGATGCAGCGCCGCCGCGACGATGCCGAGCATGACCTGGGTGCCTGCGTCGCCGCGGGCCGCGCCGTCGCTCTTGCCGTTCACGATGAACGCGACGTCGACGGACTTGATCACCGCGACACTCGATTCGCGCCCGTCGCGCTCCCACATCACCGTGCGGCGACGCTCGTTGAGGTAGCGGCGCAGGTCGTTGCGCGTCTTCGCATCCGGGCCGCGGGCCGCACCGATGCCCGAATGCCGCCACACGGCCGTCGGTCCTACGGTCATGCACAGCGCGATGGCCGCGACCCCGATCGCCGCCGTGGCCACGCGCCGGTGGGTGAACATCAGCGCCGCGACGCCGAGCATCGCCAGAAGAACCGTGACCAGGCGCCACGTTCCGGGCGCGCTGAGGAGGGGCATCAGACCGAAGCCGCCGCCGAGCGAGCCTGCGATCGCGCCGGCCGTGTTCCATGCGTAGGCGGCGCCGATCTGCTGGCCGACGCCTTCCCGCCCCCGCCCAAGTAACGCAATGAGAAGCGGGAACTGGATCCCCGAGATCACCGCCGCGGGGAACACGACGATCATCGTGACGATCACCCATCCCGCGACATGGCCTGCGAAACCGGCAGCGCCGAGCTCGCGCAAGGCGTTTGCGAGCAGCGCGATCCGGTCGCCGAGCGCAAACGGAACGATGATCGCCAAAGCTTCGAGACTGCACGTGATCGCAAACGCGTGCGGCGTCGCCGGTCCGCGACGTCCGAACGCGTACAGCGCGCCGCCGAAGGCGATCCCCGCCAGCGCAACCGCGAGCACGAGCCCGAACATGTACGTCGTCCCGCCGAGAATCGGCGAGAGCATGCGATACCAGACCAGCTCCATCAGAAGAAAGGCGAAGCCGACGATCGCGGAAGCGGCGTAGACGGCACCCCGTGGAGCGGCGGCCGCTTCGGCCGCCGGTGCAGTTGTTTCGGCGGCC
>DATLOL010000151.1:0-18008 GCA_035536275.1 Thermoanaerobaculia bacterium
GCCGCTTCGGCCGCCGACCAGAGCGACGAATCCGGCGGCCGGAGCGGCCGCCGCTCCACAGGTCACGACGTCATCGACCTCATCGTCCGCACCCTCCACCCCGAGCCCGCCCTCCTCGTCCGCGACGGAGGCGTCATCGCCGACGGCGTGGACCCCGCGCTCGACGAACTGCGCTCCATCGCCCGCGACTCGAAGACGATCCTGCTGCAGATCGAGGCCCGGGAGAGGGAGCGCACCGGCATCGGCTCGCTGAAGATCCGCTTCAACAGCGTCTTCGGCTACTACATCGAGGTCTCGAAATCGAACCTGGCCAAGGTCCCGCTGGACTACATCCGCAAGCAGACCCTCGCCAACGCGGAGCGCTACATCACGCCCGATCTCAAGGAGCTCGAGGAGAAGATCGTCGGCGCGGAAGAGAAGGCCATCGCCATCGAGCTGCGCCTCTACGACGAGCTCCTCGGCGCGGTCGCCGCCGTGAGCGGCGCCATCCTGGACACGGCGCGGGCGGTGGGGGAGATCGACGCGCTCTCGTCGCTGGCCACGATCGCGGTCCGCAACCGGTTCGTGCGCCCGCAGCTCAGCGAGCACGCGGAGCTGTGCATCGAGGACGGACGCCATCCCGTGATCGAGCAGATCGCGTCCGAGCGCTTCATCCCCAATCACACCACCATCCGGCGCGAGGACAACGGCATCCAGATCATCACCGGCCCGAACATGGGCGGCAAGTCGACCTACCTCCGGCAGGTCGCGCTGATCGTGCTCCTCAACCAGGCCGGCTCCTTCGTTCCGGCCTCGAAGGCCCGCCTGGGCATCTTCGACCGCATCTTCACGCGTGTCGGCGCGTCAGACCAGCTCGCGCGCGGCGAGTCGACGTTCATGGTCGAGATGCACGAGACCGCGAACATCCTCAACAACGCCACCGACCGCTCGCTGATCATCCTCGACGAAGTGGGCCGCGGCACGGCCACGTTCGACGGCCTCTCGCTGGCCTGGGCGATCATCGAGTACCTCCACGACAACCCCGCGCGCAGCGGCATCACACTCTTCGCCACGCACTATCACGAGGTCACCGACCTCGCGAAGACGAAGCAGCGCGTGGCGAACTACAACGTGGCCGTCAAGGAGTGGAACGAGCAGATCATCTTTCTGCGCAAGGTGGTAGAAGGCGCGGCCGACAAGAGCTACGGCATCCAGGTGGCCAAGCTGGCCGGGATCCCGCAGAGCGTGATCGAGCGCGCGAGAGAGATTCTCGACACGCTCGAGCGCAAGGAGCGCGACGTGGTCGAGGAGACGCGCAAGCGCGGCCCCCAGACCCGACAGCTCGGCCTGTTCTCCTCGCGCGAGCAGTCCGTGGTCGACTCGCTGCGCGAGGTCGACATCGATACACTCTCGCCGCGTGAGGCACTGAACGTGCTCTATGAGTTGAAGCAGAAGCTCGTTGAGTAGTTGCTGTGTTGCTATGTTGCTGGTTGCTCGTGGTGCATGGCATTTGCGAAACGTCACGAGCAACTAGTAACCAGCAACCAGCAACAGCTACGATGCGCCCCCAATGATCCGCCCCGACATCCTCGGCATCGGCCTGGCCGGAAAGACGCTGACGGCGCTCGAGCGGCGCATCCTTGCCGACGCCAGCCCGTACGCGGTCGTGCTGTTCGGCCGCAACATCGACAGCGCCGAGCATCTGAAAGATCTCGTGGCCGAGGTGAAGAGCGTGGCGGCGAGACCGCCGCTGTTCATGATCGACGAGGAGGGCGGTCGCGTGGACCGGCTCCGCCAGATCGTTCCCGGACTCCCCAGCGCCGAAGGGTTCGGCGAGGGCGACCGTCCGGCCGAGATGAGCGAGTGGTTCGGTCGCGTGATCGGCATGGCCCTGCGCTGGTTCGATATCGAGATCGATCTCGCGCCGGTCGTCGACATCGCCGGCGAGGTGTCGCCGAAGGGGCTGGAGCGGCGCATCTTCGGACGCGATCCGGAGACCGTCATCGAACTCGCCGGCGCATTCATGCGCGGCCTGCACGGCGCGGGCGTGGCCTCGTGTCTCAAGCACTGGCCGGGCATCGGCGTCGGCTCGGCCGATCCGCACTACGGCGCGACGGTCATCGACATCCCCGTGAACCAGCTCGTCGAGCGCGACCTCGTTCCGTACCAGCGCCTGGCGAACGAGGCCGGCGCGGTGATGATCGGACACGGCACCTATCCGCAGATCGACGAGCCCGATCTCCCGGCCACGCTCTCCTGGCGCATGACCACCGACCTCCTCCGCGACTTCCTCGGATTCGAAGGAGTCGCCATCAGCGACGACATGGAGATGCACGCCGTCTCCGACCTCGGCTCGTACGAGGAGATCAGCGAGCAAGCCCTGATGGCGGGCAATGACGCGATCCTGTTCTGCAGCCACGTCGAGCGCGTGCCCGACCTGCAGCGCTACCTCGCGCGCCGCGTGGAGGAAGACGAGCGCGTCCGCGCCCGCTTCGACGAGGCCGCCATGCGCTGCGAGGAGTTCCGCGCGCATTGCGACCGGCTCCGCGCGGCCAGCCCGGCGCCGGCCTCGTTCGACGAAGTGATCGACGAGGCCGCCCGCTTCGTCGAGGAGTACGAGCGCACCCGCCCGCACCGCGAAGTGATCGTGCCGGACGTCGAGCGCCGCAAGAACTCGCGCACGCCGGGCAAGGGACGTACGGGCCGCGAAGAGTGGACCTAACGCGCGCCGCCTGCGGCGCGCGGTTGCTGTGTTCCTGGTTGCTGGTTCCTCGCGCAGCTTCGCCTGAAAGCGATGGCTGGCGAGCAACCAGCAACCAGCTACGCAGCAACAACAACTAAACTTTCTACGAGTTCCTTCGTCTTACAGACGGACAACATGCGGATCCGCACCCAGATCATCCTCGCGGCGTTCGTGCTGGCGGTCGTGCCGCTGGCGGCGATCGTCACGTACTCGTATCACTCCTCGCGCCGCGCGCTGGAATCGGCGTCGCGCGCGGAATCGGACCGCCTCACCAAGCAGATGGACCGCCGTCTGAGCTCGATCCGCTCCGAGCTGGAGCAGCGCCTGGCCGTTGTCTCCGCGCTGCCCTTGCCGAGCGCGAACAACGCCGAGGCCGGATCGAACATCGCCTCGGTGATGGGCGAGGCGGCGTCGTTCGTCGACGCGCTCGAGTTCCATCCCATCCGCGAGCCGCGGAACGTCGATCTGCAGCGGGCGAACACGGATCGCGAGCGGGAAACCGAGGTCGCGCAGGCCACCGTTCCGAAGATCGCCGAGGAGCCGCAACTCCCCGCACCGGCCATGGTGCCGATGCCTCCGCCTCCGCCGATCCACACCTTTCATCCTGGTGAGCGGCTCGTCATCGACCTGCCGCCCGCCGCCGCGGCGGTGACGCATTACGTGATGTCCGAGCAGCAGAAGGAACTGATCGACGAGATCGCCCGGCTCGGCTCGGTGCTCGCCACGACCAACCTCGACGCCGCGGAGCGCGAGGACATTCGCAAGGAGCTCACGGCCGCGCAGGAAGAGCTGCGCCGCGTCGTCACGCACGATCGCCGGGCGCTGCGCGAGCAGATTGCCGAGGCGCGTCGTGCCTCGGACGCGGTACGCCGGGCACGAACGGAGTGGAATCGCGTCACCGTCGTCCCCGGCATCCCCGCGCCGGCACCGGTGCCGGTCACGAAGGTCGAGCCGACGCCGGCCGTCGCGACGACCGCGCAGGTTGCGGAAGCGAAAGCGCCCGAAGTGAAGATACGCAAGGCGACGACGAAGGACGTCGAAAGGTCCGCGAACACCGCCAAGAAATCCGCGCTCATCCTCGGCCGCAAGTTCCACGCACCCGTGCGCAGTCAGGGGGAGTTGATCGGCGAGATCACGGCCCGCATCAGTCCCGAGCAGGTCATCCAGCGCGTCCTCGGCGGCGCGACCGAAGACGGGAGCGAAGTGCCGTTCGCCATCGACAGCGAAGGCACGTTCTACACGCGCAACGCCGGCGAGCGCGAGACCCTCGAGCGCCTCGGCGTCCCCGCACGCGTCCGCGACGACCGCTCGCTCAAAGACATCGAAGGGTGGATCGTCACCGCCACCACCGACCCGCAGAGCGGCCTGAAGATCGGCGTGGCCCGTCCGGTGGGCGACAACCTCGAAGAGCTGCGCCGCACCGCCGCGCGCAACCTCGGCCTGGGCATGGGACTGATCGCGTTCGCGCTGATCGGCATCGTGCCGCTGTCGAACCACCTCGCGCGCGACGTGAGGGTCGTCACCGACGGCGCGGAGCGCATCGCCCAGGGCGATCTGATGACCCGCCTCCCGGTGAAGAGCGACAACGAGCTGGGGCAACTCGCGAAGGCATTCAACCGCATGGCCGAGGACCTCAGCCGCCAGCAGCAGCGGCTCCTGGAGCAGGAGCGCGACAAGCAGGAGCGCGAGCTGGAGCAGCGGCTCATGGCCGTCGAGTACGACCGCAAGTCGTTCGAGCTCGAAGAGGCGAGACGCTTCCAGCTCTCCATGCTGCCGAAGGAAGTGCCGCAGCACCCGCTCTACGACATCGCCGTCTACACGCGCACGGCGACCGAGGTGGGCGGCGACTACTACGACTTCCACCTCAGCGACGACGTGCTGGCGGTGACCATCGGCGACGCCACCGGCCACGGCGCAAAGGCCGGCACGATGGTGACGGTCATCAAGACGCTCTTCTCCGGCTACGCCCGCGCAATGCGGCCGGCTGATTTCCTCGGCGACGCGGCCGAGAAGATCAAGCGCATGGACCTGGGCCGCATGGCCATGGCCCTGTCGCTGGGCGTATTCGAGAAGAACACGCTCACGCTGTCGTCGGCGGGGATGCCGCCGGTGCTGATCCATCGCACGGCCACGAACGCGGTCGAAGAGGTCGCGTTGTCGGCGACGCCACTCGGAACGATGGGAACGACGTACGAGCAGACCAGCGTCCCGCTGGCCGCGGGTGACACGGTCCTGTTTCTTTCCGACGGCTTTCCCGAGCTGATGAACGATGCCGGGCAACAGCTCGGCTACGCGGCCGCTCTCGATGCATTCGCCGAGGCCGCGAGTCGCGCGACGGCGGCGGAAGTGATCGCCTCGCTGGCCGCGTTCTCCGCCCGCTGGCATGGCGAGGCGCCGCCGAATGACGACGTGACATTCGTCGTTGCGCGCATTCCGTAGTAAACTCCAGGTGTCAGTCCACCCCACCACCTGGAAGGAATGCAGGCATGACCCTCACTGCCGAAACGGCCGTCGCGCGCGTCGTACGCGTTGGCGTTCTCAGCCCGATGAGCAAACTCGATCCGCGCGAGGCCGTGGACAACATCAGCGGCATGGTGCTGGGACAGGTCTTCCAGGCGCCGTACGCCATCGCCGCGGGCGACACCCGCGTCCAACCGCTGCTCTTCGAACCGCTGCAGGCCGAGGGGCGGATGCAGTACTCGGCGGCGATCGTGTCCGGCTCGAAGTTCTCGGACGGCACGCCGGTGACCGCGGAGCTGGCGGCGCGCTCGCTGCGCGGCGCGAAGGTCCTGCACAACAAGACCGCCATCGACGTGCGCGGCGACCGGGTGTGGTTCACGCTCACCGCACCGAATCCGCGCTTCGACCTCACTCTCACCCAGGGCAACACGGCCATCGTGCTCGATCGCGGGACGCAGCTCCTCGGCACGGGCGCGTTCATGTTCGAGCAGCGCCCCAACCTGCGGCTGCTGCAAACGGCGCGGAGCATCCGCCTCGTGCGCAATCCGCATTTCGCCGGTTTCAGCGGCGTCGATGAAGTCGAGTTCCGCGTCTGCCCGGCCGACGAGGACGGGACGCCGCGCCAGTTGCTCGAGGCCGTGCGTCACGGGGAAGTGGACATCACCACCGCCCTGACCCTGGCCGACGTCTCGTCCAACCAGATCCTCGGCGTGGCGCCGTCGCTGCAGCCGGGCAACTCGACGGGCATCCTGTTCTTCAACTGCGAGCGCCGCGTGCTGGCCGCGCCGAACGTGCGCCGCGGCATCGCCCTGGCCATCGACCTCCACGAGATCGCGGCGAGATCGTTCGACAAGAATCCGGCGGCGTTCATCGCCGTGAACCTCCTCCCGCCGATGATGGGCCGCGCCACGGGCCTGCCGAGGATGGATCGCGACGAGGCCAGGCGCGTGCTCGATGCGAGCGGCGCGAAGCCGGGACGCCTGTCGCTGCTCGTGCCCTGGGCGCCGCGGCCGTACATGCCCAAGCCCCTCCCGGTCGCGCAGGCGCTGCAGCGGCAGCTCGGTGCGGTCGGAATCCAGGTCGAGCTGCGGGAGACGAAGACCAGCGAGGAGTTCTTCGGCGATCTCGTGCGCGGCAACTACGATCTCGCCCTCGCCGGCTGGATCGCCGACACGCCCGATCCCGCGGACTACTTCGAAGCCCTGCTCTGGTCGAAGATGTGCGAGGGCGACAACCATTCCAATCACAGCCGCTGGAAGCACGCCGGGATGGACGCCGCGCTGGCGCGTTTCCGGGAGGACCCAAGCGAGGAGCACAAGCGCGACATCCTGCGCATCATGCGCGACGAGGCACCGCTCGTTCCGCTCATCTACGGACAGTCGGTAGTCGTGCACTCGCGCAAGATGCGCAACGTCGCGGTGAGCGCGACCGGGGTGATCACACTGAGCGGCATCACCGTATCGTGAGGCCTTGGTGCGCGTGCTATTTTTGCGCGCATGACACTCGGTGACCTGCCCGTGCATTTCGCGACGGGAGAATCGGCGGCGGCGCTGATCGCCGAGGCCGCGTCGAACATCCGCGAGATCGCACCGGGGGCAACGAAGGACGAGCTGCTCGCGGGCATCGCCGAAGCGCTGGTCCTGCCCGACTACTTCGGCAACAACTGGGACGCCCTCGAAGAGTGTCTGCACGACCTCGAGTTCGACGGCCAGCAACTCGTGCTCCTCATCCGCCGCGCGGCCATGCTCTGGCAGAGCATGCCCCGCGACATGTCCACGCTCGTCGACACCTGGCTGGCCGCGACCACCGGCAATCGCGAGATGCACCTGGTGTTCGTATGGTGAGACGCCGCAAGCCCAGCTCCCTCGTCTTCCTCATCGCCGCGCTGGTGGTGATCGCGACGGGCTGGTGGCAGCAGCAAAAAGCATCGCCTCCGACGACACTGCCCCCCGTAACGCCGGCGTCCTCGCCGGCCGGATCGCCGGCGTCCCCGTCGGCCGCGGTCCCCTCATCCCTCGACGCAGTTCCCGCCGCCCACCGCCCCGCCGTAGAACAAACCCTCGCCCTCATCCGCAGCGGCGGCCCGTTCCCATACTCGCGAGATGGGATCACCTTCCAGAATCGCGAAGGCAAGCTCCCACAACGCCCCTCCGGCTACTATCGCGAGTACACCGTCCCCACGCCCGGCGCGAAGAACCGCGGTGCCCGCCGCATCGTGCAGGGCAGGGACGGCGACACCTGGTACACCTCCGACCACTACCGAACCTTCGTGAGGATCGACGAATGACGCGACCGACTCCAACCGACTACGCCCCTCCGCATGCGAGCTACGTGGACCTCGTCGACGAAGACGACATCCTCTCAGCCATGCAGGAGCAGTCCTCGGTCACGCAGAAGCTGCTGGCCCAACTGGACGAGACGCGCGCCTCCTACCGCTACGAAACAGGAAAGTGGAGCGTCAAGGAGCTGATCGGCCACGTCGTCGACGCGGAGCGCATCATCGGCTACCGCGCGCTCTGCGTTGCGCGCGGCGACACGCAGCCGCTCCCCGGCTTCGACGAGAGCTCGTACGTGGCCAACGCGTCGTTCGACTCGTGGAAGCTCGGCGACCTCGCCGAGCACTACGCGCTCGTGCGCCGGTCGAACCTGGTCTTCTTCCAGAACCTGCAGGACGAGGCCTGGGACCGCCGCGGCACCGCCAACCAGTACCCGGTCAGCGTGCGCGGTCTGGCATACGTCATCGTCGGCCACGAGCGGCATCACCTCAAGGTGCTGCGCGAAAAGTACAACATCACCTGACCGGCCGCAGCGCCGTCGCGAGGAACAACAGGTTCAACGCGAGAAAGACGACGTTCACGGCGCGCGCGAACGGCGGCGCCCCCTCGGGCCACAACTGCCCGAGCAGCACGACGGCGTTCAGGATCAGCAGGACGACGACGAGCCAGCGGGGGCGCATGAAGCTATTTTCGCGCTCGTGCGTCACAGACGGGTAGGGAATCGGCTGGGAGCCGGCTCTCCGGTACAAGCGATGCGAAACGACGACGGCGGCGGCGGCACATCCGAGAAGACATCTTTACTTCACCATTGCCGTCCTTCCGTCGTCGTACTACTATCGCGTTACATGTTTGCCAGAACGACCGTTCTTGTCACCGTGCTCGGTGTACTGACGGTAGTGTCTGCGCAGACGCTGAAACAGCCGTGGGCGCTCACGCTCGATGAGCGCATCGCACGTCGAAGCGATCCGCGAGCTGCGCAGGATCGCGCCGTCCAAGCGAATACGGCGGGGTTCATGAACGTCGCGGACGCGTTCACCGGCCGGACGCACCGCGAGTTGTTCATGCCGACGCAAATCTTCGACATGCTGATGCAGAACGCCTACGTCGTCGGGTCGGAGGAGCAGGCCGCCGCCTTTCGCCGTTCACAGATGGGCGATGCAATGCAGCAGGGACTTCCCGCCCACTTCTGGAGCCGCCTCGAGATCGTCACCGCACCGTACATCGCTGACGCGCGCGCCGTTCACGGCCTTGGCCGCTCGTTGGCGAACCTCGACCGCACCGAACGTAAGCGTGTCCGCGATGAGCTCGAGATTCTTCAGCGCGACGCCTGTGGCAGCCGCGCCGACGCATTGGCCGCGGCGCGACGCGAGTTCGGCGCCGAGCGCTTTGATCGTTTTCTTTATGGCGCCATCGCGTCGAATATGTTTCACGCAGCGGATCAGGTTCCGCGTGCGGCGCAGCTCCGTTGGATCGAGAACGGGTGCCGCTGATGCGTTCACGGCGATTGTCGATCTACTTCCCGTCTTTCTTCGAAGCCAGCGCTTTCCTCGCCGCTTCGACCGCGACGTCGATCGGGCTCTGTGGCTCTTTGCCGAATCGGATCTCATCCGGCGACCATAGTTGTGTCAGTTGATGCAGCTCATGAACGTCCAGGCCCGAATCGCCGATCGATGCAACCTCGAGGGCGTCCGCGCGTGCGTCATAGTAGGCTGCGAGGCGCATGTTGTAGCGATAGAGACCCACGAGGATCTGCACGAGAAAAATCAACATCAGGACAGCTCCGATCCTCGTGCTTACGGTCGATATGAGGCGATACCGCTCGTGTTCGTCGGACTGAAAAAACTGCTTCTGCACGTTTTGAACGTCGCGGCGGAGACTTTCGACGGCGACGGTCACTTTCTCGAGCACCGACGTCGCGTCGGATGGCGCCCCCTTGCCGCTGGCATCCGGTTTCGGGACGCTCTTGGCAACGCGGCCGACTTCCCGCGCGAGAAACTCGATGCGCGACTCGAGGCCGGCGAACTCCCTGGTCATCGCTTGAGTCTCGCGGTTCGCCAGCTCGCCGGCGTACACGAAGAGACCCAGTCCTGCCGCCAACGCGATGACGATCAGAAACAGATTGAACTTCGCGCTCCTTCGCAATGCTGCCGCTCTCGATCGCAGCCGTCCAGCAGTGCTGGTCAAAACGCGGGCTGAGGGGCTGCTCTTAGACAAGTGGCCTTCCGGAATCGTCATAACCGGTATTTTATAGGCTGGGGTAGGGAAATATCGCGCGGCGTCACTCCTGCTGTAAAGGGTCGTCCTTATCAACATCCCGAATACGTCGTGCCATTTGCCGGAGGCGGTGTATGGATACGGCCGGGTGTGCAGGAGATGCGAACGCGATGAAGAGTGGATTTCGGAGACTCTGCTTGGTGGTCGGGCTCGCGGCTTCCATCGGCGTGCCGGAGCTGTCTGCGCAGACGGTGAAGCCGGCATGGGCACTGACGACCGAGGAGCGTATTGCCTTGCGCACGGATGCGCGGTTGGCGAAGGAGCGCGTGCACGGCGCGGCGCGGATCCGCGCGAATGTACAGGTCAACGGACTCATGGCGGCCGACTCGTTCGAAGGCAGGACGCACCCTGAACTCTTCCTTCCATCAGAAATTTTTCGCACGCTGATGCGGCAGGCGTATCTCGGCTCCGAAAGCAGCAGCTCGCAATTCCGCAGGGCAAAAACTCCGACGGTCGCAAATCACGGCTTGCCTGTCGATTTCTGGGAGCGCCTGGAAAAGGTGTCAGCCGCATACATCATGGACGTGCGCGCGGCGGACGCGCTGGGTGCGACGCTGCGTCGGACGCGCGGGCGGGCTCGCTCGGACGTCATGGCCGATCTGCAACGCATACAGTTCGCTGCCTGCGCGAACCAAGCCGCCGCTCTATCGGCCGCGCGACAGGAATTCGGTCAAGAGAAGTTACAACGCTTCCTCTATGACTCGGTGGCCATTCATATGTTTCACGTCGCCGACGAACTGCCTCGAGTCGAGGATCTGCGCCGGGCGGAACGGGGTTGCCGATGACGCGCAAGTTATTCATTTCGCTCTTCGTGATCCTCTGTTCGTCAAATGCCTGGGCCGGCCTCGATGGTTACGTCGAGATTACAGCCCCTTCGGAAGAGTCGTTCAATTCACACGGTTACGCGGCCTGGCACAACATGAACGGCCAGGTGGACTACGAGGCTGCGTTTTCCGGCACGCATCGCGTCTGGGGCGGCTGGGTCGACGACTCCTTCGCCGTGTCGGGAACCGGGGCTTTGACGAACAACCTTTCCGGCACGGCTGATCCGGGGACTTGCTACAACACCAGCCTGGAAGTCACCGTGAATCGGGGCTGGCTCGGCGATACGTCGGCGTCATACAGCGACTGCAAATGCTTTCCACTGATTCCGCCGGATGATCCCTGGGAGCTCCCCGCCTGTCCGACTTCGCCGATCGTCATTGCATTGAACGAACGGTACAAATTCACCGACATCGATTCTGGCGTCACGTTCGATATCGATGCAGACGGCGATTCCGATCTCGTCGCCTGGACTCGGGACGCGTCGGTGGCATTCCTCTATTTCGACCGAGACGGCAACCATGTCCCGGACGACGGAGGGGAATTGTTCGGTGACCACACGCGGCTTCGCGACGGCACCGTCGCACGACACGGCTTTGAGGCGCTTGCGGAGTTCGACTCGGACCACGACGGAGTCGTCTCGCCCGCTGATGCGCAATGGTCTCGACTCGGCCTGTGGCAGGACCGCGATCACAACGGTGTCGCCACGCTCAATGAGCTCAGCTCCCTCGACTCCCATGGCCTGGCGTCCCTCGGCATCGATCATCACTGGACTGGGCGCCGCGATGCTCACGGGAACATCCTGCGCTGGCAGGGGAGAGTGACATGGAAGACGTCGACTCCACGGCCGTATTACGACGTGTACCTGCAGACGCGAGCAACGCCGTGAGCGGCTAGCTGCGATCGCGCGGGGCGAAGCCCGCGCGGCGTTCCTAGAACCTCACGCCGAGCGAGAACCGGTACGTGCGCGGGGTCTGGTAGGCGAGGTTGTTCAGCGCCTGGCCGAAGTTCGCGGCCAGCGTGTAGTGCACCCCTTCGACCGGCGTGGTCGTGCGCGGATCGAAGGGCTGCAGGGTCGTCGAGTTCGCGGCCGTGCTGATGCCCGTGCCGATGCGTTGCGGGTCGGCGAGGGCGTCTTCGTCGAAGACGTTCAACAGATCGGCGTGCGCGAAGAGCAGGGCGCGTCCGAGGGGATGCGTGTAGCGCAGGGCGAGGTTGGTCGAGGTCACGTCGTCCGCGCGCAAGGCGCCGCGGTCGGAGAAGAAGTAGCGGCCGCTGGGGATGGCGTTGTAGCCGGGGTTTGCCGGCGCGCCGTCGTAGCGCGTGACGTTGACCGCCGACACGAGCGAGTAGGCGATGCCCGAGTCGTACGTCTGCAGCAGCGAGACGTCGAATCGGCCGACGGTGTAGCTGCCCCACGCGCGGAGGCGATGTCGCTGATCGCCGCGCAGGTAGCCGGTCGGATTGTGCTGCTCGTAGCCCATGAACTCGGGGTAGAAGTGCTCCGGCACCGTGTTCGCGATCGGCCCGTTCTGGGTCTCGCCCTCGTCGTTCCCGCGCAGTTTCGACCACGTGTAGAAGACGCCGGCGTCGAACGGCCGCGGCGTCCAGCGCGCCTGCAGATGCACGCCGCGATAGGTGCGCTCGACCTCGTTCGTGTTGCGCACGAGGGCGAGATCGACGGGGATGCCCAGGGGCGTGGTGGCGCGGCGGGTGTCGGGGGTGACCTCGAGCGTGTAGAAGTCGCGCCAGTCGCGGGCGACGAGGTCCGCGCGCACGAGACCGTGCGCGAACTGGAGACCGTAGCCGAGGGTGAGCTCGCGGACATACGGCGTGGCCAGCGTGCCGTCGAAGTAGGTCGTGTAGCCGGGGATGTCGCGCGTGCCGTTCGCGCGGAGGTTCTGCGCCGAACGATTGTCGGTGCCTCCCTGCGTGCCGTTGAAGTACGCGAAGGCCTGCGCGATCGCCTGGGCCAGCGGCACGTTGAGGGCGTTGCTGTTGATGGCCGGGCCGCGGTAGGCGAAGTCGATCGATGCCGCGCGGCCGGCGGTCTGGCTCGAGGACGCGATCGCATCCGCGACGCGAGATGCGTACACGCCGTAGCTCGCATGAACGCGGTTCCGCGTCCCGCCGAACTGCACCGCGATCCTCGGCGACAGCCGCCGGTCGTCTGCCGTCACCGTTCCATCCGCATCCGCGGCGCGATTGCGGTCGTAGCGCAGGCCCGCCGTGACGCTCAGGTTGCCGCGCGCCCACGCATCGCTGAGGAACGCGGAGTCGGTGCGGAGATCGTTCTCCCGAGCCGGGACGAGCACGGGATTCCAGCGGATGAATGTCCCGCCCCCGTTGGCGTTCGTGGGCGTGATGACGGGATAGACGACGCCGTCCCGCCACTGCGCGCGGGTGACGAAGAGCGAGAAGTCGCTGCCGGACTGGCGGTCTTCGAGGAGGTGATGCTCGGTGAAGCGGTCCACGCCGAGGACGACGTCGTGCGTGCCGAGGCCCTCGAAGAAGCCGCGAGCCTTCAGTTGCATGTCGGTGTTGTTGCGGTCCTCGCTCTCGCAGACGCCGCAGAGCGACGGCGCGTTGAAGCGCGCGTTGCTGTTGGCGCGATCGAGGAGCACCGTGCCGGCCACGAGGTCGCGTGATGACGAGCCGCTCTGCAGCGACATCTCCCGGCGCGAGACCTGCGCCTCCGCCACGATGCGCTCGGAGAGAATCCCGTCGTAGCGGAGCACGGCCAGCGACTCGGGATCATCGCGTTCGGTCAGGCTCGCCGCGTCGTAAATGTTGTTGGCGAAGCGGCTGTTCTCGGTCTTCGTGTCGATGCCGAAGTAGGTCGCCGTGACCGTGTGACTGAGCAAGGGGGTGGCGGTGATCTTCCCCTCGTAGCGTTTCTGATCGTTGCTCTCGCTGTAGCTGAGCTGCGGCGAGGCGGGCGATGCCACCGCGCCGGTGGTGGCGGGGATGGCGATCGTCTGCCGGGCCGTGTCGTTCTTCGCCCAGCGTCCGGAGGTGAAGAACCAGATCCGGTCGCGCGCGAGCGGACCGCCGAGGGTCGCTTCGAAGACGTGATTGAGATTGTCTTCACGCGCTTCGCTCGCGGGCGAGGCGGCCGACCAGCGCGGGTTGCTCAGCGAGTCGCGGAACGACGCGGAGAGCTCGTTGCTGCCCTGCCTGGTGATCGTGTTCACGACGCCGCCGGTGAATCGGCCGTACTCCGCACCGATCGCACCGGTGAGCACGGTCGTCTCCTGGATTGCATCCTCGACGTACAGCGGCCGCATCTGCCCGCGGGTGTTCTCGTTCACGACCACGCCGTTGACGATGACCAGGTTGTCGTAACCCGGGCCGCCGCTGATCGCCACCTGTCCGTTCGAGAGCGTGTTCGCGGTGACACCCGGCGCGAGCTGCACGGTCGCGTTCTGATTGCGCTGCACGGGGAGGCGCTCAATGGCTTCGAGCGGCATGGTCGTGGCGACCGCTTCCGACGCGATCTCCGGCTCGATCTGCGCGGCGACGGTGGTGGCCATGAGGCTGAACTCCACGCGCGTCGTCTGCGAGAGCGAGAGCGACACGGCGTGCACGGCGTTGCCGGCCGTGACGGTGTACTCGCCGGGCGGGAGGGCGGGGAAGTGGAACGCGCCGCTCGAGACGGTGGTCGTGGTCCGCTCGCCCTGCAACGACGGCGACTTCACGGTGACCATGACGCCGGCCGCGGGCTGGCCGTTCTCGTGGACCGTCCCGGTGAGCGCGGCCGTCGTCTGCGCCGCCAGTGGAGCGGCGGAGAGGACGGCGACCAGCGTCACCGGAACGAGCCAGCGCATCAGAAGGGAACTTCCTCGTCGTCTTCGATCATGTCGTTGGCCGGCGCAGGGCGCCCGCCGCTGCCGCCGCGCGACTGCGACTGCTGGCCGTAGCTGCGGCCCCCACCACCACCACCGCCCTCGTCATCGCCGCGGCGGTCGAGCATCTTCATCGTGTTGGCGGTGATCTCGGTGCGGTACTTCTTCTGCCCGGACTCCTTGTCGTCCCAACTGTCCGTGCGGATCGAGCCCTCGATGTAGACCAGCTTTCCCTTGCGCAGGTACTGGCCGCAGATCTCGCCGAGCTTGCCCCAGGCGGCGATGTTGTGCCACTCGGTGCGCTCCTGTTTGTTGCCTTCGCGGTCCGTGAACTTCTCATCGGTGGCCACCGTGAACTTCGCCACGGTGTTGCCGCCCGGGGTCGAGCGGATCTCCGGGTCTTTGCCGAGACGCCCGACCAGAATGACTTTATTAATCATGAGTGTGATTCTCCTGTATTCGATCCGGTGTGTGTGGACCGTGACACCGATGTGGATGCGGAATTCTATCCTCTTCCACTGACCGTAGAATCGCCTCCGCAATGAAATGCGTCATCCAGAGAGTGCGCCGTGCCTCGGTGACCGTCGGCGAGGAGCTGGTGTCCGAGATCGGCGCCGGGATGCTCGTCCTCGCGGCCGTCGAAAAGGGGGACGGGGAGGCGACGATGCGCGACGCGGCGAAGAAGATCCGCGAGCTGCGCATCTTCGCCGACGAGGCCGGAAAGATGAACCGCGACGTGAGCGAAGCCGGCGGCGCGATCCTCGCCGTATCGCAGTTCACCCTGGCCGCCTCGATCGCGCGCGGACGGCGCCCGTCGTTCGACAACGCCGAGGAGCCGGAGAGGGCCCGGGAGCTGTTCGAGCTGTTTCTTCGGGAGCTGGGGTCTACAGGCGTCGTTGTGAAGACGGGGCGGTTCCGGGGAATGATGATCGTGTCGCTGGAGAACGATGGACCCGTAACGTTCGTCTGGCCGTAGCGCGACAGGCGTGCGAATGGGCTAGGCCAATCAGCGGTGCGGGCCGTGCCCGCCCGCCGGAGGCGCTTCCGTCGTCCCCCGCTATACTGCGCCGCCATGTATCGCCTCACCGAGATCGAGCCGAAGTGGCAACAGCGCTGGGCCGAGGCGCGAGTCGCGGAGATCGACGTCACCGCGCCGGGCCGCAAGCTCTACATGCTGAACATGTTTCCCTATCCGTCCGGCGACCTCCATGTCGGTCACGGACGCAACTACATCCTCGGCGACGCCGTCTATCGCTACTTCCGCATGCGGGGCCGCGCGGCCCTCAATCCGATGGGCTGGGACGCGTTCGGCCTGCCCGCCGAGAACGCCGCCATCAAGAACAGGACGCACCCGCGCCCGTGGACCCTCGCCAACATCGAGCGGATGAAGAAGCAGTTCGCGCGCTGGGGGATCCTCTACGACTGGTCGAAAGAGATCGCGTCCTGCGAGCCCGAGTACTACAGGTGGAACCAGTGGCTGTTCCTGCAGCTCTACAAGCGCGGGCTCGCGTATCGCGGGACCGCGCCGGTGAACTGGTGCCCGCAGGACCAGACCGTGCTCGCGAACGAGCAGGTCGTCGACGGCCGCTGCGAGCGTTGCGGCGCCTTGGTCGAGCAGCGCGAGCTGTCGCAGTGGTTCTTCAAGATCACCGAGTACGCCGACCGACTCGACGCAGGACTCGATACGCTCGAGCACTGGCCCGAGAAAGTGAAGCTGATGCAGCGCAACTGGATCGGCCGGTCCCTCGGTGCGGACGTCGACTTCCAGGTGCCGGCGCTCGGCAAGCCGATCCGCGTCTTCACCACGCGGCCGGACACGATCTTCGGCGCGACGTTCATGGTCCTCGCGCCGGAGCATCCCGACGTGGCCACTCTGATCGCCGATCATCCCGACAGGGAAGAGATCGAGCAGTGGATCACCGGCGTGCGGAACCAGTCCGCGCTGGAGCGGCAGGAAGCGGGGAAGGAAGGGCGCTTCACCGGGAAGAACGCGATCAACCCGTTCACGAACGAGGAGATCCCGATCTGGCTCGGCAACTTCGTGCTGCCGCAGTACGGCACGGGCGCGATCATGTCCGTGCCCGCGCACGATCAGCGCGACTTCGAGTTCGCGGGACAGTATGGATTGCCGATCCGCGTGGTCATCGCACCGGCGAGTGGAGCGGCGGGCTTCAGCCCGCCGAACGAGGCCGGCGGGCTGAAGCCCGCCGCTCCACCACTGACCGAGGCTTTCACCATCAAGGACGACAGCGGCGTGGCCATCAACTCCGGCCCGATCGACAACCTCCCCGTCCCGAAAGCCATTGAGCGCATCATCGAGATCATCGAAGAGCGCGGCCTCGGCAAGGGCGCCGTGCGCTATCGCCTCCGCGACTGGCTGATCTCCCGCCAGCGCTACTGGGGCACGCCCATCCCGATGATCTACTGCGATCGCTGCGGACTGGTGCCGGTGCCCGAGGAGCAGTTGCCGGTGCGGCTGCCGCTGGACGTGCCGTTCACGGGACGCGAAGGCAACCCGCTGTCGAAGCACGACGCATTCGTGAACGTGAGCTGCCCGCAGTGCGGGGGCGGGGCGCGGCGGGAGACGGACACGATGGACACGTTCGTCGACTCGTCGTGGTACTTCCTGCGCTTCGTCACGCCGCGCGACGACGCGAAGATCTTCGACACCGAGCTCGCCAACCGCTGGCTGCCCGTCGATCAGTACATCGGCGGCATCGAGCACGCGATCCTGCACCTGCTCTACGCGCGCTTCATCACCCGCACTCTCCACGACATCGGACTGATCTCGTTCGAGGAGCCGTTCACGCGCCTCTTCAACCAGGGCGTGATCACGAAAGAGGGTTACAAGGACGCGCGTGGCTCGTGGGTCTCGCCCTCCGAGGTGCAGTGGCGGGATGACAAGCCGTATCGCGGCGACGAGCTGCTGACGGCGGAAGTGACGAAGATGTCGAAGTCGCGCCTCAACGTCGTGCCGCCGGACGAGCTGATCGCCCGCTACGGCGCGGACACGGAGCGCGTGTACACGCTCTTCATCGCCCCGCCGGAGAAAGAGGCCGCCTGGTCGGACGAGGGGGTCGTCGGCGCGTACCGCTTCCTGGGGCGTGTCTGGAACATGTTCGATCGCCTGCAGGACACGACCTCGCCCGACATCACGCGCAAGATGCACCAGACCATCGACGCCGTGACGTCGCGCATCGAGCGGTTCGAGTTCAACACCGCCATCTCCGCCCTTATGGAGCTCTCCAACGCCCTCGGCGACGCGCCGTCGCGCGAGGCCTACGAGACACTGCTCAAGCTCCTGCACCCGTTTGCACCGCACATCACCGAGGAGCTGTGGTCGATGCTCGGGAACGAGGGGATGGTGCTGACGTCGCAGTGGCCGGTGGCGGATCGGGCGCTGATGCAGGAGGAGACGGTCGTGATCGCCGTGCAGGTGAACGGCAAGCTGCGCGGACAGGTCGAAGTGCCCGCGCCGCCCGACGAGCAGCGCGTCTTCGAGGCCGTCTTCGCGAACGAGAAGATTCAGAACTGGGTGGCGGGGAAAGAGCTGGTCAAGAAGATCTACGTGCCGGGAAAACTGGTGAATGTGGTCGTGAAAGGCTGACC
>DATLOL010000152.1:0-2179 GCA_035536275.1 Thermoanaerobaculia bacterium
CGGCGCCGACTCCGTCGCCGGCTCGATCAAGTCCGGCGGCACGACGCGCCGCGCGGCGAAGATGGTCGTGCTCGACAGCGATCACCCCGATATCCGCGACTTCATCTGGTGCAAGGCCAAGGAAGAGAAGAAGGCCTGGGCTCTTGGTGAGGCCGGCTACGACATGAGCCTGAACGGCGAAGCGTGGCAGTCGATCCAGTTCCAGAACGCGAACAACTCGGTCCGCGCGACCGACGACTTCATGAGGAGCGCGCTTGCCGGTGAGGCATGGGACCTGACCGCGCGCACCGACGGCCACGTCATCGACACCGTTGGGGGCCGCGAGCTGCTGCGCGAGATCGCGGAAGCCACCTGGCAGTGCGGCGACCCGGGGATGCAGTTCGACACGACCATCAACGACTGGCACACGACGCCGGTGTCCGGCCGCATCAACGGATCCAACCCGTGCAGCGAGTACATGAGCATCGACGACTCCGCCTGCAACCTCGCGTCCCTCAACCTCATGCGGTTCCTCCACGCGGACGGTGAGTTCGACGTCGCGCGCTTCGCGCGGGCGGTGGACGTCGTGTTCACCGCTCAGGAGATCCTCATCGGCTTCTCCGACTATCCGACGCAGGCGATCAGCGCGAACGCTGTGACGCATCGGCAGCTTGGGATCGGTTACGCGAACCTCGGGGCGCTGCTGATGCAACGTGGTCTCGCGTACGACTCGAATGAGGGTCGCGCCTACGCGGCCGGGATCACTGCTCTCATGACCGGAGAGGCCTACGCGCAGTCGGCGCGTATCGCCGCAGCCGTCGGACCGTACGAGGCGTACCCGCGGAACAAGGCCGCGCACGACCGCGTGATGGAGAAGCACCGCGCCGCGGCGTACCGGATCATCGCCGACCTCGTGCCACCGACGCTCCTGTCGGCCGCGCGTCAGTCGTGGGACGACGCCGTGAGCCTCGGCAAGACCGGCGGCTATCGCAACGCGCAGGCATCGGTCCTTGCTCCGACCGGAACGATCAGCTTCATGATGGATTGCGACACCACCGGCGTGGAGCCGGACATCGCTCTCGTCAAGTACAAGCGCCTCGTCGGCGGCGGCATGCTGAAGCTCGTCAACGGGACGGTCCCTGCCGCGCTGCGCCGCCTCGGGTACACCGAGACCGTCGGCTCAGCGATCACGACGTACATCGAGCAGCGGGGCACGATCGAAGGTGCGCCGGGTCTGAAGGACGAACACCTCGCGGTGTTCGACTGCGCCTTCAAGCCGCAGAACGGCGAGCGCTCGATCAGCCACATGGGTCACATCAAGATGATGGGCGCGGTCCAGCCGTTCATCTCCGGCGCGATCAGCAAGACCGTGAACCTGCCGGAGACCGCGACCGTCGAGGACGTGGCGGACGCCTATCTCGAGGCCTGGAAGCACGGCGTGAAGGCGATCGCGATCTACCGCGACGGCAGCAAGAAGGTCCAGCCGCTCTCCGTGAACGCCGACGCAAGCAACACCAAGACCGCCGCGCCGTCGGTCGTGACCGTCGAGCGCATCGTCGAGGTCAACCGGCCCCAGCGTCGCCGGCTCGCCGATACGCGCGAATCGCTCACGCACAAGTTCTCGATCGAGGGCCACGAGGGCTACATCACGGTCGGGAAGTTCGAGGACGGGACCCCGGGCGAGCTCTTCGTCACGATGGCGAAAGAGGGCTCGACGCTCTCCGGGATGATGGATGCGTTCGCGACCAGCATCTCGCTCCTCTTCCAGTACGGAGTGCCGCTGTCGCACCTCGTCGAGAAGTTCGGCTACATGCGCTTCGAGCCATCGGGCTGGACCGGCAACCCCGAGATCGGGATGGCCAAGTCGATCGTCGACTACGTGTTCCGCTGGCTCGGCCACCGCTTCCTCACGGCCGACGAGAAGGCCTACATGGGTCTCACGCGCACGAGCGAAGTGGTTACCGATCCCGCCGCGCAGCAGCAGCGTCTCGAGCAGATCGTCTCCATCGTCCCACCCGCGATCACCGAGAACTTCACCATCGCGAGCCCGTCCCCGGTGCAGGGGATGCGGCTCAACTCGACACCCGATGCGCCGCCGTGCCCTCGCTGTGGCTGGCTCACCGTGCGAAACGGCACCTGCCACAAGTGCGAGAACTGCGGGGAAACGACCGGGTGCTCATAACTCCCTAGACAGGCTCTG
>DATLOL010000153.1:0-18915 GCA_035536275.1 Thermoanaerobaculia bacterium
CGGCCCGCCGGAGGCCTCCCGGTCGGTTTTCTTTCGTGGGCGGACTGAGTCGGTCTGCTTAGGTCACGCGCTCTTCGCCCGCGCCACCGCGGCGCGGGCGAGGAGTCGCGTCGAGTCCAGCACCGGCAGCGCCGAATTCTCATCGCTCACGATCAGCGGAATCTCCGTACACCCGAGGATCACCGCGTCGCACCCTTCGTCGCGGAAGCGGGCGATCACATCCTCGAAATACCGCACCGCCGTCGGCTCGAACACTCCGTACACCAGCTCCTCGAAGATGATCCGGTTCATCTCGTCGCGCTCCTCCGCCGCCGGGCGCACGAGCGAGCGCGGATAGACGTCGCTCTCGACCAGGTACTTCGTGCCCGTGAGGCCCACGTTGCGGAAGCCACGTCGCTCCGCCTCGGCCATCACCACCTCGGCGATGTGCAGCCACGGCAGCGGCGACCGGTCGCGGATCGCCGGCAGCACGCGATGAATCGTGTTGTCGGGGCAGATCAGGAACTCCGCGCCGGCCGCGGCGAGCTTGTGCGCGGAGGAGAGCATCAACTCGCCGACGCCGTCCCAGTCGTCGCGCCCGATGCACTCCATGTAGTCCGCCAGCGCGTGCGTGTGCATCGAAACCTCGGGGTGCGAGTGATCCTCGGTCGCGATGGTGCGGTAGCACAACGATGCTCCTTCGGCGGAGCAGGCGACGATGCCGATGTGTTGAGCCATGCGACTAGTATCTCCCCATGCAGCACGTTGTCGACTTCATCCTCGAGCTGGACAAGCTCAAAGGCGTCACCCGCAAGACCCGGCCGGTGGGCCTCGAGCGCTACGAAAACTCGGCCGAGCACAGTTGGCAGATCGCGCTCCTCGCCGCGGCCATGGCCCCCTACGCATGCGAGCCCGTCGACGTCGACCGCGTCGTGCAGATGCTGCTCGTGCACGACATCGGCGAGATCGACACCGGCGACACGATCTTCTACGCGGAAGAGGGGCTGGCCGACCGCAAGGCCGCGGAGCGCATCGCCGTGACGCGCATCTTCGGCCACCTGCCCGCGCCGGAGCGCGACAGGTTCCTGTCGCTGTGGCTCGAGTTCGAAGAGAACGCGACGCCCGAGGCGCGCTTCGCGAATGCGGCGGACCGGGCCATGCCCGTCATCCTCAACCTCAACAACGACCTGCAGAGCTGGCGTGAGAACGGGATCACGCACGAGCGAGTAGTCGGGCGCGTCGGCCCGCCGATCCGTCACGGATGTCCCGCGTTGTGGGATTACCTCGAGTCCCGGCTGGAGGAGCGGCGCCAAAAGGGTTGGTTCTGACGTCCGGCCATTCTGCTAGAGTTACGGCGATCCGTTTTTCCCTGACAACTGAATACTGGAGGGCTTCGCCCATGCGTCTCCGTCCCCGGATTGCCGCCGCTCTCGCGCTCGTCGCGCTGACCACGCCTCTGTTCGCGATCAACATCCAGATCGAAGGACCGCAGGACAGTCTGGCCGGCGCGCCGACGATCAACCACTGCACGCTGCGCAAGGCGGTCATCAACGCCAACACCGACTCGGCGCCGTATCCGCAGTGCCAGGCCGGCAGCGGGGCGGACCTCATCGAGTTCTACTTCTCCGGGCTGATCACCTTCGCCCTCGCCGGCGGCAGCGAGGACGCCGCGCTGACCGGTGACCTCGACATCACCAGCGACATCACCATCGTCGGCCATCCCGACGGCACGATCATCGACGCGGCCGATCTCGACCGCGTGTTCGACGTGCATCCCGGCGGGACGCTCACCCTGCAGAACATCCACGTGCGCAACGGCACGGGCCTCGGCGGAGGCGGCGGCATCCGCGTGAACGGCGGCACGTTGCACCTCGACGGCGTGACCATCTCCGCGTCGCACGCGTCCGGGGGCGACGGCGGCGGCCTCCTCGCCACCAGCGCGACGACGACCATCCACAACAGCACGATCAGCAACAACACCGCCGCCCATCACGCCGGCGCGATTTACATCGAGGGCGGCACGGCCGCGATCACCAGCTCGACCATCGCCGGCAACGGCAGCAGCTTCTCGAACCTCACCGGCGGCATCCGCAACGCCGGCATCACGACGCTGCGCAACACCATCGTCGGCTCGAACAGCGGCAACGACATCCCCAACCTCGACGGCACGTTCGTCAGCCTCGGCTACAACCTGATCGGCGAGCTCGGGTTCGCGGTCGGGAATCCGACCATCGTCCCGAGCATCGGCGACCAGATCGACGTCGGCCTCGGTGTCATCGCCCTCGGCCCTCTCCAGAACAACGGCGGCCCGACGCCGACCCGCGCGCTGCAGGCGGGCAGCGGCGCGCGCGACAAGGGCGAATCCGGCGGCTCGACAGTCGACCAGCGCGGCATGACCCGTCCCTGCGACGACGCCGGCATCACCAACGCGCCCGGCGGCGACGGCTCCGACGTCGGCGCCTTCGAGGAGCAGGTCCTCTGCGCCATGGGCGGCAACACCGCGCCCGACGCCGTGAACGACAACGCGTCCGTGGCCGAGGACAGCGGCGCGAATGTCGTCAACTTGTTGACCAATGACACGGACGGGGAAGGCGACACTCTCACGATCACCGCCGTCACTCAGGGCGCGCACGGCAGCGTGACCTTCGGCCCGGCCTCCGTGTCGTACACGCCGAACGCGGACTACTTCGGCGGCGACAGCTTCACCTACACCATCGACGACGGCCACTCCGCGACAGATACGGCTACGGTCTCCGTGACCGTCACCAACGTCCAGGACGCGCCGAACGCGGTCAACGACCTCGCCAATGTCAGCGAGGACAGCGGCCCGAATGTGATCAATGTGTTGACCAATGACACGGACGCGGACGGCGACTCGCTGAGCGTCACCGGCGCCACCAGCGGCGCGCACGGCACGGTCACGTTCAACGCGAGCTCGGTGTCGTACACACCGCACGCGAATTACTTCGGCAACGACTCGTTCACCTACTCGATCGGCGACGGTCACGGCGGCAGCGACTCCGCGACCGTGTACGTCACGGTCAGCAATGTGAACGACCCGCCGGTCGCGACGGCCGACGGCTACGCGATGAGTCAGGACACGGTCCTCAACATCCCCGCGCCGGGAGTCCTCGGCAACGACTCCGACATCGACGGCGACTCACTCACCGCCACCCTCGTCACGAACGTGTCCAACGGCACGCTCGCCCTGAACGCGAACGGCTCGTTCACGTACACCCCGAACCCCGGTTACGCCGGCATCGACTCGTTCACGTACACGGCCCACGACGCGAGCTCAGGCTCGAACGCGGCCACGGTGACGATCCAGATCGCCGATACTCAGCCGCCCACGATCAACGCGTCGCTCGCGACGCCCACGCTCTGGTCGCCAAACAACAAGATGGTGGACGTCGGACTGACCGTCAGCGCGTCGGACAACAGCGGCACCGCGACGACCAGCGTGACGGTCTACAGCGACGAGGACGACGGCGCCACACTCGACGCCTCGGGCATGCTCCTCCTCCGCGCCGAGCGCGCCGGCACCGGCGACGGCCGCTTCTACCTGATCCGCGTGACCGCGACCGATCCCTACGGCAACACGAGCACGACCTGCCTCACCGTGACCGTGCCCAAGAGCTCGAGCGCGGCCGACGTCGCCTCGGTTACCGCGCAAGCTGCAGCCGGGCAATCACAGTGCATGGGCGCGGGCCTGTTCGTGGTGGGGAGCTGACCGGATGGCGAGTGGAGGACAGGCGGGAGTGCCTGTCCTCCACTGAAGTGTTCATCGCCTCCGGCAGCGACGTCCGGCTGCTGTGACTCAGCCCGCGTTCGATTTTGAAGAACGAGGCGGAGCGCCGTGCTCTTCGAGATACTGGCGTAACGCGATATTCACCGCTTCAGAATCGGGGAAAGCCTTCGCCAGGTCGGGTTCGATCAGCACGAGGTTCGTCCCCTCACGATATCGGCGATAGTGCTTGCCTCGTACTCCGCCGCTGAAGTCGTATTCAGCTCTCATCTCTTCGCTGGACGGCTCTTCATTCGTCTTCTTCATAGGTTCGACGCTCGTGATTGGTTGCAAGTCGTGCGCTAATCACTCGAATTCGATCATCGTCGTCTTCAGTGTGCGAGACGACCATGAGTCGACCACTCGCTGATAACCCCATGATCACGAATCGGAATTCACCTATCGAGTGGTCCGGATCCGGAATCGTGATCTGCAGTTCGTCATCGAATACGGTCGCCGCTTCCTCGAAACTGACACCATGCTTCTGTTGATTACTGCGATCCTTGGCGGGATCCCATTGGAACTCCATCCAGCGGACATTCTAAACCTCGGGAGACTATCGGCCTTCGCGGGAGCGTCGTGCTCCGGCGGCACCTTTCGGAACACCTGCCCGCGAGTAAACTTTCTCCATGCCGACGACTCTGACAATCGACGACCAACTGCTGCAGGAAGCTCAGCGCCTTGGCGGCCACCGCACGGCTCGGGAAGCGGTGACTGCGGCGCTGGGGGAGTACGTTCAGCGACGTAGCCAGAGACGGATACTGGAGCTGTTCGGAACGATCGATTTCGCGCGGGGATACGACTATAAGCGACAGCGTCGACGTCACTAACCCAATGGCCTTAACTTAAGCGACGCCTACGTCGCGTGTCATCCCGAGCGGAGCGAAGCGGAGTCGAGGGACCCCCCGCATTTGTGCGGGTTTTCGCCTTAATCACGGGATCCCTCGACCGTCCTCCGTCGTGTTGCGACTCCGGCGGCTCGGGATGACACGCTTAAGTTAAGGCATTGTCACTAACCCCTACCGGCCGTTTGACGCGTTGCCGCTTTTCGACCACGCAACGATGAATCGTACTCCGCCTGGAGGTTCAGCCAGAACAGCTCGGATGTGCCGAAGTACTTCGCGAAGCGAAGAGCGGTGTCGGCGGTAATCGCGCGCATGCCCTTGACGATCTCGTTGATCCGGCGTGCGGGGACACTCGTGTCCTTCGCGAGACGGTACCGCGTGATCCCGAGCGGGCCCAGAAACTCCTCGGCCAGGACTTCACCGGGATGGATGGGGGGAAGAAGTCGCGTCATGTTGGTCTCCTACTTCGTCGCCGCCCGCCGCTGCGCCAGCGCCGACTCCAGTTCCGCGCACACCCGCTCCACCTGCGCCTCCGTCATCCGGCCGTGGAAGGGGAGGGAGAGGAGCGCGTCGCCGGCCGCTTCCGAGTGCCGGTACATGCCCGGCTGGAAGCCGAAGCGTTCGCGGTAGGGGGGCTGGAGGTGGATGGGCCAGAAGTAGGGGCGGGTGGGGATGCCGCGTTCGCCGAGGCGGGCCGCGAGCGCGTCGCGATCCACGCCGGCTTCGACGCGCACCACGTAGATGAACCAGCTCACCGTCATGCCCGCGCGGGCGGGCGGGAGGGGGGCGATGCCGTCGATGTGGCTCAGGCGCTCGTCGTACATCGCGGCCACCGCGGCGCGGTTCGCGAGGAGCTCGTCCAGGCGGCGGAGCTGCGCCAGTCCCACCGCGGCGCTGAGATCGTCGAGGCGGTAGTTGTAGCCGATGCGCTGGTGGCGGAGCCACGACCCGTCGTCGCTGCGGCCCTGCGAGCGGAGGCTGCGCACCATTCGCGCGAGCACGTCGTTGTCCGTCAGCACCAGCCCGCCTTCGCCGGTGGTCATCTGCTTGTTCGGGTAGAAGCCGAACGTGCCGGCGTCGCCCCAGCGTCCGGCGGGCACGCCGTCCAGCACCGCGCCGACCGCCTCGCAGGCATCCTCGATCACCGACACGCCATGTGCGCGGGCGCAGTCGACGATCTCCTGCATCTCCGCCACCCGGCCGAAGACGTCGATGGGGATCACCGCGCGCAGAGGCCCGGTCGCGCCGGCGTGGCGCGGCGGCAGGAGCCGCTCCCACCCGTTGCGGCGCTCGGCGATCGTCTCGATCGCTTCGACCGTCGCGGCGGGATTCATCGTCAGCGTGTGCGGGTCGATGTCGATGAAGACCGGCGTGGCCCGCTCGTAGAGGATCACGTTCGCGCTGGCGATGAACGAGAACGGCGTCGTGATGACGAGGTCGCCGTCACGCAGGCCGGACCCGAGCAGCGAGAGGTGCAGCGCTGCCGTGCCGCTGGAAACGCCGATCGCGTGCTTCGCCCCGAAGCGCTCGGCGAACTCAACCTCGAGCTGCTCCAGCATCGGGCCGTTGGAGAGGCGGCCACTGCGCAAGACCTCGCTGACCAGCTGCAGTTCGTCCCCGCCGATGTCCGCTCCTGCCAGCGGGATCGATTCCGGTGTCACTGCGCGTCACGATACACGCGCGAGGCTCTCGTACAAAGCAGACAGATCGGCCCCCGTGCGCTCGAGCGTGAAGCGCTCCAGCATGAGCGCCCGTCCGGCGCGTCCGAGGCGCTGCGCTTCATCGCGATCCGCGAGCAAACGCTCGATGGCCCCGGCCAGTGCGGGCGGGTCCGAAGGCGGGACGAGGAGGCCCGTTTGCTCGTGGCGCACCGACTCCGGCATGCCCCCGACGGCGGTCGCGACGAGCGGCCGTTCCATCAGCAGCGCCTCGATCGTGCCGCCGAGGGTCTCGGTGAGCGAGCACTGCACGGCGACGTCGAACGAGGCCAGCACGTTGGCGATGTCGTAGCGGTGGCCGGCGTAGAAGACCCGGGGCTCGTCCCGCGTCGACTCCATCAGCGACTGGCGGTACTCCTCACCGCGCGCGTTCGGGCCGGACCCGACCAGCACGAATCGCGCGTCCGGAAATCGCTGCAGGACGATGCGCGCCGCGGCGATGAAGTGCTCGTGACCCTTGAGGCCGACGCCGCGGGCCGCGCGCGGCTGCTGCGGCCCGTGCATCGGCGGATAGAAATGCGCGACGATGCCGACCAGAGGCGCGTCCGCGGCGATGCCGAGGTCGCGGCGGAACGCGGCCGGATCGGCGTTCGACGGGTTGAAGCGCTCCGCGGGCGGGCCGTAGTAGATCGTGCGCACGTCCGGCGCGTCGTACAGGCGCGCGATGTAGTCGCACCCGGCGACGATCGCGTCGTCGAGGCCGCGCATGGACCGGTCCAGCCGGCGGGTGAACGACGCCTCGAGATGCCGCGGTGACGCCGCGCCGGCCACGTGGCGGAAGCGCGCGAACGCCTTGGCCGTGCGGGTCACCATGTTCGACACGAAGATGTGCGAGTGCGCGACGTCGATGCGCTCGCGCCGCAGGATGCGCGCAATCTTCAGCGCTGCCGCCGGCAATCGCACGGCGTAGAGCAGCGCGCGCATGCGGTCCAGGTCCTCCCCGAAATGCATCGGTACGCGGTAGTGGCGGATGCCGATGCCCGTCAGCCGCTCCGCGAGGTTGCCCGGCCCGTCGTGGATGATGGCCACGACGTCGTGCCCCCGCCGCGCCGTCTCGGCGCAGATGTCCGCGAACCAGGGAGTGTGATTCGCGATCGGGACGATGTGGGCAATGCGCATCGGCGGCGCGCACATTACACTCCCGCGCGCATGCAGCGCATCCTCATCATCGGCGCCGGCGGGCAGGGCGCCGTCGTCGCCGACATCCTCGGCGACGCCGTCGTGGCGAGCATCGAAGATCACGAGCCGTTCCCCCCGCACGACGCGGTCCTCGTCGCCATCGGCGACAACCGCGCCCGCCGCGCCATCACCGAGCGCCTCGGCGACGAACAGCACGCGACAGCGATTCACCCGTTCACCAGCATCGCCCGGACGGCGACCATCGGCGCCGGCACGATGATCTCCGCCGGCGCCATCGTCGCCCCGCGCGCGATCCTCGGACGCGGCGTCCTCCTCAACACGAAAGCCTCCGTCGATCACGACACGGTCGTCGGCGACTTCGCGCACATCGCGCCGGGCGCGACAATCGGCGGCCGGTGCCGCATCGGCGATGACGCGTTCATCGGCCCCGGCGCGACCATCGCCTCCGGTGTCAGCATCGGCGCGCGCACGGTGGTGGGGGCAGGGTCGGTGGTCCTGCGCGATCTCCCGGACGACGTAACCGCGTTCGGTGTGCCGGCGCGCGTCGGCGTTGAGCAGAACGCCTTCAGTCCGCCCACCCGGGGGGACGACGAAGGGCCTCCGGCGGGCCGGCACGGCCGGCAGCGCTGATCGAAACACGTGCGGCTGCCGAGAGCCGCGTTCAGTGGGTCAGGCGTGCGGTCTGGCTAGGCCAACAAGCGCTGCCGGCCGGGCCGGCCCGCCGGAGGCCTCCCGGTCGTCTTTCGGCTCAGGACCGGAGTGCGCGACGGGCCGCGAGCGCGATGGGCAGCAGGCGGAACGGCGCCGCGACCAGGCGCGCGATCGTGCGTGTCAGGCGATAGCCGCGCCGGCGGGGCAGCGTCGCGAGAAGCGCCTCCGTCTCTGCCGCTGCGTGGGCGAGGGTGAAGCGGGACAGCATGTATGCGCGGCCGTTGCGGCCGAGGCGTGCGGCCAGCTCGCGGTCGCGGAGGAGGAGCACGATGGCATCCGCGAGCGCGCGCGGATCGTCCTTCGGCACGACCAGGCCCGTCTCCTCGTGCAGGACCGTATCCGCGAAACCGAGGATGTCCGAGACCACCATCGGGCGCTCCATCAGCAGCGACTCCACCGTCCCGCCGAGGTTGTCGCTGAGCGAGCAGTGCACGGAGACGTCGAACGAGGCCAGCACGTCCGGCACGTCGGTGCGCTCGCCGGGGAAGAGCACCGCGTGGGCGACGCCGAGGCTCGCGGCGAGGTCTTTGAGGTCCTGCTCGTAGCGCGCGCCGTCCGGCCCCCAGCCGCGGCCGACCAGCACGAACTTCGCGCCGGGCACCTGCTGCAGCACCAGCGGCACGGCGCGCAGCAGCACGTCATGCCCTTTCACCCCTCGGCCGCGCAGCTCCGGCGGGACCACGGCGGGCGTGCGTGGGGGCGGGTAGAAGTAGGCGATCATCCCGACCACCGGCGTGTCCGGTGCGAGACCGAGCTCGCGGCGGACGCGCGCGCCGTCAGCGAGGGCAGGATCGTGCCCGCTCTGATCGACGGCGTAGTGGATCAGCTCTACCTGTTCCGCGGGGACGCCGTGCGCGACGTACAGCTCGCGCGTGTAGCGGCAGGAGGCGATCGTCTTCGTGTCGCAGAACGCCGTTCCGATCTCGAGCGCGCGCATCGAGTCCGACTCCAGCGAGATCGGATGCACGTTGCCACCGAGGTGGATCGGCGCGTCCGCCAGCCAGGAGGCCAGGCGCGCCGCGATCACGGAAGGGAAGATGTGACTGTGCACGACGTCCGGCCGCAGCCTCCGCAGGAGCGCGACGAGCCGCAGGAGTGCGCGCACGTCGACCGGCGCGGCGTGCGCGGCGATGCCGGCCCGGGCCAGGTCACGGGCCAGACCTCCGTCGAGTGACGGGATGACGGCCGCGACCTCGTGTCCGAGGCGCTGCTGCTCCCGCGCGAGGGCGACCATCCACGGCGCACCCTCGGCAGTCGCGACGACGTGCAGGATCTTCATCCCGTCTCCACCTGCTCCGGCTCCAGCATCGCGAGATGGCGCGCGTCTTCGCGTCGCCGCCGCGGATGCGCGAGCGCGTGACGCAGCGCGTCCCGATCGTCGCGGAACACGCGTCCGGTGACGCCGGGAACGCGCAGGCCGAGCCGCTCGTCGAGAAACGCCAGCACGCTATGTCGAAGGAAGCCGCGCATGCGCGGTTCGCGTCCCCGCCACCCTTCCTCCATCAGCACCCGTCGCAACTCGGCGCGCGCCGAGGGATCGCTCACCACCGGCAGGCCGCCGGCGAGGTCCTCGACATACGCGGCGCGGTCGATCGGCGGAAGCTGATCGCCGGTAGCGCGGCGCACCCGCTCGTACTCGTGGTAGAGCATGTTCAGGCCGAGGTTGATGCCCGGGATCGGCGCCGCATCGAGCCAGGGGCGGTCGCCCCACTGTCTGCGGAAGTCGTCGAAGTCACCGCCGCGGCCGCGCATGTAGCCGAGCCCCGTGCTCCGGTGCGGCGAGTGGAGCACTCCCATGGAGCGGTCGAAGTGCAGATAGCGCTCGCGAACGCTGCAGAAGCGATAGGCGAACGCGGAGTCCGCCGTCGTCGAATCGCACAGGTCTCCGAACCGCTCCACGACCTCGGACAACACACTCCGCGGCACCAGGCAGTTCGACAGCAGCGGAAGCGCGTGCGACGTGATCGAGCCTGCGCGTCCCGCCGCCGTCAACTGCACGAGTCGCGCGGTGCGCAGTGCGTAGACGTGTCCGGTCCACGGCGCCTGCCAGAGTCGCATCGGCGGGGGCGTGTCGGCCACGTAGTCGTGAGGCCAGGTGATGACGTGCTCCGGCCAGCGCGAGGCGATCGCCTGGACCATGCCCAGGTGCCGCGGCTTCGACACCTTGCGGTCGTAGTGCACGGTGAAGTGCGTCGCGTTCGAACGCTCCATCGCCTCGCGAATCGCCTGGTCCCAATGCGTCGGCGTCACCACCTCGGGTGTGCGATGCACGTAGTGCACGCCGTTCGATGCGCAGAAATCGCGCAACGCATCATCGGGGAAGGCGGAGTTGTCGGAGACGAAGATCTCGATTTCGCAGTCCTGATCGAGGAGCGACTGCACCGCCTGCACGGCCACCGCCCCGCGGTTGCGGGTCGGGATGACGGCGGCGATTGTCACGAGGCGATCTCCGCCGGCTCCAGTGCCGCGACATGGCGCGGGTCGTCCCTGCGCTGGCGCGGGTACCGCAGTGCGTAACGAAGCGCCGTGGCGTCGTCCGGGAACGCGAAGCCGGAGATCGTCGACGGCCGGACGCTGAAATGGTCGATGGCGAATCGCATCGCACGGTCGCGCAGCTTCGCCGCCAACGGTCGTCGCTTGAGCGGAGCCGGATCGCCCGTCCATCCATGCTCGGCGAGGATCCGGTGCAGCTGCGCGCGCGCCTCCGGTTCCTGCACCCACGGCAGCGCGCGCCCGAGCTCATCGAGGTAGCCGGCCCGGTCGATCGGCGGGAGCCGGTCGCCCGTAGCGCGGCGCACCAGCTCATACTCGTGAAAGAGAATGTTCTGTCCGAGGGTGAGACCGGGGATCGGCGCGGCGTCGAGCCAGGCACGGTCGCCGCCGGAGGTCTTCTGCCAGTCCGGAAAGTCGCCGCCGCTGTGGCGAAACAGTCCGGCGCCGGCGCTTCGATGCGTGGCATACGTCACGGCGATGGTGCGGTCGTGGTAGAGGAGCTCGTCGCGCGTCGCGAGGAATCGCGACATGAAACAGGAGTCGGGTCCCGTCGACTTGCAGAGGTCCCCGAAGCGGCCCACGATGTCGTTCACGACCTCGCGGGGGACGAGGCAGTTCGCCAGCACCGGCAGTGCGTTCCCCGGTTCGAGGATGCGGCCCGCGGCCAGCAGCGCCGCGACGCGCGCGGTCTTCACCAGAAACGTCTTGCCCGTCCACGGCGGCTGCCACAGGCGCAGCGGAGGAGGCTCCGTGGTCACCGAATCGATCGAGTAGCTGACCAGCATGCCCGGGCGCGACGCCGCGGCAGCGGCCATCCCGCCCCACGACACCGGCTTCGAGTACTTGCGGTCGTAGTGCAGCGTGACGTGCGTGGCGCCCGAGCGCTCCATCGCCTGGCGCACGGCCCAGTCCCAGCTCTCGCCCATGTTCAGCTCGCGCTCCGGCCGCAGGTAGTGCACGCGCGGCTGGCCGTCGCAGAAGGCGCGCAGCTCCTCGGACGGCGTGGTCGAGTTGTCGGAGACGAAGATCTCGATCGGGCAGTCCTGCTCCTGCAGCGAGCGGACCGCGGCCATCGCGAGCGCCGCGCGGTTGCGCGTGGGGATGGCCGCCGCGATCTTCATGGCCCCTTCATCTCTTCCGGCTCCAGCACGTCGAGGTCGGCGTTGTCGTCATCCTGCGCGGCGTGCGGATACTTCAATGCGAACTGCAGGGCCTGAGGCTCGTCCTCGAACGTGAAGCCGCTGACGGACCGGGGCCGGATGCCGAAGCGATCGGCGAGAAAGGTGCGGAGAGCCTGCCGCACCTTGTCGCGCAAACCGAACGGCGCGAACACGGGGGGAGCTTCGCTGCCTTTCCAGCCGTGGGCCTCGAGAACGTGCCGGAGCTCGGCCCGCAGCTCGGGCGCCTCGACCCACCGGAGCGACTCGCCGAGATGGTTGAGATACGCCGCGCGATCCACGGGAGGGAGGCGATCCCCGGTCTCGCGCCGCGCGAGCTCGTACTCGTGGTAGAGCATGTTCTGTCCGAGGTCCAGGCCGGGGATGGGTGCGGCGTCGAGCCACGGACGCTCTCCCCACGTCTTCTGAAAGTCGGCCAGGTCGCCTCCGCCGCCGCGGACGTACCCGACGCCGGCGCTCCGCCCGAATGCGTAGAGAATCGCCAACGCACGATCGAGATGGAGGTAATGGTCGTGGAGCGCGATGAAGCGCGATGCGAAGCAGGCGTCCGCGGCGGTGCTGTTGCAGATGTCTCCGAAATGGCTGGTGATCGATTGCAGAACCGCGCGCGGCACGACGCAGTTCGACAGGATCGGGATGACGTGCGCCATGTCCGGAACGCGTCCCGTTGCGATCAACTCCGTAATCCGCGACGTGCGTACGCGGAAGACGCGTCCGGTCCAGCGAATCTGCCAGACGCGCAGCGGCGGGGAGAGGGCGGAGATGTAGTCGCTGGAGTAGGTCACCAGCATGTCCGGCCACTGCGCCGCGACGGCTGCCATCGCTCCCCAGGTCCCGGGCTTCGAGTACTTGCGGTCGTAGTGCAGCGTGAAATGGGTCGCGTCCGAGCGCTCCATGGCCTGGCGCAGGGCCCAGTCCCAATGCGCGGCCATCGGCAGTTCGCGCTCCGGCCGCAGGTAGTGGACGCGGGGCTCGTCGCGGGAGAACGCGCGGAGCTCGTCGGGGGACGAGGAGTTGTCGGAGAGGAAGATCTCGATCGGGCAATCCTGATCGAGCAGCGACCGCGCGGCGGCGGCCGCGAGCGACGCGCGGTTGCGCGTGGGGATGACGGCCGCAATCCTCAACGCGCGGCGACCTCGATCGGCTCGAGCGGCGCGAGGTCCGGATTCTCCGCGTGGAACGGCCGAGGCTCGAGGAGGTACCGGACGGCTTCCTCCTCCGTGGCGAACACCGGCGTCGCCGGTGCGCGCCAGCGGCGGAATGGTGCGAGGAGCCGGGAGGCTACCCGCCGGTACAGAGGCCGGCGCTTCTCGCGCCAGCCATGCTCCCGAAGAACGCGGCGCATCTCTTTCAGATGTGCCGGATCGTCGATCCAGTGCAGACCGTGCGCGAGCTCGCGCAGGTAGCCCTCGCGGTCGATCGGTGGGAACCGCTCCTCCCCGACGACGCGCTGCACCATGTTGTATTCGTGGAACATGACGTTCTGCCCGAGGCTGAGGCCCGGAATCGGCGCAGCATCGAGCCAGGGACGATCGCCCCACAAGTTCACCCAGTCACCGTACGTGCCCCGGGTATCGCCGCGGAAGTACGCGAAGCCGTTGCTCAGGCGGTACGCATAGGCGAAGACCAGTGCGTCATCGAGATAGAGATAACGGTCCTCGGTCGCGGCAAAGCGATACGTGAATGCCGAATCGGGCGCCGCCGAGTCGCAGATCGTCCCGAAGCGTGCCCTCATCCGCTCCAGCGTGGCCCGGGGAACCATGCAGTTGGCGAAGACGGGAAGCGCGAGGCCGAGCTCCTGGACCATCCCGCGCGACGTAAGTCGAACGAGCGTCGCCGTGCGGATCTCGTACAACCTGCCCGTCGCCCTGGGGATCCACGTGACGACGCCCGACGGCCTCTCCAGCGCGACGTCGGAGCCATACGCGACCATCGCTTCCGGATGCTGCTCGCAGACGGACACGAGCGGGCGCAGGGCGCCGGGCTTCCAGAGCTTCCGGTCGTACTGAATGCCGAAGTGCGTCCCGTCGGTGCGCTCCATGGCCTGTTCGGCGGCCCAGTTCCAGTGCGTGGCCATGAGCAGCGCCTGCGGGGGACGGGCGTAGAGCAGCCGCGAGTCGCCGAGGTTGCGGCAGAACTCCGCGAGCAGGCGCACCTCTTCCTCGGAAGAGGAATTGTCGGAGACGACGATCCGGACGGCGCAACCCTCCTGCGCGAGGAGCGAGCGGATCGCGGCGATGGCCAGCTCGGCGCGGTTGCGCGTGGGGAGGACGAACGTCAGTTTCATCGCGGAGTGATCTTCATGCGCGGAACGGTACCTCGACCGGCTCGAGCGGTGCGAGCCGCGGGTTCTGGTCCGCGAAGGGCTGCGGCTGCAGGAGGTATTGCAGGGCTTCGTCGTCACCCGGAAACGTCGGGACCGGCAGCTGCGGCGGAGGCATTGGTTTCCGGCGGACCGCGCCGCGCAGTCGCGAGAGGAGCCGTCGCAGCGGCGGACGAGCGTCTTCGCGCCAGCCATGCTCGCCCAGAATGCGGCGCATCTCTTTCTGCCGGACGGGATCGTCGATCCACGCCAGCCCGAACGCGAGCTCGCGCAGGTACCCCGCGCGATCGATGGGAGGGAACTGCACTTCTCCCACCACGCGCTGCACGAGAGTGTATTCGTGGAAGACGATGTTCCACCCGAGGTCGAGCCCTGGAATGGGGGCGGCGTCGAGCCAGGGCCGGTCGCCCCACAGCTTCCGGAAGTCGCCGTGGGTACCGCTGCCATCGCCGCGAAGGTAGGAGGCGCCGTGGCTGAGCCGGGAGCCGTGCACGAGCACGGACGCCCGGTCGAGATAGAGATAGCGCTCGTCGAGTGCGCAGAGGCGATACGTGAAGCCGGCGTCCGGTGTGGCGGAGTCGCAGATCGTGCCGAAGCGCGCCCGTACCCGCTCAAGCGCCGGGCGCGGGACCATGCAGTTGGCGAGCAGGGGATACGCGGACCCGAGCTGGTGCACCATCCCGCGGGAGGTGAGGTGCACGATGGTCGAGGTGCGGATGTCATACAGCCTGCCCGTCACCGGCGTGGCCCACGCCTCCACTGCCTGTCCCCGCAGGAAGGCGATGTCGCATCCGTACGCGACAGTCGTCCGCGGATCGGACGCGCACGCGGCGTGGAACACGCGCAGCTCACCCGGCTTCCACAGCTTGCGGTCGTACTGCACGCCGAAGTGCGTCGCGTCCGAGCGCGCCATGGCCTGCTCGATCGCCCAGTTCCAGTGAGCGGGCATCGCCATCGGTGCTTCCGGCCGGATGTAGATCAGGCGCGAGTCGCCCGTACTGCGGCAATACTCCTCGAGCCGGCGAGCATCCTCCGCGAGCTCCGAGTTATCGGAGACGACGAGATCGAACGGCTCCGCGCTCTCCTGCGTCAGCAACGCCCGAATGGCGGCAATGGCGTGATCGGTGCGGTTGCGCGTGACCAGGACGAAGCAGAGTTTCATCCGCCCGACACCCGCCGCAGGACGCCCCCACGGAAGGCCGTGCTCCATTCCGTGATCACGCTCTCGTTGAACATGAACTGCGTGGGCTCGAGCACGAACTCCGGATGCGTGCGTGCGAACTCGCGCGCCGCCGCGTTCGGATTGTCCGTTTCCCACCGGTTGGCCACGCCGCGCGCGCTTCGCGCCGCCAGCTCCATCCCATGGCCGTCCATGGCGACGATGTACGAGCCGACGTTGACCAGCGGCGCGTACGCCTCCAGTTCCGCCAGCACGTGCCCGGCGGTGTGATTCGAGTCGAGCATCACCAGCACGGTCTCTCCCGGCTGGATCTGCTGTTTCACGGCGGCCACCGTGGCCGGATCGATCGAGCTGCCTTCGATGAGCGTCGTCAGCGGAAAGAGCGGATGCGCCTCGATGGCCACGCGGTTGTGCGGCCGGATCTCGACGTCCACCCCGATCACCCGTCCACGCCCCAGGACCTTGCACAGGCTGGCGAAGAAGATCAGCGAGCCGCCGTGGGCCACGCCCGTCTCCACGATCACGTCCGGCTGCACCCGGAACACCATCTCCTGCAGGCGCACCAGGTCGTCGCCGAACTGGATGATCGGCCGCCCCATCCAGGTGAACGTGTACTGCTGCTTGATGCGGATGGCCGCGTCCAGCCAGGCATCCGAGAGGACGCTGAAGCCCTCGTCGGAGTCGATCGGCAGAGTCTTTCCGTCGAAGGAGATCGTGCCGGTCTCGCGGTCGATGACGATCATGCGCGGCTCTCCAGCAGTGACGGCAGGTCTTCCAGCAGTCGCGCGGGCGTGAAGTCGAACTCCGTGCGCACCCGCGTGTTGTCGAATCGCGGAAAGATCACCGGCTGCGCATCGGGCAGCACCGTGACCGTGCAGCCGGTCACCTTCGCGATTGCCGCCGTCACCTCGCCGTTGGTGAGGTTCTCGCCGCTGACGACGTTGTAGATCCGCTGCGTCCCCTGCAGCGCGATCTTCACCAGGAGCATGGCCACGTCGGCCACGCTCACGTAGTCCCTCTCCGAGCTCAGCGCGCTGCGCAGCGTGATCGCGCCGCGCGTCAGCGCTTCCTCGACGATCATCGACAGGAAGTTGTGTCTCTGTTCCGGACCGTAGACATTGGAGAGCCGGGCCACGCGTCCTTTCGTGCCGAGGGAGAGCGCGATCGACTCGCCCGTGGCTTTGGAGAGGTTGTAGATGTCCTCGGGCTGCAGCGGATTCACGCGCAGGTCGTTGTCCTCGCGCCCAACCCCTTCCTCGCCGATGTACAGGCGCGTCGAGGAGGTGTAGACCAGCGACTCGAACGTGCAGTTCCTGACAATCTCGAGGAGCTTGCAGACGTGCGCGTCGACCGTGTCGTACGGCCGCTCGCGAAAGTCCGAGGTCAGGCCGATGCAGTAGATGACGTGGCCGAGGTCGCGTCCCCTGAGATCGGCGTCGCGCGGGGGAGCGTCGAAGTCGGCGCCGCTGCGCTCCAGGTGACGGACCACTTCCGACCCGACGAATCCCGATGCGCCCAGAACCGTGATCACAGCCCGCCTCGGGGATGGTGCAGTTTCGGATCGCGGTGCAGCAGCAGCTTCGAGCTCACGTTCGGGACAATCTCGAAGTGCTCGTTCTCGATGATCGACGTGTCTTTGATGGCCAGCAGATTCAGTCCGTGCGGCGGACCCTCGAGATACGCGGTGTCGGCCGGGACCAGCTCCACGGGACGGCCGCTCAGGTCGTAGTTCGACTGGAAGTCGCGAATGGCGAAGAGCGTGTAGCCGAACGAGGCCAGCCAGCGCGCGATGTCCGTGTTGTGCAGTCCGTGCGACCAGTCGACGTACGACCGGTGGACCTCGAATACCACGTGCGGTGCGTGCCGCGACAACTGCCCCTCCGCGCCGCGGAGCACGTTCAGCTCTCCGCCCTCGAGGTCGAGCATGATCAGGTCGAAGCGGTCGATGCCGGAGGCTGCCGCGTAGGAGTCGATGGTGGTCGTCGGCACACCGTCGTCTTGTGGAGCGGCCGCCGCTCCACAGGCCACCGTGCTCGCGTACGCGTCGTCTCCGACGAATGCGAGGCGAGACGTGTCGTCGGACCAGAGCGCCAGCGGATGCACGCGCACGTTGTCGAGCGCGTTCAGCGCCGCGTTCCGCGACAGCATCGCCGCCATCTCGCGGTTCGGCTCGAACGCGTGGCAGACGCCGCGCCCGCGCATGGCATGTGCCACCGGGATGGCCTGGTCGCCAAAGTACGCGCCGCCGATCACGACGTGCGAGGCGCCGGCGGAAAGGTGCAGAAGCAGCTTCGTGGTCTGCGGCTCCCAGACGTGATCGGGTTTCTCCGGAACCGACATGACGAAGTCGCGCGCGATCTTCGATCGATACGGGAACTCGAAGACCAGTCCATTGCTCAGCTCTTTGCGGACCACGTCCAGCGATGCATGCAACGCATCGACGATCGGTCCGGTGACGTCGTCGCGCACGGTGGTGAAGCGGCGCTCCGGAAGCAGCTCGAACTGCTGCAGCGCCGCGATGATCCGCGCGCGCGTGGCCTCGTCGGCGCCGACGATCTTCAGCGACTGGTCCGTCATCGGGAGAGCTCCGGCAGGGCGAGATCGCGCTCGGAGATCACCGTGACCTCGAGCGGCCAGCGGATGCCGAGCGTGGGGTCGTTCCACCGCACGCCCGCCGCCGCCTGCGGCTCGTAGGCGCGGGAGATGTGGTAGCTCACCTCGCTCGCGTCCTCCAGCGTCTGAAATCCGTGCGCGATCCCCTCGGGGATGACCACCATGCGCCCGTTGTCCTGGGTCAGCTCCACGGCGAACCAGCGGGCCGTGCGGAGATCGACGATGACGTCGAAGATCGCGCCGCGGGTGCAGCGCACCAGTTTCTTCTCGCCGTGCGGCTCCCTCTGGTAGTGCAGCCCGCGCAGCGTCCCGCGGCGGGGATTGAATGACGCGTTCGACTGCGCGATGTGGGGCAGCAGATCGCCGAACACGTCGTCGCTGTACGTGCGGGCGAAGAAACCGCGCTCGTCGTAGTGCGGCTCGAGCTCCACGATGTAGGCGCCGGCGATCGGCGTCTCGATCAGCTTCAATCCACCACCTCCGTCAGCGGCACGGGGATCACGAACTTCCCGCCCCACTCGCGGACATGCGCCATCTGGCTCATGACCTCATGGCGGAGATTCCACGCGAACAGCAGGACGTAGTCGGGCCGCGTGGCGGCGATCTCCTCGGGAGGGCCGATGGGGATGCGCGCGCCGGGGATGAACCGTCCCTGCTTGTGCGGGCTGCGATCGACGGTGTAGTCGATCAGGTCCGTGCGCACGCCGCAGTAGTTCAGGAGCGTGCTCGCCTTGGACGGCGCGCCGTATCCGGCCACGTGCTTCCCCTCCTCGCGCGCGGTGATGAGGAAGCGCAACAGCGAGCGCTTGCAGGCCCGCACCGACTCATCGAACCGGCGGTAGGTCTCCACCCGGTCCAACCCGAACTCGAGCTCCTCCCGCAACACCCGTGGAGCGGCGGGGGTGAGCCCGCCGGGGGGGGTGGGGGGGCGGGTGCCCGCCGCGCCACGGA